>JAPKBO010000042.1 GCA_028823395.1 Planctomycetota bacterium | reverse complement strand
CAAGAAGTGGGCTATAAACGGTGTGCACTGTCGACCTTCCGGCAGCCGCCTGACCCTCCTGACGATTCCTATGGCCTATTCTCCTATTGATCCAAAGACCCTGGTGCGCAGGGCGGGGGAGTGGCTTCGAACCGAAGGGCCCGACGCCGACGTCGTTGTGTCCTGCCGGGTGCGGCTAGCCCGTAACTTGGCGGGCGAGCCATTTGTGGCCCGGCTGAATCCCGAGCGAGCCATTCACATCGCCTCGCGCCTGAAGGAGGTCCTGCTCGAGGCGCGCATTGACGGAAACACGTCGTGGGTCTCCATGCTCGAGGCCAGCCCCGTCGTGCGGCTGCTTCTGTGCGAGCGCAATCTCATCAGCCGCGATCTGATGCCAGAGGAAACCCCCGGTGGCGAATCTGGCGCTGACGCAGCCGGGCGGGCTGTGGCATTTGGTGAGAGCGAGTCCAGCTCGGTCATGGTGAATGAGGAAGACCACGTGCGCTTGCAGGCCATGGCGGCGGGGATGGACCTCGACCTAGCTCTCCAGCGCGCGCGCATTCTCGATCGCTTCATGGAAGAGCGCGTCCCCTTCGCCCATACCCCGAGCTTGGGTTATCTCACCGGCTGCCCAACCAACGTGGGGACGGGGATGCGCGCTTCCGTCATGTTGCACTTGCCGGGTCTGGGGCTCGTGCGCGGCGAACTGGAGAAGGTCTTCAATGCGGCGCAGCGAACGAGTCTTGTGGTCCGTGGCATGGCGGGTGAGGGAAGTCGAGCAGCGGGGGACTTCTACCAAATCAGCAACCAGATCACCTTGGGCCGTAGCGAGTCTCAGCTCATTGGAGATCTCATGGCTCTGCTCCCTAAGATCATCGAGTTTGAACGCAGGATCCGTTCAGAACTGAATGAGCACCTGGGCGTTCCTCTCCGGGACCGTATCCACAAGTCGCAGGCCATACTGAGGTCCGCACGTTCCATTCCGACAGCAGACGCGCTCGCACATCTCTCCAATCTACGCCTAGGCCTACACCTGGGGATGCTGGATGGACCCGGAGTACGGGATCTCAACGAGTTGGGCCTCCAGGTTCAACGCGGTCACGTACAAGCACTCGTGGCTGCCGATCCTGAGGAGGGTCTGCTGGACGTGTCTGAGCGCGACCAGGCTCGTGCTGCGATCTTGCGAGCGCGGCTGGCAATGCCCTGAGATAGGGCAGGCGCGGACTCGCTTTTATCTCCGCCCTAAGATGCCTTGGATAGGGCTCCCTGGCTCAACCTGGCTAAGGCTTCCGCGAGGCAGTCCGTGCTGAATTCTGGCTCGACGGGGTAATGACCATCCTTGAGGGCCTCGCCCGTTCGCACGCTGGCCAGGCGGCAGTTGGCTCGCCAGCCCGCGACGAGTTCAAGGGAACTGTCGCCAATGACCCAACTCTGACGTAGATCGATGCCGTCCACTTGGGCGGCGTGATGGAATGTACCGGTGTTGGGTAGAAGGAACACGGACTCGGCGTTGTGGGGGGGGGCGCCGGCTGGGTTCTCAAGGCAGGCGTAGTTGCGCGCTATGGGGATGCCCTGTTTCCGGAGTTGGGCCAGCATGGCTCGCTCAAAAGTCTCCCACTTCTCCTTAGAGAGGTTTCCGAATGCCACGGAGTCCTCATTGCCGATCAGGTACAGATTCCAGCCCGCCTGGCTTGCCATGAATAGGGCATCTAGAGCGCCTGGGGTGAATCGCACCCGGTCAAAGCTACTCAAGAACCCCTTGCGCGGGCGCTCGAAGAGGGTTCCCCAACGGTCGATGAATATGCCCTTTGAAGTGGTGTCCGGGCGGTGGCGGTAGGAGTGGTGCATGAGTCGTTTTGTCTTGGGTGCGTTGTCGTTTGGGGGAGAGGCTAGAGGCCGATCTTGATCCGGAAATATTTTCCGATACCGTGGCCTGGGCATTCCCAGCCAAACTCACTGGGATTCACTGTTGTCCTGACTCAAGAATCGACCAGATTGCGTTCGATCCTGAGACTCTTCTCCTTGATTGAGAGCCTTCCTTGTCTCGTCCCCTCCGTATCGCCCTCGTCGTCAACCCCTTTCGGTTCAAGAACCGGGTGCCTCAACATGCTCCGGAATTGGCCCGAGAGCTCTTGGGCCGTGGGCACGTGGTGCGGGGCTTTGGCGCGACGCCAGGGGCCATTCCGCGTTCAGGGGATATGGGAACCTCCGTCCAGGCGGATCCCGTGGTGAGCATCGCCCGCTTCGTTCCCGATGTGCTCGTGGCCTACGATGCCCTCTCGCCAGCGGCAGCCCGGGCGGCTCGGTGTGCCTCCAAGATCAACGTACCGCTATTCCTTGTGGAGGAGGCTCTTCCGGACCGGGGTCGGCGCCTAGAGCGTGCCGTGCGCTGGCTGGGGGAGTGCTTATGGGGTTCCTATGTTCGGCGGCGCGCGAGCCGAGTGATTGCTTTGGATGCGGTGGCGCGCACCCAGGCGGAAGAGGAGGGATTTGATCCCGAGCGCATTCACGTTCTCCCCGGGGGCGTGAACCTGGGCCACTACAGGCCCGACCTAACCAGCCCTCTGCCCACTCAACATGGAATCCGTGGGCGCATCCTGCTGCATCTGGGCCGCCTCGATCATGGACGGGGCTTGGAGGTATTGGTGGAGGCCTTTGCGCATACCGTTGGAAGGCGGGAGGGTTGGACCTTAGTGATGGCAGGCACTGGACCTGCCGCTCACCATCTTCGTGCACAGGCCAGCCGGCTAGGGATAGGGGCGAGCGTGTGTTGGCTGCGCACACCGCGAGAGGAAGAACTGCCTGGGCTGCTGGCAGCTTCTACCCTGCTTGTCTCCCCTTGTTTAGAGGATGACGTGTCGGGCTGGCGCGTGCGTCGAGCCCTGGCCTGTGGCCTGCCCGTCCTTGCGGGACGTGGTTCACGCTCGGAGGAGTTTGTCGAGCACGATGGCTGGGGGCTGCTCATCGATAAGCAGGAGGAGGCTGGGTGGGAGGAAGCCCTAACCGTCGCCACGGGTTCTCCCGAACGTCGACGTCGGTGGGGGGTCGCCGCCCGGGAGCAGGCTGAAGAACGTTACGCATGGCCCACCATCGTGAAGGACTTCGAGGCCTTGATGTTGGGCGAGCTACGCCAGTCCGAGTCGGGAGGCATCGCAATCGATCCCGCCGCTGGATCCTGAGGCCGATCCGCAGGTCGGGTCAATCGCCTGAACGAGTCCCGTTCAGCGCTCAATAGATTCTGAAGTCTCTGGGGCTGGACCTCGAGCCGCTACGCCGCGAGATATTCAGTCCCCGGAACTGCCCTCGCTGACCGTTTCGCCCAGCTCACCCTTCAAGAGTTCCATGTCCTGCGCGTATTGGGCTACGGCCCGCAGAGTTTCCGCATCGATGTCCTTGAAGGCGCAGGCGAGCTTGACTCCATCTGCACGCTCTTCGAGTTGCTCGACCTCAACGACGGCCTCGCAGTATCCGCGTTGAAGTAGTGGCAGGCGGAATTTGACGGAGAGGGGCGTTCCAAGGGCCAGCATCTGCCCCATCTCGAAGGGCGAAAGTTCAGTACTCCCTCCCCCCCAGGTGAATGCCAAACCGTCGGCGCTCAAGCTGGACATGCGACCGACGCCGCTCCAGTTGCCTCCGAATGCATGCCCGTGCACCGGATTGTCGGCACGCACGCTGGCGATGAAGTGCTGCAGGCGTTCTTTATCTTTCAGAGTGAAGAGCACTGAGGAAGCGTCCTCCTCAAATGCACCCTCGTCGGAGGCTGACGCCGGCAAGGTCTTGGATGTGAATTGGGCTACGGCGTCTTCATCCGTGTCGAGTACGGGCACGACGCGGTTTAGGCCGACCTTCTCTAGGATGTCCCTACAGAAAGTTGAGGGATGCGAGATGACGAGCTGTCCCCCTTGCGCGCCGAGAGCCTTGGAAGCTTTGATGATTGCGCCCAGCGCGGTGGAATTGATGAACTTCACCATGCGCAAGTTGAGCACCACCTGTGTGATACCCGCTTTTTGGGTATTGTCGATTTCCTGCTGGAGCAGCGGGCAGTAGTAGGTATCGAACTCGCCGCGCAGGTGCAGGATGGCGTGGTTCTCGCTGGGTTCAACGGTGATATGCATAGGAACTGTGGGGTGAGTGGGGCGGTTAGTCTCGGTCAATCCCTGTGTTCAGGCAAGGGAATTGGGCGGGGATTGGCACACCTCAGAAGCACGGCCTAGGATAGTACCATGGCCCTTTGGAGGAAAAAGCCGGCTGCGGCTCCTGATCTGTCCGACCCCCCGATTTCGGCGGTGGGCGCTCCGGAGGACGATTCTCTTTCCAGCGGTATCCTGAGCGGGAACCCTTTGGTCGATGGCAAGTCTTTGGACGTACTGTTGGACGCCATTCGCCACGTTTCAGAGTCACGGGACGTGGAGACCCTGTTGCACTACGTAGTGGATACGGCTGCCGAGACCATGGATGCCGAGCGAGGGTTTCTGGTTCTCATGGAAGCGGACGGAACCCAGGTCGTGCGCGTTGCGCGCGCCAAGGGTCAAGATCTGCTCGCGGATGACCGGGCTTATTCAACTTCGGTTGTGAAGAAGGTCGTGACCACGGAGACGCCCCTGCGGACTACCGAAGCCGGCGACGACCGGGCTCTGGAGCTGGGGCACTCGGTCATTCATTTGAAATTGCGCGGGGTGATGTGTGCTCCCCTGGCCCCGCAGGGTTTGGCCCACCGGGAGGAGTCGAGCCTGCAGCGTGGAGCCCTGTACGTGGACTCGAAGGTGACCACCCGTGAATTCACCGCGCGTGATCTAGCCCTCTTTTCGGCGCTTGCCCAGCACATCGCCGTCGCCTTGGAGAACGCTCGGCTCAATGCCCAATTCCTGGAGAAGATGCGCCTCGAGCGCTCCTTGGAGATTGCCACCGAGATTCAAGAGGGTCTGATGCCTAGCGCTCCACCGCAGGTGGAGGGCTTTGAGTTGTATGGCTGGTTTCGACCCGCCGAACACGCCACCGGTGATTTCTACGATTTTGTGCGTCTCGGCGATGGACGCCAGGCCCTGGTCGTGGGGGATGTCACGGGTCACGGCATCGGACCGGCACTGATCACCGCCACGGCTCAAGCAAGCTTGCGATCCTACCTGAAGGTTTTGACGGATCCCGCCAAAGTGGTCACCATGCTCAATGCCGACCTGGCTGAGCGCATGGATGATGGCATGTTCTTGACTCTCTTCTTGGGTGTCTTCTCCGAGGACGGGCAGTTGGAATACGTGAATGCGGGCCACACTCCGCCTCTGCTCTGGCGTCACGCGGATCAGACAATCGTGGATCTGCCCGCTACCGGCCCCGCCTTGGGTTTGATAGATGGGATGGAGTACGAGGTGAGCGCGCCGATGGCGTTGCATCCTAGCGATACTCTTTTGGCATTCACCGATGGGTTGGTGGAAGCCCGCCATCACGATCGTCCGGATCGTTTCTTCGGCGAGTCCGGTGTGCGTGCCATTCTGGCCGAGTTGGGCTGGGGCGATCCTAGCGCAGAGGACCTGGCGGAACAGGTTGTCGCGGGCGTGTTGGACTTCTCCGGCGGTGAACGCGAGGACGACATGACGCTCGTTGCCCTGCGTCGCGCTGGCGATCAGGAGGGCTAGGTGCCCGACCACCCGAACTCCGGCTCTCAGCGGAAAGGTGCGGCGGCTCGTCAGGCCGGAGAGTTACCTTGCCCCACCGTGGTTCTGGGTTCGGAGTACCTCAAGCGTCTCGAGCGCCTCAGCCTGCGCTTCGCTGCCGGCCTGGAGCGTCGTGAGGGTGCGGGGCGTGCGGGCCTGCTGGGTTCGGGGGAGGAGTTCGTTAACAGCCGTCCCTACCGACCTGGCGAGGACCTCCGGCAATTGGATTGGGACCTTCTGGCGCGGCTGGACCGGCCCTACATTCGGGTCTCCCGCCGGGAGGCCGCCGAATCCTGGAGCCTCTGGATCGACACGAGCGCTTCCATGGGCGTCGGGCCACCCGGCAAGCTGCAGATGGCCGCAGAGGTGGCCGGGGGAATTGCTGCGGCGGGCATGCAGGTTGGCGCCCGTATCGAACTAGTTGCAGGCACCAGACGATTTCAGGCGCGCAAGCTGTCCGACATTGGGCAGCTTGTGGAGTTCCTTCAGAACCTGTGCGCTGAGGGGTCGGAGGGCTTGGCCACCGCGGTGGAGGAGTCTCGCCCGCCCAGCCAGGTCGGCCGTCTGTTTCTCATCGGAGACCTGCTCGATCTGGAACACAAGCAGGCTCTGCACTGGCGGCGGCCAGGTCGCGAGTTGTTCTGGATCCAGATTCTCGCTCCTCTGGAGCTCCGACCTGAGGGGCGCGGGCGTTCCCACCTCGAGGGTTCCACGTCCCAAGTGGGGGAGTGGGTTGAGTGGGTTGACCCGGAAGGCGGTGAGCGCTTGTCCGTGCGACTGGATGGCTCCAATCTGGCGGCCTACGAGAGTAACCTTGAGCGTCAACTAGAGACCTGGCAGTCCATGGCCGCGCGTCACGGTGTATCCCATGGCTTGTTCTCCAGTGACTCACCCTTTGAGAGCGCCGTGCGTGCCACCCTGGAGCCTTGAGTTTGAATCTGGAATGGGTACACCCGACAGGCTTGTGGGCGCTAGTCCTACCCATCGTGTTAGCCCTGCTTTCATTGCGCCGGGGCAAACCGAGTTCACTGCACCTGGGGACAGTGCGGCTGTGGCGGAACCTGACGGGTGAAAGCGAGGGAGCCCGGGTCCGAAGGCACCTGCCCCTGGCACGCGTCCTGCTCATCGGTGCGCTTGTGGCCGGCGGGCTTGCACTTGGTGGCCCGCGCCTGAAAAACCCGTCCATTCAAATGACTTGGCACGTGGTGCTGGACACGCGTCCGACCATGTTTCTGGAGCACACCACTGAAGAGGGGGTACCGAGCGGTCAAGGGACCCGCCTGGCCGTTGGCTTGCGAGCATTGGAGCAACTGCTCGAGGAACAGAACACCCGACCCGCTCTGAGGTGGTCGCGGCGCATTTCGGGGCTCACTCGTCTGGATCGTATTGCCAGTGAGCGAGTACCCGCTGCGTTCCTTGTACCGGGTCCCTCCGGGCATGCACGCTCTTCTTGGTTGGCCCTCGACGAGCCCCATACCCTGTGGGTCAGCGACTCCATGCCCTCGGGCTCTCTTCCTGAGCACGCGGGGGTCGTCCTCTCGGGCGGTGGACCCGTTCCCGGCCCCGTGGCCAGCGTGGGGGACAGGTTGCTGTCCATGCGCGCGGGAGAGTGGGTCGAGGAAGCCGGGATGCCTATGCGGTTCCTGTTCCTGGACGAGGGATTGCCGACCCGATTGGCGTCGTTCGCGAAAGTCTGGGCCGGCGAGCGGGGACTTGAAATAGCGGATTCCGATTCAGGAGAGGAGAGCCTCGCTTTGCGGCTCGTGGCTGCACGGTCGGGGTCGGGTTCGCTTCCTGTTGAGCTATTCGGACGGGATGGGTGGCAGGCGAGTGCACCCCTAGTGGAGGTGGGCGAGGAATCCGACAGCGCCCCACGCCCCAGGCATTGGCTCTCTGCTGAAGTGGCCGGAGAGGTCTGGCCCCTGGTCTCTTGGCGTCCGGGTTGGGTGCGCGTGGCGTTCGGCGATCCGTTTGAGGATCGGTCTGGAGATCCCGGGGCCTTCGCTGTGTCCTGGGCCGATCTTCTCGATCGCGCTCTGCTCTCAGCTCCGGGCGTTCTTCCCCAGGGCGAGCGGGAGTCTGCGGGGCCCGCGACGACCCGTGCGCCACGCTCTCGGAGCTTCAATCCGGAGGCTGCGCCCGGTGCCTGGCCCTTGGTGCGCTGGCTTAGCGCCATGGCGGGTGTGCTGCTGTTCGCTTCGGCGCTCGCCCTCAAGAGCACTTAAGAAGTAAGCCCTCCGGCAGGCGCTGGGCGCAGCCAGAGGGCTTAGGAGCTCGTTCGAAGCAGGGCTACTTGGACACGATGCTGGCCGCAATGACGACCTTCTTCTTCTTGCTCAGCTTGCCCTTGACCAAGATCTTGTCTCCGACCGCGAGGTCCGAAAACTTAGCGGCTTTGCCGGCGATGACTACCTTGGTCTTGGCCGTGCCCTTGATCATGATTGACTTGCCGGACTTGGTCTTCAGGCCAAGTACGCCCTTCGCGGCGTCGATCTTGGCGATCACGCCCATGTACTTGCCCATTGCGGGGATGCTGGCCTGGGTGGTGGGTACAGCTTGAGCCTGCTCGTGAGTGGCTCCGACAGCACCGAAGATGAGGCCTAGGCAGATCAGGTAGCGAGTCATTTCAGGTTCCTTGAGTTCAATGTGATGAGTGGGGACGCCACGCAGCCAGAGAGGCCGTGTGGTGGTATCCGTTAGCCCACACTAACCCGGGCGACCCTCGTTGGTAACGACCCATTTGCGACTGGAGTCGCAAACTGTTGAAAAGGCGTTGGGACTGGGGTCGGGCCCAGGATTTGCCTCTGCTGACCCGTGGAGAGAGCCCCCCCTGGGCTTAGAGCATCGCCAGGAGGCGGTCTACGGCCAGATCCACAAAGGCCGGATCCTCAGCATCCGCATCCACTTCGACGACCTCCACGGAGCCGGGCAGCCCCTCCTTCAGGGCCGCGTAGAAGGCGGCGTCGGACTCGGGATCTCGCAGCGGTCCGCCCTCGGCCCCATAGCGGCTGGTGCTTCGAAGGGGCAGATACATCACCGCGTTGCCGCGTGTTTGTTGCAGTCGCTCGCAGATGCTGGACGCTACCTCGCACATTTCCTCAGCGTTCAGCCGCGGGGCGAAGATGATCGGATTGTGGAAGGTGTGCTGGTGGTTCTTGAACCTCTCCGGAACCACGTTGGGCTCGGTGAACAGGCCGATGTGCTCGGTGCCGCCGGGTACGATCACCTGCGGCAGACCGAGCTGGCCGGCCACCGTCAGGCGTTCAGGATTGGCCGCTCGTAGGCCTCCATGGACTTCGTCCGCGATCTCGCCCAGCCCGTAATCGAAGACGGCTTGTACGTGACCCTCCTTCATGAGCTGCTCCATGGCTAGCCCCCCCGAGCCCACCGCGTGGAAGACGATCACCTCGTGACCCGCATCCTCGAACCGTTTCAGGGCGTGCATGGTCCCGTCGGTGAGCACCCCAAGATTGGTCATGGCAATGACCGCCCGCCCGTTCTCCGTGCGCTCAAGGGGCACCGTGGCCTGAGCCATACCCCATGCACATGCCGCGGCGTTGGCTAGAATCGTACGGGCTAAAGGGTTGAGACCCAGGATGTCGCTGACGGGGAACATCATGGTGATGTCCTTGATGCCGACGAATGAAGACGTGTCCCCCGAGGCCATAGTCGACAGGAGGATCTTGGGGAATCCGTAAGGGAGCGCCTGCATGACCGCCGAGCAGTTGGAGCTCCCCTGGGTTCCGCCGAATCCAAGCACCGCGCCGATACGGCCCTCGGCTATCAGGTCGCGAAGGATGGCCGTTGCCCCTGCGATGAGTATGGGGGCCGCCTCTTGGCGGTCCGGATTCTCGAGAAGGGCCTCCAGGCTGGATCCGCCCGCCGCAATCAGCGCCTCACGATCAACGTCCGGGCTCGTTCCCGGCTCGCCTACCAGTCCCATGTCGATGAGGATTGCCTCGCCACCGAGGGCCTCGATGTGCTGCTTGACGAAGGCGGCTTCGATGCCCTTGGTGTCCAGCGTCGCAAGGACGGCAATGGTCGGCGCCATGCTTAGGATTCCTGTGTGGCCTTGGCGCTGAAGGTCAGGTTGGCGAAGGCGGAGGCCGCTTCAAAGACGGCCTTTTCGATCGGCAGGCGCTCCGTGGAGGAGCCGGTCCAGACGCCGTGTCCGCTGGTGTGGTCCAGCATGTACTGGGCGTCGTCGGGGGTCTCCATGGCGGCACCGTGGCCAACCAGGATCACCTCGGGGTGGATCTCGCGTGCCATCTTGTAGGCCACCTCGGTGCGTTCGGCGGTCCCCTCGATGGTCTCGCCCGAATCGTAGCCCCGCAGGCCGCCCTTGGTGTTGCCCGCGTGGAAGCAGAAGATGTCGGGCTTCGCACCCTCAAGGATGGCGCGCGCGTCTTCCATGTCGAAGGCCAGGCCGACGCTCAACAGACCCATTTCTTTGGCCAGAGCGAGCATCTCGACCTCGTGCTCGATGCGGATGCCGCTCTTGTGCATGACCTTGAAGAGGGTGGAGTCCTTATCCACGTAGCTGATCGAGGGGCCGATGTTGGACACGGCCGGGATGCCGTTGTCGAGCAGGACCTGGAGGAACGTGCGCATGTCCTTGAGGGGATCGTTGGCGTTGATGCAGGCGCAGATGAACGCGTCGCCTTTCATGGCCGGCAGGATGTCCTCGGTCGTGTTGCGTAGCACCTGGGCGTTGGAGTCCAGGATGGGCCACATCATGGCCATGGTGCCCATGCCATTGGCGCGCAGACGCGCCCCGGCGAAGGTGTTGACGCAGTCGACGCCGGCTTTTTCGAGCAAGCTAGCCACCAGTCCGCTACCCGCGGAGGAGATCAGGATCGGATCGTGCTCGGCAACCTTCTTCTTGAGTTTGGTGAGTATGGCTTTGCGGGTTGTGCGCGAGACGATCATGGCTGTGGAGGGGAGTGGAGGAGAAGGGGAGCTGGGCGAGCGGTAACTCTATCGTGGGTTGGGAAGCTCAGCCAGAGCGCGGGTCACAGCTCGATCTGCATTCCGTCCCAGGCGACCCGCGCCCCGCTTGCCCGAACTCGCTCTCTTTGGGGGCTATCGGGGTCCAGAACGGGGTTCGAGTGATTGAGATGGAAGAAGATGAGCTTGGCACGCTCGGCCAGGGGCAGATTCTCGATGGCTTTCAGAGTGCGAGCGATCGGGGGATGGGGGATCTTGGACATGTCGCGGCCGGGAAGTTCCCCCCCGTCGAAGAAGGTGCCGTCCACCAGGACCGCGTCGTACTCCGCTAGCCAGGTAGCGAAGTCCAGCCAGGGCCCCTCCCAGCGGTCGATGTCTGGCAGGTACAGCACTCTCCGCGCGGGGCCCTGAATCGCGAAAGCCAGGGTGTCGCTGAACTCTCCCCGATGGGCCACGGAGAGAGGGACGACGCTGATGGCCGGTGAGAGTTGCACCGCCTCACCGGGCTTGAGGTTCCGTTGCTCGAGATGCCCGGCATCGAAGAGGAGGCTCCAGGGGCCGTTGTCACGCAGGTACTGGCCCATGGAGGGTGACGTGTACAGCGGCGTAGTTTGGGAGCCGTAGGCCTCACGGCCGAGCTGTAGGAGTCCCGCGTAGTGCCCCATGTGGGCGTGGGTTAGAAGAATGCCATCGAACAGGGGAGGCCTTCCTGCTTCGTCCGCCGCCGGGCCCCCATGGCCACGGGCGAGCTCAACCTGGGCCCGCAGGTCGGGTGACGCGTCTATGAGCCAGCGACGGTCGGCTGCGGGGTCGACGATCAGTCCGCTAACGACGTGGCGCGCGAGATTTTCATTAGAGCGTGCCGCCTCACACAGAGGCTGGCGACAGGCAATTTGCGGATAGCCGCCATCCTGGGCTGTACCGAGGACGAGCAGGTAGGGCGAGGTGGGACCGGGTGCCGCGCAACTGGAGAGCAGCAGGGCTAGGAGGACGCGGGTGGACATGGGCGAAGGGTAGCGCCCTGGGCCATGGCTACAAGTGAAACCCGGATGGGCCGCCTAGCAGCCGTCGTCGTCCGCCTCTCCGTCCTCGAGAACATCTTCCACCAGGCCCTCTTCGCTTTCGGCCTCTGCTTCCAGGACCTCTTCATCCAGGACCTCTGCTTCGAGGACTTCTTCCGGGACTTCGACCTCTTCCGGGATAGGCAGTTCGATCACGGGTGCCTCTTGTGCAGGGACCGGCACGGAAATGCCCGGCTCCTCCACATCTGTCTCATCCACCAGAGGCTTGAGCCACTCTTCCATGGTCGTCACGAAGGAGGCCTTCTTCCAGGTCGGCAAAGTGAAGATCCAACCCTTGGTGGCAGAGTTCAGGGCGCCCGCTTCGGCCTGCAACTCTGCGGGCGTCGGTAGCGGATCCTGCTCACCTTCTTCAGGTGCTGGCACGGGCCCCAGCGCCTGCTGCGGGGAGGCCTCGGCGTCGTAACCAAATGCGAATCGGGCGAGCAGCTTGTCTTCAGTTTGTTCGGCCAGCTCAGCACGAATCCAAAGTCCGCCACGGGTCCGCCAGGTGGTGGTGCTCGTGCCCTCCTCGGGGAAGCCACTTTCGTCCTCGGATTGAACGTCGGTGATACGGAGGCCCGCAAGGGAACCGAGGAAGCCTGCGGCGCTGGCAGCTGTCTTGGGCTCGCGGCCCTGGGGGAGATTCTGAATGTCGAACCCCGCGCCGCTAGGGCCTTGCCGTTCAAGGTGCAGAGCTTCCCCCGCTGGACTTTCCAGGGACACGTGCGCGATGCGGTCGCGGGCGATGTCCATCACCTCGGTCTGCAACCACTCGCTGGTCTGGCGCGGGCAGCGCAGCTTGGCCTGAGCGGCCCAGGCCTGATCGTCGCCGGGATGGAGTACGTACCACCCCTCGCCAACTCCTTGGGTGCGGCGATTGCCGATAAAAATGTCCGCCAAGACATCAGATCCAGCCTTGGCAGTCAGTCGTACGGTGGGGGATGCTTCGTCCTCAAAGCCACCCAGTCCCAGTTGGCCATGGAGGTCCGGCTTGGAAGTCAGTGGCTCCACCCGGCTGGCCTCAGCAAGGGCGACCAGCAGGCGGCCAACCTCGTCACCCCGCCCTGGGAATCCGCCCTTTTCAACCACGGTCCAGTCTTCGCCGGATCGGGTCAGGGTGGTGGTGCCCATCGCGCTCTCGATAACCAGGGTGTCGGCTGTATCTACCTGAGCCGGTAGGTTGGGGAAAATCGGCTCGGAGGCCCGGCTCCAGGCAGAGCGTGAGTCGCGGCCAGAGTCTAGGCTCAGGCCGAGGAGAGTAAGGACGGCCCCACAGGAGGCCATCACTATCAGGGTCTTTTGCTTCATGCGCTCTTCCTCCGTCGACGCAACCGGAAGGACAGGCCACCCAATGCGACGAGCAAAGGGACCAGTCCGATGTGGATGAATTTGAGGCGTGCGCCTAGTGCTTCAATGTCCTTGCTGAGATCGTGCTTGACGCGACCCCGCTGCTTGCGGATTTCAATCTGCTCTTCTTGCTTGGCGCTCAGCTCTTCGAACTGCTGCATGGTCATACGCACCACGCCCTGTTCGTCAGCGCCCTCCTGGAGAGTTTGGATCTCTGCGCTCAGCTCCTGTTCCTTAGCTTGCAGCTCCTGATCTTTGGCCAGGAATCGTTCCCGAGCCGCTTTTTCTAGGGCGTCCTTCTTCTCGAAGGGGCGGCTGAAAAGGCCGCGACCGCGGAGAGAGAGGAGATCGTTGGATCCGAGCAGATTTTCAATGGCGTTGACCACCAGGACGGGGTTGTTGTTGCGCCGTTCCAGCATGCCCAGTTGGGTCATCTGGGACGAGCGCCATAGAGCCTCATGCATACAGTCCACGTCGGCGATGACGATCGCGTTGAAGGAACCTGAAGACTCTGTGAGGACTTCGTCCTGCCCCAGCCAGCCCTCGGGGGCGCCATCGGGGAAGGCACTTGAGATGGGGCCGCTCACGCGTACCGCAAGGCTGACGCGCTGCTCGACGCCCTCCTCATCGACCTGGGGCGTGGCGCTGAACTGTGCACCCAGCGTGGGCGCCAGTTGCACCACGTCGGGTGCGAACTGCAGGTTCACTGCGTCAATGGTCTGGCCTGTCGGGCTGCTTGACAGCAAGGTCGTGACTTCGGTGCTTCCACCCTCGGTCTTGCGCACCTCGCCCGCGCAGAAGAAGTTGACCAGGGAGAGGGTGGAGGAGACGGTGTCGGTGGCGTTGAACAGACCCTCATCCACGGAGGCGTTGAGCTCGATCCACAGGGGGAAGTCGATGACTGAGTTGCCCGAGCGTACCGGTCGCGCCAGGGTGGGATCGCCCGCCACTTGGGAAGGGACGAGCTCCACGCCCCAGGCGCCCAGAAGGTCATCGAGTTGGGACGTCCTATCGTGTCCGAACTGGTTCTGCTGACCCTGGGGCGGCATATCGAAGTAACAGTAGGGATCCACCAAGGCCAGGACCTTGCCACCACCCAGCGCGAACTGGTCGATGGCGAAGCGCGCCGTGGCGCTCAAGCCCTTGGGGTGCGCGATCATTAGAACGTCCACTGCGGGATCGATTGGGCCGGTGATGCTCGCCGGATTCAGTGTCTCGGTCTCGAAGCTGTCGCCTAAGACTTGGGTGATGGCCCAGGCCTGTTGGGGCGGCATGCCGGGCATCATGGCCTGCTGGCCTTCAAGCGGCAGGCTGGAAATGATGGCCACCCGTCCGCGATCGTCATCGCTCTGCGCCAGATCGTGGATCAGCTTGGCGATGTCGTATTCAAGATAGGCCGTTCCGCGAGCGTCGAGGGAGGGGATAGTCTCCACCTTGTCGACGCTGTTGTTGGCCGCGATACCGAAAAAGAGCATGTCGCCTGCGGCGCTGACCAGTTGGCCACTGATGCCGTAGGAGTTGGCGAGCTCCTCTTCCTCGGAGTAGGGTTCGGGGTCGATCACCTTGAGGACAATCTTGCCGTCACCGGCCGCCTCGACCTCTTCCAAGAGCTCCCGTACCCGGCGGGCGTAGGTCTGCAAGGCCGGTATGTCCTGGGCGGTTTCCGTTGAGAAGAAGAGCCGGATGGTGATGGGCTCATCAATTCTCTTCAGGATGTTGCGCGTTCCCTGGGAGAGGGTGAACAGGGACTGTTCCGTCATGTCGACGCGCCAGAATCGCAGAGCCGTGCCCGCGAATAGGTTGATGCCGAGGAACAAGAAGCCAGCTACCGCTAGTGCTAGCCAAGGTGATTGTTGGTTCTTCATGGATCAGTCCGCTTTCTTGGAATCAATGATGACCGTGTTCGCGTACAGGAACACTCCGATCAAGGACAGGAAGAACACCACGTCGCGCGCATCGATGACTCCGCGCACCATGCCGTTGAAGTGGGTCAAGAAACTCATCTGCTGAACCGCACCCACCAAGAACTCCGGCAACACGGCTTCGGCGAATTCTAGGACTGCCGGGTAGCCGCTTAGAATGAAGAGGAAGCCGATGGAGATGGAGAGCACGAAGGCCACCACCTGGTTGCGGGTCAGGGCGGAGAGACAGGCTCCGATGGCGAGGAAGGCGCCTGCCAGGAGCAGGGTGCCCAGGTAGCTGGTGGCGATCACCCCGTGGTCGGGTCCACCGAGCCAGGCCACGGTGATCCATTCGCCCACGGTGAGGGCCAGGGCGACGCCTACGAAGAGCCAGGCGGCCAGGAACTTGCCTAGAACCGCTTGTCCTGGGCTGATGGGCAGTGTGAGCAGCAGTTCGATGGTGCCACTGTGTCGCTCCTCTGCCCACAAGCGCATGGCAAGCGCTGGGATCAGGGCCAGGAACAGCCAGGGCTGGAAGGAGAAGAAAGGCGTCAGGTCAGCCTGATCCTGTTCATAGAGTCCGCCCAGATACCAGGTGAAGACGCCGGCCAAGATCAGGTAGATGACCAGGAAGACATAGGCCACGGGGGTGGCGAAGTAGCCCTGCAGTTCGCGCTTGAATACGCAGCGGGTGTTATGGAGGGCGAGGCTCATTTTTGGGCTCCCGTCTGGGTTGTGATCGTTCGGAAAACCTCATCAAGACTGCCGCGTTCCACACTCAGGTGTCGCACGTCCCAATTCTTGTTGCGTGCCAAATCGGTGATGGGCTGCAAGAGGGGTGCTTCACCAGCGCCATAAGCACGCAGGCGAACCAAGTCTTCGTCGGGGTCGCCCGCAAGCACTTCCACCCGTTCAACTTCGGCCAGTCCGTTCAGGGCCTTGCTCGCGGCGTCGGCCTGGGTGCCAGCTAGGTGTAGGGCAACCGCTCCGTGAGTGGTCGAGCGTGCGCGTAGCTCTGCGGGAGTTCCATCGAAGAGCACGCGCCCCTCTGAGATAATGATGGCTCGTGTGCAGACGGCTTCAACCTCTTCCAGGATGTGGGTCGAAAGCACGATCACCTTGTCTTGAGCCATGCTGCGGATGAGCTTGCGCACCTCTTCCTTCTGATTGGGATCGAGGCCGTCCGTGGGCTCGTCGAGGATCAGCACTTGGGGGTCGTGAAGGATTGCAGCTGCGAGTCCTACCCGCCGCTTGAATCCCTTGGATAGGGTGTCGATGCGTTGCTTCATGACGCTCTCGATGCCTACCAGTGCGACGACCTCGTCCGTCCGCTGTCGAGCGTGTGCGCGCTCCATTGAGCGTGCTTGTGAAACGAACTGCAGCAAAGAGGCCGGGGTCATGTCCGGGTACAGGGGGGCGCCCTCGGGCAGGTAGCCGATGCAGCGTTGGGCTGCGATGGGGTCCTCGGTGACCTCATGCCCGCAGATGCGCGCACCGCCAGATGTGGGCGGCAGGAAGCCCGTGAGCATCTTCATGGTCGTGGACTTTCCGGCGCCGTTGGGGCCGAGGAATCCGAGGACTTCTCCGGGTCGGACGGTGAAGGTCACCTGATCCACGGCGGGCCGGGTATCAAAGACCTTGGTGAGTTGTTGAATCTCGATCATTGGGAGCTTGAGGGCGTGGCGTTTCTGCGCCATGGGGAAGCTATCTGGTGCTGGGCGAGGGAGGCTTCCGGGCATCTTGAGAAGCTTGGCGCGGGCACTTTTATACTGGCCCCGGCGGGCCTTGCAAGGGCTTCAGCCCTTAGTGCAAGCGCTGCAGCTTGCTGATACGTCCACGGGCGTTCCAGTCCATGACGAACAAGCTGCCCTCGCGGTCCCAGCATAGGGAGTGCGGGGAGAGGAACTCGCCTGCCGCCCACTCAGAGGGGGGGATATTATTGCGGGCGCGCTTGGCGGGGTCGGGATTGTCACAAAGGTGCGCGATCAGGCGTTGCTTGGAGTCAATCAGTGTGATCCGACCGGCCAGATCGGGCACGGCCAGGACGCCGTTCCACTCCGCTACCCCACAAGGGCGACGCAAGCCATGCTGCAGGGTTTCCTGGTGCTGACCCTGCAGGTCAAAGAATTGCAAACGGTGGTTTTCCCTGTCCGCAACGATCAAGCGCTCCTCTTCACCGCGGGTGTCAAGCCAGATGCCGTGGCACGTGCGGAACTGTCCGTCGGCATTACCCAATCCGCCGAAGGAGCGCACGTAGTTGCGTTCGGCATCGTACTGGTGCACCCAAGACTTGCCGTAACCATCTGCCACGTAAATGCTGCCGTCTGAACTGACGGCCACTCCTGTGGGTCTGTATTCGTTGGCATTCTTGTAGTGGCCCGATTTCTCGGGGTAGCCAAGAGTCCAGAGGATCTCGCCCTTCAGTGTCGTCTTGATTACTTCGTGGCGCGTGAGGTGGCACAGGTACAAGAACTCTTCGCCCCCTTCCTCGCGCAGGCACATGCCATGCAGGCCGCCTGCCAACTCCTTGCCCCAGGTCTCGAGCAGGACCCCATCAGGGCCGACGACGACCACCGCGTTTTCGGTGTCGGTGTTGAACAGGACATTCCCATCTCGGGTGACCAGCATTCCGCCATGGGTGTTGCCCAGATTCATGCCCTCGGGGAGTTTCAGCCAGTCCTCCACCCATTCGAAGGCGAACGTCTCACGGGGTTCGGGACCAGACCAGGGCCGGCGAGGGGTGGCTGGCAGGGTGTTGCCGGGGAGGGCGTGGCGGTGGTGGGAGGTGAGCGGATCGTGGGGATCGTGAGGCGCTGGGAGGGCGAGGGACAGGGGCGCGAGCAAGGTGAGGATCAGCATGCCGCCGAGAGTAGTGCACGCGGTCGCACTCGGCCATTCCAAACCAGCCCCGGGCTGCTAGGGTCACAGATATGCGTACGTTCCCTTTCTGGATCCCCCTGGTCTCAATGGTCGTCTCATCCGCACACAGTCTCCCCCAGGACACCCTGCCCCGCACCGCGGCTGAAACTTCGGAATGGGCCAGCACGAGCACCCACTCGGAAGTTTCCTCATTTATAGAGCAGCTGGTAGGCCTGTATGGAGGTGCCCATATGGCCGTTGAGAGGATCGGCGCATCCAAGGAGGAGCGTGACTTGTTGCTGGTTCGCTTGGGAAGCCCCTTGCCCGCGAGCGACGATGCCAAGGCTTGTGGTGATCGTCTGCGCGTCTTGATCACCGGCAACATCCATGGGGGCGAGGTCGAGGGGAAGGAGGCGCTGCAGCAGATCATGCGCGAGTTGGTCACAGGCCAGCACGGCGCGCTCCTCGATAAGGTGGCTCTCTTCTTTGTGCCCGTCTACAACGCCGATGGCAACGACGCCATTGCGCGTGCCAACCGCGTGAGCCAAAACGGTCCGGATGGAGGTGTGGGGGAGCGTGCCAACGGCCAGGGCCTCGATCTAAACAGAGACTTCATCAAGGCTGAGTCCCCTGAGTGTCAGGCCTTGCTGGGCCTCATGAATCGTCTCGACCCACATCTCTATGTAGATTTGCATACGACGAACGGATCGGACCACGCCTACCACCTGACCTATGCTCCGTCGCTCTCTACCAACGTGGATCCGGACTTGGATCGCATGGCTAGGGAGAAGTTCTTGCCCGGTGTGCGCGCCGCCATGGCGCGTCGTGCTGGTTGGAGAATATTCGACTATGGCAATTTCAGCGGACGTGAGCAGGTGCAGTGGACGACCTATGATCACCGCCCACGCTTTGGGACCAACTATGTGGGCTTGCGTAATCGATTCTCGATTCTGTCGGAGGCCTATAGCTACCTACCTTTCCAGGAACGTGTCGACGTGACCCACGACTTCGTGCTGGAGATTCTGACCTACGCTGCTGAGCACGCTGGTGAGCTGCGCGCCGCTTGTGATGCGGCGGATGAGCGCGCAATCAATGGGGAGGTGACTCTTGGCGTGGATACCGGCCTCGCAGAAGGCCGTCCGCTGGAAGTGATGCGGGGAAGCCTCAGCTCGGTGGAGCTGCCCGGATTGGGAACAAGGCGGGTGGTAGGGGATGAATGGACCACGGAAACCATGCAAGTGCGCGTGTCCTTCGAGTCCAAGCGTCAGGTGCCTTTGCCTGCAGCTTGGGCCTTGCCCGAGCCGGGGCCTGAGGTCCTCAAGCGCCTCGCCTGGCACGGACTGCAGGTGATTCGGCTTGAGGAAGCGGTCACCTCGACGGTTGAGGCTTTTGAGATTGAGGAAATCCGGCGAGCCAAGCGACTGTTTCAGGGGCATCACGAGACCAGCGTTCGCGGCGAGTGGCGGACCCAGGAGGGAATCCTTCCCGTAGGCACGGTTCTGGTGAGTGCACGCCAGTCCCGGGTGCGTGTTGCGGCCCAACTACTTGAGCCCGAGAGTGAGGACGGCCTTGTGACCTGGAATCTACTCGACGACGGTCTGGGCGAGAGCGCTGAGGGGGAGCCGGATTTCTATCCCGTTTTGCGCATCCCGTCCGTGACTGAGACGAGTCCTCTGTTTGCACTCTTGAATCCCAAGCAACCTTGAGGGCGCGGGTATTCCATGCCCTACAATTGGAACGCCTACGTCTTTTCTCCAAGCCCCGACCGCTGACCCCTATCTATGACTGCAGCCCCCCCCCAAGCCGGCGAGTATCCCGAGTCGGCTCAAGAATTCATCGACCTTTCTCCTACGGGCGACATCTTGCGTACGCTTCATCATCAGGGCATCGAGACGGTGGCGTTCCTGCGGTCTCTGAGCGAGGATCTCGGGTGGGCGCGGCCTGCCGATGATCGCTGGAGCTTGAGGGAGCTCATAGGCCACCTGCTCGATACCGAACGTGTGATGGTGGCTGCCGCCCTCCACTTTGGCCGAGGCCACGAATGCAACGTGCCGGGCTTCAGCGCTCAGACTTGGGTCGATGCATCAGAGTATGACGATCGCACCCTGGCGGATCTCTGCAATGAATTCGAGCCGTTGCGGGCGTCGAACGTACAAATGTTTTCCTGCTTGGGTACTTCGGACTGGCTGCTCAAGGGGACCGTGGACAACGAACCGTACAGCCCCCGAGGTATCGCTTGGTTTCTGGCGGGGCACACCACCTACCACATGAATGTCGCCCGTGCGGAGTATGTGTAGGGCTGCTGCTGCTGCCCTGGCGCTCGGCGCACTCGCAGGAGTAGCGGATAGTGCCCAAGAGTCCGAGCGTGCACCGAATCTGGTGGTGATCTTCACCGACGACCAGGGGTGGGGAGACATCGGGAGCCAGGGGGCCCGGGGCTTCGAGACCCCTCATCTGGATGCCCTTGCGGCGCAGGGTGTGCGTTGCTCAAACTTCTACGTGGCCCAGGCCGTGTGCTCGGCCTCGAGGGCGGCCCTGTTGACCGGATGCTATTCGAACCGCGTGGGGATCTCCGGAGCCCTGGGGCCCTCTTCGAAAATCGGGATCGCGGACGCCGAGCTCACCCTGGCCGAATTGAACAAGCAGGCGGGGCATGCCACGGCGATCTTTGGCAAGTGGCATTTGGGCCACCATCCGCGCTTCCTGCCCATGCGCCACGGTTTTGACGAGTTCTATGGCATCCCCTACTCGAACGACATGTGGCCCTTTCACCCTGTAAATCCCAAGGCCTGGGGCGACCTACCGACCCTTGAGGGGGACGAGGTGGTGGGCTTTAACACCGATCAGAATCGCTTCACCGGAGACTTCACCTCGCGCGCGGTGGATTTCATCGAACGCCATGCGGACGAGCCGTTTTTTCTCTACCTGGCGCACCCCATGCCGCACGTTCCCCTCCATGCGTCCGAGGCGCACCGTGGCGGGAGTGAGCAGGGACTGTATGGGGACGTGATCCAAGAGATCGACGCCTCGGTGGGGGCCGTCGTCGCCGCGCTCGATCGTACGGGTAACACAGAGCGCACTCTGGTGGTGTACGCCTCCGACAATGGACCCTGGTTGTCCTACGGAAACCACGCGGGCTCCACCGGCCCCTTGCGCGAAGGCAAGGGCACGAGCTTCGAGGGGGGGGTGCGTGTGCCCTGTATCTGGAGCTGGCCCGGCCAACTTCCCGCAGGACGCGTGTGTGAGACGCCGCTCATGACCATCGACGTCCTGCCCACATGGGCGGGGCGCCTGGGGCAGGCGCTTGGAGAGGCGCCCGTCGACGGGGTCGACGTGTGGAGTACTCTGCGGGGGGAAGGCGTCTTGCCTGAGCGTCCCCTCTTTTTCTACTACGCCAACAACGAGCTGCAGGCCATGCGCCGAGGGCGCTGGAAGCTACACCTGCCGCACAGCTATCGTTCCATGGGGCAGCGCGCTGTGGGCGCCGACGGTCAGACGGGCAAGTACGACTACAACTGCAAGACTGGACTTGAGCTGTACGACTTGGAGGCCGATGTGGGCGAATCCATCGACCTGGCTACGACCCACCCGAGAAAGGTCGAGGAGTTGCTTGTCGACGTGTTCTCCATGCGCGCGGAACTCGGGGATCGCCTCACGGGTCAACCCGGTCCCCAACGCCGATCACCGGGTCGCATTGTGCCGCCTACCGCACCCGGAGGCGGTGGAGAGTAGACCGCGGACCTAAGAGGACGGATCCCTGCGCATTGAATTCGCGTCGGGTTCCCGTGGCATATCCCGCTTCAGGCGGTAATCCACGTACGCACGCGGCCCCGGGGGCGATGGGCTAGTACTGCAGTTCGCTAACCAGGTCGCCCTGTCGGTCGAACAGACGTACCCACTCGCCACTTTCAATCTTCTGGATGTAGGGCCCCGTCACGTGTAGGCCCTCGCCCCCTGTCGGGCTCGTGCCACGCTTGCGGAACAGTTTGACGTTGGGACTAAGGTAGAGGTCGTCACCGCCGGCTATCACGGTGCCCTCCGGCAGGGCGAAGCGGATGGCCCCACCCATGCTGTAGCCCGAGATGTCTGCGGCAAGGGGGGACGGGTTGGACAGGATGACGTACTCCTCACCCATTTTGCCGGAGACTGGATCCCCTTGGATAAAGAAGATGGTGATGGGCGGCGACGGATTGGCTGGCGGGATGACGCCGCTGCCTGCTGGCCCGTGGTTCACGTAAAGGTGCTGGCGCCGCTTGCGTAGGTACTTGTACTTGAGACGATCCACGTCCTCGATGAATGGGTAGGCCGCACCCCAACTTGGAATCCCCCACAGGGCCTGATCCAGGGTGACGTCCGGTTGCATCGCGACCACGAGGTCGTCGATCCATGAATCCAGAAAGTGGGGCTGGGTCGGTGGTGTCTCCAGGAAGCGGTCCATCAGGGTGCGCAGTCGACGCAAATACATCTGTCGCGTACGCGGGTTGGAGTAGATGCGATCAATCAGGATGTTGTGGGGGCCATCGTTCTTGGGGTGCGCCTGATCCCCGAACAGCGGGTGGCTGAAGGGGTCCTTCATTGCCCAGAGGGTGTCATTGAGAACTCCGCCCCCAATCGTGTAATTGCGCCCCCAGGTCAGGTCCTTGTCCCAGGGAATGAACTGCCATTCCTTGTCGCCGTCCGAATCACGGTAGAGAAAGT
>JAPKBO010000232.1 GCA_028823395.1 Planctomycetota bacterium | reverse complement strand
CGTACCCATACTCTCTGCCTTCATACTCTCTGCCTTCGTCTCCCGCTGCTTCAGGCGACGGCGCTACATCCGTGGGGGTCTCCAGGGGCATGACGGCCCCTGAGACGATCTTCACCAGACGCCAGCGCTTCAGCCTGGAAAGGGGGCGGCACTCCACTACCTCAACGGTATCCCCTTCGGAGGCCTGATTGGTCTCGTCGTGGGCGTACACCTTGACGTGGCGGCGCATGAACTTGCGGTACTTGGGGTGCTGGAAGCGACGTTCGACAGTGACCGTAATGGTCTTGTCGGTCTTCGCTCCCGATACAACGCCCTGGAGGACCTTGCGACTGTTTCTTTCTTGTGTCTCGCTCATCGCTTTCTATTGCTTGGGCGCCTTGCCGTGGATTCCGCTCCGACGCTCGTGCAGAACGGTGTGCACGCGCGCAATGGAACGCCTAATGACTTTGATTTGAGCTGTATTCGAAGAGCTACCTGCGACGGCGCTGAAGCGCAGGTCAAAGAGCTC
Source organism: Planctomycetota bacterium (assembly GCA_028823395.1). Classification (GTDB taxonomy): domain Bacteria; phylum Planctomycetota; class UBA1135; order UBA1135. Next base: position 4,226 of record JAPKBO010000232.1, on the reverse strand, counting down.
CTTGCGCATCTGCCCGAGGTCGTAGGCAAGCTCCGAATCGGTCTTGCTATCGATTTCGTCGATCTTCATGATTTGGGGCCCACGCTAGTGGGTGGGGAGCCTCCGGATCATCCGGACCTTAAGGGGCATCTTGTGGGCAATACGCTTGAACGCTAGGCGCGCATCATCTTCACTGCAATTGCCTAGCTCGAAGAGGACGGTGCCCGGGCGAACAACGGCCACCCAGTGATCTAGGTCGCCCTTGCCTTTACCCATGCGTGTCTCAGCAGGCTTGGCCGTAACGGGCTTGTCTGGAAAGATCCGGATCCAGATTTTAGCGGTACCGCCGGTCGCTCGGTTGGCAGCCACCCGTGCGGCCTCCAGCTGGCGTCCGTCGATCCAGCCGGGATCCAAAGCCTGCAGGCCGAACTCTCCAAAGCTCACACGGTTGCCGCGTTGGGCGTAGCCCTTCACTTGGCCGCGCATCACCTTGCGGTACTTGCTCCTCTTGGGCATGTAGGCCATTAGTTACGCCCTCCGCCGCCGGAACCACCGTCGCGGCGTCCACCCGGCCGTCCGCGGCGCGGACCACCGCGCTCCATGCGTCCGCCGGCTGCCGATACCTGGCGGTAGTTGACCTTCTGGCCACGATCGATATCGCCTTTGTAGATCCAGACTTTCACGCCGATGATCCCAAAGGTCGTGTGGCTACGGGCTGTCCCATACTCCACGTGAGCCTGGAGGGTCGAGAGAGGTACGCGTCCTTCGCGCTCCTTGGCCGTACGAGCCATGTCACCTCCACCCAAGCGACCATTGATCTCAACCTTGATCCCCTCGGCGCCGGCTTGAATCGTAGTTTGGATGGCTTTCTTGACCGCGCGACGGAAGGCCATGCGGCGCTTGAGCGCGTCGGCAATCACCTCGGCAACGAGATTAGCGGAAAGCTCGGGGCGCTTCACCTCGTGGATGGTCAGGTGCACGGTGCTGAGGGCGATTTTCTGCAGCTCTTCCTTGAGCTGATCAATGCGTACGCCTTTGCGCCCCACCAATACGCCCGGCCGCGCGGTGTAGATCACCACGTTGACGGCGTCGCCGGTCCGTTCGATCTCGATGCGCGGGATTCCGGCGGAGCCGTACTCCTTCTGCACGTGATCGCGGATCTGCTTGTCTTGCAGCAGGTACGCCGCAAAATTCTTACCGCCGTGCCAGCGGGAAGCCCAAGGCTCGATGATACCGATGCGGTAACCTGTCGGATGTATCTTCTGTCCCATGAGTACTCTTTAGCTCTCCTGCTCGTCGGAGGAGGGGGGGGCGCCGGATGCGTCGTCGGGGGAATTTGAGGCTGCGGGCTCTACTGCGGGCTCGACTACGGGCTCGACTACGGGCTCAGCCGCGGGTTTAGCTTTACGCTTAGCCTTGCGCTTCGCTTTGGGCTCCTCAGCAGGTGCCCCACCTTCTACGGCCACAACCACGGTCAGGTGACTGGTTTTCTTAGCGAAGGGCATCGCGCGCCCCTGGGGGCCCGCACGCCAGCGCATGCGGTTGTTGAGCAACGGGCCGTCGTCGGCGCGCGAATCCACAACAACCAAGCGGTTCAAGTCAACGCCCTCGTCCTGGGCGGCGTTGGCCACGGCGGATTTGAGAACCTTGATGTAGAAGGCTGCAGCACGTTGCGGTGCGAACTCAAGCAATTCGAAGGCCTCGTTTGCCGAGCGCCCACGGATAAGGTCCGCGATCAAGCGTGCCTTGCGTTGCGTGATGCGCGCATAGCGATGCTTGGCGCGATATGTTTTCTGAAGAGTAGTCACAGTGTTTTCCAATTAGCGAGTGGCTCAGCGGATCTTCTGAGCTTCCTTCTTGTTGGTGTGACCACGGAACGTGCGGGTCTGGGAAAATTCGCCCAGCTTATGCCCCACCATGTCCTCGGTCACTGCGACCTTGAGGTGCTGTTTACCGTTGTGAACCATAAAGGTGTGCCCGATAAAGTCGGGCGGAATAGTGCATGCACGCGCCCAAGTAATTATGGGGTCGTGGGTACCAGACATATTCTGGGCCTCCACTTTCGCGGCGAGTTTGGGGTCGATATACGGCCCTTTTTTCAGACTACGTCCCATGGTCTAGAGCTACCTCTTCTTACGACGACGGATAATGAAACGATCCGTCGGATGGTTGCGGCGACGGGTACGCCCGCCCTTGGCCAACACGGCCGTGGGAGAGCAGGGGTGACGGCCCCCGGATGTACGACCCTCGCCACCACCCATGGGGTGATCGACAGGGTTCATAGCCGTTCCGCGTACGTGCGGACGGCGGCCAAGGTGGCGCCTACGGCCAGCCTTGCCCAATTTTACGTTCTGATAGTCCGTGTTCCCCACGCGCCCGATGGTGGCGCGACAGGTCACGTGGATACGACGCAGTTCTCCGGACGGCAGCAAAAGCACTGCGTAGGAGCCTTCCCGCGCCTGCAATTGAGCTGCAGTTCCGGCACTGCGACAGACTTGGCCACCGCGGCCAGGCTGCAGTTCGATGTTATGCACCTGCACGCCGACGGGAATGCTCTCAAGAGGCATGGCGTTACCCGGGTTAGGCTCTGCACCCGGTCCGGAGGTGATGGTCTGCCCGACCTCAAGGCCGATGGGCGCCAAGATGTAGCGCTTCTCGCCGTCCGCATAAAACAACTTCGCAATGAAGCAGGTGCGGTTGGGGTCGTATTCGATGGTAGCCACGCGAGCGGGGATGCCATCCTTATTGCGCTTGAAGTCGATCAGGCGGTAGCGGCGCTTGTGCCCGCCCCCACGGTGACGACAGGTGATGCGCCCACGATTGTTGCGCCCACCCGTCTTCTTGAGAGGCCGCAGCAGCGACTTCTCGGGGGTGGTGCTAGTGATCTCGGAATAGTCCAAGACGCTGCCGTGGCGGCGTCCTGGCGAGGTCGGCTTGTATTTGCGAATGCCCATAACAGTTTTTGTCGTTGTCCGTCAGGCGGCGTCCAGAGCACCTGCTTAAAAAGCAGCACCCCAGAAAGCTGCGGCCTAGAAAACGTCGATTGTTTGCCCCTCCGCCAAAGTCACCATGGCTTTCTTCCAGTTGGGCCGCTTTCCAGCCACCCAACCACGACGACGAGTCTTACCCATCACCATCAATGTGTTGACCGAATCCACTTTCACTTCAAACACGGCCTCGACTGCCTGGCGGATCTCCACCTTGTTGGCGTCGCGCGGAACATGGAAGTGGTAGGCGTTGCGCACGGCTGAATCCATGCTGCCCTTCTCCGTGATCACCGGCTTGGCGACGATGTCGTACATGCGCTGGCTAGTGTTCATGACTAGTTATCTCCCTCAGGCTTGGCGGAGACGCCGACTCTGGCACTCACGCGGTCCACGGCTGCGCGTTCGGCAATGATCAGGCCGCCAGCGACCACGTCAAAGGCGCACAGTTCGTCTGCCACGCGCACGGCAACCCGGGGGAAGTTCCTGAAGGACTTCCAGAGGTTTGTATTGCGCTCTGTGATCACGATGCATGCCCGGTTCGGAGAGCCCAGATCGTTCAGAATCTTCCTCGCCGCCTTGGACGAGGGTTGACTGAACTCACCAAAGTCCGCGATGACGAGCTCCCCATCGGCAATCTTGCCTGCCAGAGCAGAACGCAGGGCCACACGACGAGCCTTGGCCGGCATGTGGTAGGAGAAGTCCCGCGGGTGCGGCCCGAAGACCGTTCCCCCACCGCGCCAGATGGGTGATTTACGGTCACCAGCACGCGCACGACCCGTGTGCTTTTGCTTGTAGGGCTTGGCGTTGGTTCCCCTCACCTCGGAGCGACCGCGAACTTTCGCGGTGCCCTGGCGCTGGTTAGCCATATGCATGACCACCGCGTCCTTCAGGGTGCGATAGAGAACCTTGCCACCGAAGGAGCTCTCGTCGAATTCGACTTCCCCCACGTTGCCGGCCTTGTAGCTCTTGACTTGCATGGGATCAGCCTTTCTTGACGCCTGTACGGGCCGACTGGACTTGAACGAAACCGCCATTGGGGCCGGGAATCGCGCCTTTGACGAAGAGGAGGCCGCGATCTTGATCCACGCGCAGGATCTCGAGGTTCTTGGACGTCTTGCGCTTGGCGCCGTAGTGGCCCGACATGCGCTTACCCTTGATGACGCGACCCGGATAGGCCGAGCAACCGATGGAGCCCGGACGGCGGTAGTTCATGGAGCCGTGGGTCTTGGGACCACGGGAGAACCCGTGGCGCTTGATCGT
>JAPKBO010000041.1 GCA_028823395.1 Planctomycetota bacterium | reverse complement strand
ACAGGTAGTCGTACCGGTCGGTGTAGGGCAGATACTGCAGCCACTCCACGTTCTCACCGATCTTCTCGGCACACCGGTGCAGATAACCCAGGTGAGGTTGAGCACCGGTCACCAACTCCCCATCGGTACGCAGCAGGACGCGCATCACACCGTGCGTGGCGGGGTGCTGGGGGCCCATGTTCACCTCGAGGTCCGAGGTGGCCACGTCCATGAAAAACTCGCGCTCGCCGCTGGGCAAAGTGCGCGATTCATCGGCAGGCCGGATGGACGGCTTGTGCTCGGCTTCGGTCGGGCTGGTCATGGCGGCAGGGCTACTCGCAGGAGATGCCGTGGTACTCCTTGGGAAACACGTAGTCCTTGCGCATGGGATACCCCACCCAATCGTCGGGCAGCAGCATGTTGCGCGGATCCGGATGGTCCTCGAAGGTCACACCGTACATTTCCATGCACTCGCGCTCGTGCCACTGGGCCGCGCGATACACCTTGGTGGAGGAAGGCATGGAGAGAGCCGACTTGGGAAGAATGCACTTGATCCCCAATCGATGACGATGACGCACGCTGAGCAGTTGAACCAGAATCCAGAGGTTCTCGTCATCGCTGCTGGGGTCGGATGCGGTCAGGTCCACGAGCACTTCAAAACCAAGCGCTTCGTCATCACGACAGAACATCAGGAACTCAACGATGCACGATGGATCGAGGCACACATAGGGCAGACCTGAGCGCCCCTTGTCCTTGATCTTCTTATCTGGGGATCGGGGCAGCTCAACAGAGAGCAGGCCCGGAACCTTAGCCACCGAGAGGTGATCCGCGATTGCCTGGAAGTCCATAATTCTCTTGGCCTTAGGCCAGATCGGCGGGCTGCAACCGCGCGGGCTTACGAATCACGGGAGTACGACGGATCTTGTCCTGCAGGGTCATCAGCCCCTCAAGCAACGCCTCCGGCCGCGGCGGGCAACCGGCTATGTACACGTCCACAGGGATGATGCGGTCCACGCCCTTCATGACCGTGTATCCGTACTTGAAGTAGGGGCCGCCACCTGTGGCACAGGCGCCCATGGCAATCACGTACTTGGGGGAGGGCATCTGCTCGTAAAGGCGCTTGACGCGCTCGCCCATTTTGAAATTCACGGTCCCTGCAACGATCATCAAATCGGCTTGGCGGGGAGTGGCCCGAAAGGCCCCGGCCCCGAAGCGGTCGATATCGTGGTGGGCAGCACCCACAGCCATCATCTCGATGGCGCAGCAGGCGAGGCCAAAGGTCATGGGCCAGATGCTATTCAGCTTGGCCCAATTGAGGAGCCAATCGACTCTCGTCGTTAGAACGTTCTCTTCAAATGCTTCTTCAAGGATTCCCATAGTCGTGTCTCGTCAGCGCCCTAGGCACTAGCTGCATCGGCAGCAATTTCGGTTTCGTGGGATGCGTCCTCGTCCCCTTCCGGAGGAGAGAGCTCGTCTAGGGAAGGAACCGCCTCGCGGTGACGCTCTGCGGTCGGGACGTACTCGGGCCCATCGTATGAGAGAACCCAGTCTAGGTCCCCCTTGGCCCAGACGGCGATCAGGCCAAAAAACAAGATGACAATGAACAGCGCGCCTTTGGCCAAGGCCCACAACCCGATGTCAGGAGTGCTCAGAGCCTCCGTAAAAACCATGGCCCACGGGAACAGGAAGGTGATCTCCACGGCGAAGATCACGTAGATCAAGGCCACCGTGTAATAGCGGATGTCGAAGTTGATCCAAGAATCTCCGATCGTCTCCTCGCCACACTCGTAGACCTCCAAGCCAACATCGGTCTTGCGCTTAGGTCGCAGCACAGACCCGATGAGAACGTTCACGAATACGAACGCGAAGCCCACGACCGCGAACACCAGCACGTTGAGGTAGTCGAATTGCACCGGTAGGGGGGGCTTCCCTATGGGGGAGGCGGTCGTGAATGGGGAGTTGAGAGGGGGGCCGTGAGACCCTTTCCAGCTGCCTGTCAGGCTCCGCGAGGAGGCTCCGAACAGAGGTCTTGGCGGTGAGTCTAGGAGGCCCTGTCCAGAGGTGTCAAGCGAACCAGAACCCTTGAGACCGGGGCTGCACGAGTGGCCCAGAATGGGGCCGGGAGAGAGGCTCGAAAAGTCACCTGGTCGCGGCCCGCAAGGGCCCTGCCCAAACTTCACATTGAAGCCTGGACTGGGACTCCCCACAGACCTCAGGTCGGTGAATCTAAAAGCCGAATCTCACCGGATGGCCCGTCAAATGGTCAGTAATTGGGTACTATATATACATCTAATGGTCAGCATGTGCTTCCCTTGGAGCAATCGGGGCTCCCGCGCCAGCTAAGGATCGTCAGGTCTACACCCCCCAGGCCTAGCAACCGGACGGTCTGCTCCGTATCTTCGCTCGCCCAAACAGGGTGCTATCACCCGCTTAGGGCCCCCATAGCCGATCGGGCATTCTGAAACCAGCGGTCCCCGGCCTCCTGCCTCCCGGCCCCATCCTCGAGCAGGCATCCTCCAGCGCGTCCCATGGAAAATACCAAGACAACTTTCCTCTACGGCCCCTCCGTCACCAAGCGCTTCAAGCGCACTTTGATCCTCGATCTGACCGCCAGCCAAGAACACCTCGTCGTGGAACGTGGATCTTCGCTGGCTCGAGGTTCTGTCATTGTGACGACCTGTGCACGAGAGATGATCGCCTCCTCCAAGGCGGGCGACAAGTTGGACCACATCATCGTCACGGGTTCTGGTGCGGACCCCACCCAACATCCAGATCTGCGTGCGGTCACTGACAACCTGCGCATGCTGCGCGACAAATGGTTCTCGCGGGCCAAGCTGTGTATCGCGACCTCTGCCGTTGATTTCGAAGATGAGACTCTCCGCGCCAGCCTTGCCAAGTACGACCGGATATTCCTTCAGTACATGTGGGGGACGGCCAAGACCTTCGCGAAGATGACTGGCGCCAAGCCCACCCTATTGGGAGAGCTCACCAAGCGCCTTCCTAGCTTTGACCACGTCGTCGTCGAAGCTACGTTCGTCTCCGGTGGAGCCAACAACGCCGCTGATAGCGAGGTCGCCAACTGGATCAAGAAACTCCAGGAGATCTCTCCCCAAGAAGTTCACATCCTTTCGGGAACAGCCGGCCAGCCCAAGCCCGCCAAGGCCGTCCCCCCCAAGCGTCGCCAGAAAATCGCTGAAGAAGTCACGGAGAAAACCGGGCTGACGGTGGTTTTGCACGACGAAGAACCCCTGCTCGCCTAAGAGCTTTCTCGCCATGACCAAGACGCCCCTCGTTGAATTGCGAGCCGTCTCACGTCGGTTTGACGAGACGCTCGCCGTCGACGAGTTGACCCTTGAGGTCCGGGCGGGAGAGGTGTTCGGTCTCCTAGGTCCCAACGGTTCAGGCAAGACCACGACCGTACGTATGATCGCGGGACTGCTCGCACCATCCGACGGCACCGTTCTCGTCCAGGGCGCCGACGTGACCCAGGCCCCCTTGGCCGCTCGGCGCTCGTTGGGGTTCGTTCCCGATGGCGCCCCCATGTACCCCAACCTCTCGCCGCGCCAGCACTTGGAGTTGGTGGGCCGCCTGCACGGATTGGACGAGAAACACCTGCAAGCCGAGGCCCTGCGCCTTCTGACCGTACTTGGCTTGGACGGACGCATCGACGAACCGGTAGGCCGTTTCTCGCGGGGCATGCGGCAGAAGACGGCCCTCGCTTGCGCCATCCTGCCCCGCCCCAAGCTCCTCGTCCTCGACGAGCCGCTCTCAGGACTGGACGCCCCTACCGCAGCCGTATTCAAGGAAGTGCTGCGCGCTTGGGCCGAAGCGGGGCGCTCTGTTCTTTACACCTCCCACCTCTTGGACGTGGTGGAACGCGTGTGCGACCGCATGGCAATTTTGAAAGAAGGAAAACTCGTGGGCCTGGGCAGCTTGGAAGAACTGCGGGCACGGGCCGGCGAGAGGGGCACTCTCGAGCAGGTCTTCGGCGCCCTAACCCACAGCGAAGACCCGGCTCTGCAGGCGCGTCGCCTGCTCGACGGCTAAGTCTCGAAAACCGCCGCTGGCATTAGGGGCGCAGCTTCCGGTTGGTCTCTGTCTGGAACCATGGCGCCGCTCCGCCGTGTAGGATTCGATGAAGATGAAGACCGATAACAAAAAATCAGAAGCTGCTGCGCTCGCTGAGGCCGCGTTCATCGCCGCTCAACTGGTGTGGCTCATTGGCGCCGGCGGGTTTGTATGGGTACTCCGTGACGGTCTCGGTCCCGATGCCACCCGGACGACCGGTGTAGAGGCGTTGGAACGGATGTTCGGGATGTTCTACTGGGGCCCAGTGTGCTTGGCGTTCCTCATCGTGGATGTCATCTGGTTATGGCGCCGACTGCGTGGCGACACGGAACGATGAGAAAGAGTGGGACCGCCTAACTCTCCTGAACCTCTCGGCCCAAGCCGCGCGCCAGTCAGACCGATCCGATAGGAATGGGTCTGAAGTCATCATCTACCGCCACCATGGTCACCTCAGCTTCGGTGACGTACCTCTGCTCTCCCCCACCAAATCCTCGCTGCGCCCAAACAGCGACGTGCACGGTGACTGAGGTGCGGCCGGTCTTACGGGTCTCCGTGAAGAACGAGACGAGATCTCCCACGCGCACGGGAGCCTTGAAGTCCACCTTGTCCATGGAGACTGTCACCACCTGGCCTAGGTGATGAGTGTGCGCCTCAATGGCAGCTGCCAGGTCAATCTGAGAGAGAATCACCCCGCCGAAGATCGTGCCCACCGCATTGGTATCGCGGGGCATCATCACCTGACGAATGGCAGGCATTCTGTCCGAGGGGTACGAGTCGGGGATGAGGGTGGTCATGAGTTGGGTTCAGTATGGAGTGCGCGCTGCGCCCAATCACCAATGCGAGCCTGGAGATCTTCCAGCTTACCGCTGAAGAAGTGGTCCGCACCCTCGATCTCGCTCACTTCGACTCTCGCAGCCAAACCGGGGAGGACCTCTTTCACGTCCGCAGCCGTCCCGAACGTGTCCTTACTGGCCATCAGAACCAGCCCCGGACACCGGACGTCATCCGCCATGGCGCAGGGAAAGGCCAGGACGGGCAATGCTACGAGCAGCACCTGCCGGACTCGCACCTCACCCGTGGCGAGGGCCGCGCTAGTCCGTGCACCAAAGGAGAAACCCCCGGCCCAGAGCGGCACATCTGCCACTTCTGTCTCCAGCCAGTCGAGGGCCGCACGGTGGTCCTCTACCTCTCCTCCCTCCCCGTGGAAGGTGCCCGCACTGGTCCCCACGCCCCGATAGTTGAGACGCAGGACGGCCAGCCCGGCCTCCTGTAACGCACGGCCAGCACGGAACACCACGCTGCTATCCATGGAGCCACCATGCAGGGGATGGGGATGGCCGAGGACGATCGCCGCGCGTGGCGGACCCTCCGGTAGCCAAAGTGCAGCCTCCAGTTCACCTGCCGGACCCTTGATACAGACCTTCATCGCTCCGCTACGGTAGGCTCAGCAGCACTCATGTGGAATCGCATTCTACTCGTTGCTCGCACACACCTTGCCGGAGAGTGGCTGGGCGAGCGAGGAGCCCGGTTACCTGTAGCGCCGATCCTGTTTCAGGCCTCACTCGCTGCCGTTTTGTGCCTGTTGGTTCGTGATCACCTGGAGCCCCGGACTTTTGCCGTATTCGCCCTCTCTCTGCCCCTTGGACTGACAGCCGTTGCCTTGCTCGGAGAGTTGGGGCCCTTACTGCGAGCCGACCCGGCAGCCGAGTGGGTGGCCGCCTTGCCCATCCGACCCGGAGAGCTACGCGCCGCCCGCATTCTTGTCTTGGCCGTACTCATCGGCGGCCTGGCCCTCGGCTCCCTCGTCCCCGCGGCCCTGCTTGCCCCTGATCAGATGAGCTGGTTAGACCGTATGGCTCTTGTCGCCGGGGGAGTGTTGCAGACCCTCTTCGTGAGCGCCCTTCTGCTCTGGATCCAAGCAGGATTGGCTGGCCGCGCGGAAGGAATGTTGACCGTCATCCAAACCGCCCTCTTCTGCGCTGTCATCGTGGGCTTCACCGCGGGCCTCAGCAATCTCCCCCTCCTACAGGAAGCCGTCACAAGCGGCTCACTGGACGCCTACTACCCGCCGCTTTGGTTCACCGCACCCCTAGCCCCCGATCCCACCTCCGCCGGTCTGTGGCTGGCTCTGCTCGCAACGCTGGTGACCTTCGGAACCTTCGCGTTGGCCCCCTTCCCCCCCGCCCCCCGTGCGCGCCCTACGCGCTCTCCTCTCGGCATCCTGCTCTGGCCCCTCCGGCTCTTGGCGGCACACTCTTGGGTACGGCCGCGTGAAAGGGCGAGCTTTGAGTTCGTCTATCACGCCCTTCCCAGCGAGCAAGACTTCGTCACCCGCGCCTACCCCCTGCTGGCTTTGCCCCTGGCCTTCTTGCTCCTCGGTGCCGACGGGTCAAGCGCCCGGGACGAGGGCCTTCTCGCCCTGCTGCTCTTCGCCCCGGCCGTCTACTTGCCGCTTCTGCTGCTCTTCGTGCCAGCCACGGCCACACCCGAAGCGCGCTGGATTGTGGACACCTGCCCCCTAGATCCGCGCGACGAGGCTGCGGGTTCACGCAAGGCGGTCGTGATTCGAATGGTCCTGCCCCTCTACCTCGCCTTGGGCGGCCTCGTCGCATGGCGAGGCAATGCGGACCTGGCCTTGCGGCTGACACCTTTGGCTCTGGCCGCGGGACTCCTGCTCCTGCGAACGTCCTGGGATTTCTTCACGGAAGCGCCGCCCCTGTCCACAGCGCCCAGCGAACTGGGCACGGCTTGGGACGACACCCGTTCGGGCCGCATGTTCATGATCGCCATCACCATGACTCTCGCAGCCATTGCCGCCTGGCAGTTCGTGCAGTCGAGTGCCGTGGCCTTCACGGTCCTGGCCGTAGTTCTGGTGGCAGACCGCCTACCTATCCGCCGCGACGCGCATCCAGAAACGCCTGCAAATCCGGCGCCAGGGGGCAGTTGATCTCCACCGGGCCAGACGCCGGGCTCTCGAATGCGAGCAGTGTGTTGTGCAGAGCCTGGCGCTCGTGCTCCAACTCCTTCAGGTCCGCCGCGCTCAACTCGCCGTCCAGCGAGCGCTGAAACAAGGCCTCATCTGGGCCGTACAGCTTGTCTCCGACGAGGGGGTGTCCTTGGGCCGCGAGGTGAACACGAATCTGATGCTGGCGGCCAGTAAACAAATCGCACCGCACCAGAGCGTGCCGGCGCTGATCTGAACCAACCTCCTCGAGAACCGCATAGTCCGTTCGTGATTCCATACCGTCTACACGGACGGCCATCTTCAGGCGCACTGCACTTGTCCGCGAGGACCCTATCGCGGATCGGATCGAGCCTTCGCTGGGAATAGGAACCCCGCATACGATGGCCTGATAGGACTTGCGCACGCTGCGGTTCTCGAATTGCTGCCTCAGTTGAGTGTGCCCTGCGGGCCGCTTGGCGATCAGGACAATGCCGCTCGTTTCGCGGTCGAGGCGGTGACACAGGCGCGGGGCCATGACACCCCTGTTGACCTCATCCTTGAAATGCGCGTGCACACGCTGGATCAAGGTATCGGAGTAGTACCGGCCTGCTGGGTGCACCGCAACGTACGGCGGCTTGTTCAGAACCAAGACCTCCTCGTCCTCGAAGAGCACATCGATGGGGCCCATGGCATCCGCCGAGAACTGCCTTCGGTTTTCATCTGGTATGACCACGACGACGCGCGAACCGTGTCGCAGCTTGCGGCTCGGTCGCTTCTCGACCACTGGCTCGCCTCCCCCGCGTGGACGCTCGGGTGTCGGGACGTCCACCAACACAAAACCTTCGCGAATCAATTGCTGGATCGAGTTGCGCGAACGCCAATTGATGCGCTCCACAAGAAAGTGATCCAAGCGTACGACCAGGTCGACGACCTTCACTCGGTAGTCGCTGGCATCAACAACCAACTCCACCGTCTCGGATGGTTTGGTCAGGTCACGATCGTTGGGAAGCAGGCCCATGATGGAGGCACGAAAAAAGGAGCTGCCCATTCAGGGACAGCTCCTTTGTACTTGGGCAACGGCCCGAGGCGCTAGCGCGTGACCGTGCGGCGCCTACGGCGGCGGCGGTTGGGGTCGTTGAGGCGAGTAGCCTTCTGAATCGTGCGCAGGCGCTCACGACGCTCGCGGCGACGGCGATCAGATCGCTTCTCGTGCCATGTGCGAGCTTTCGCCATGCGGAAAATCCCGCTGTAGTTGCACTGGCGCTTAAAGCGGCGCAGGGCGGCTTCCAAAGATTCGTTCGAACGTACGGCGACCTTGATCAAGACGGACTAACCTTCCATAACCTTGTTTGAGGGGTGCGCAGGCTGGATGCCCACGCCGAATTAGGGCCGAATACTCTAGCGCGAATGGAGCTGTTGCACATAGGCGCGGGTGGAAATCCTGCGGCAAGACTGCCATTCTCCCCTCTCCGTGGTGAACCAGACCAACAAGAATGATCGGGAGCAGGAGGATATCGCCCTCCAGGGACAGGTAGATCTCGTCACTTACCACGATGAGGAGAGCTTCTATACGGTTCTAAAGCTAGTTCTCGAACCGGGTTACGACGCTCCAGAGGATCCAGACCTGTTTCCATCCGGACGCGTGACGGTGGTGGGGCGCTGGGCCAACCCCATGGAGGGCGCGCGAGTGCGCATTCTGGGAAAATGGGGGAGACATCCCTCCCACGGCAACCAATTTGAATTCGTAGCCCTCCAGCCCATGGTCCCGGTGGATGCGCCCGGCCTCCAACGCTACCTGGCCTCCAAGGCTTTTCCCGGTGTGGGCAAGGCGCTCGCCGAGCGCATCGTCGGGCACCTGGGTACGGACACCCTTCAACGCATCGCCGAGGAAGAGAACTGCCTCGTGGGAATCAAGGGCCTCAAATCCGGGGTGGCCGCAACCCTGCGAGAGGCCGTGATCGCCCAGACAGCCCTGCATGAGACCCTCGCGTTCTTGCATGGCGTGGGGTTGGGGCCTGTTCAAGCCCAGGCTGCCCTGACGCGGCTGGGGCCCGGTTGCGAGATCCGTGTGCGCGAGGACCCCTACATCTTGATGGGGGTTCCGGGCCTGGGGTTTGTACTCGCCGATCGCGTGGCCAAGAAACTCGGCCTAGAGGATGACGACCCACGGCGTCTACGGGCGGCTCTCGTGCACGCGCTTGAACGAGCGGCCGATGATGGACACACGTTCTTAGCGCAAGCCGAACTGCTAGAGACAGCGCGCAGCTTGCTACGAGTGTCCACACCGAATGGGCCCTTCGAGGATGCTCTTGCCGATCTTCGCCGCGAACAACTGGTGACCGTTGACGACGGCGTCTTCTCCGACGGCGAGAGCGTCGTACCCGTGTATTTGCCCCACCTGCACACCAGCGAGGTGGGGGTCGCGCGGAACATTCGGAGGCTGCTGGCAGAGGGTCCGCACACGGCGCTCGCCAATACCGAGGCCCTGGGAGCCGCCGAATCTGAAGGCAAGCTGGAACTGCACGCCGGGCAACGTGAAGCCGTACTGACCCTCCTCAGCCAGCCGGTGGCCCTGCTCACCGGCGGCCCGGGTGTGGGCAAGACCACCATCATCCGCTTCGTCGCCAATCTGGCTGAAGCGAGCGGAGCAAAGATCCTCCTAGCTTCCCCCACAGGCCGAGCCGCCAAGCGGCTGAGCGAGACCACCGGTCGCCCAGCCAGCACGATCCATCGGTTATTGGGGTTCGATTCGACCGAGGGCGGGTTCGAGCACGGCGTGGACAAGCGCCTCAAAGCGGATCTGGTGATTGTGGATGAGATCTCCATGCTCGATATCGTCCTCGCGCATCACCTGTTCAAGGCAATAGACAGCAAGACCCGCCTGGTCTTGGTGGGCGATCCGAACCAACTACCCTCAGTGGGACCAGGCAACGTCCTTGGTGATCTGTTGGATTCGGGTTCCGTCCCCACAGCGCGGCTGACCCATATCTACCGCCAAGCGGCCAAGAGTCAGATCGTCCAAAATGCCCACCGCATCCTGGGTGGGGAGATGCCGGCTACGGATGGAACCCCCGCCGAGGATTCCGATTTCTTCTTCTTCCCCAGTGAAGAGCCCGGAGCCACTGCCGACCTGTTGATGGACGTGGTAACACGCCGCCTCGAAGATCGATTCGATATCGACTGGACCCGAGACGTGCAGGTGATCGCACCCATGTATCGAGGGGAGTGCGGAGTGGACGCCCTCAATGATCGGTTGCGGGAGGCCCAGGGGGTCGGCGGCCGGGAGGTTGTGAGGGGCGAACAGCGCTGGCGGACGGGAGACCGCGTCATTCACACGCGCAACGACTACGAGAAGGAGGTGTTCAACGGGGACATGGGTGTAATCCACACCGTGACCGAGGACGGCATCGTGACCGTGCGCTACCCCGAGCAAGACGTGGTCTACAGCGGAGGAGAGCTCTCCCAACTACGGCCCGCCTTTGCCATCACGGTGCACCGCAGCCAAGGAGGTGAGTTCCCCGTGGTGGTCCTGCCTCTCGTTCGCCAGCACGCCATGATGCTGCAGCGCAACCTGCTCTACACCGCGGTTACAAGAGCGCGGCGCATGGTGGTGCTGGTGGGTTCACGGCGGGCATTGGCCATGGCCGTCGAAAACGCACGTCAGGTGGACCGGAGCAGTGCGCTGTCTGAACGGCTAGCAGCCGACTCCAACGCTTAGTCCGCCTCTTCCGCACTCAGGTAGCGTCGGCCTGCCAGCGAGGGGGGCAGGCAGGTCATCTCACTCTTGGCCTCGGGGTCGTCGTGGGCATAGCGATAGCCCTTCCCGTAGCCCGCCTGCTTCATCAGGTCCGTGACCGCGTTACGCAGGTGCCGCGGAACACCCTCCGCAGCCGTGCTCTGCACATCTTTCTCGGCCTTCCCGAGGCCCACATAGAGAGCATTGCTCTTGGGAGCCCGAGCCAAATACACGGCAGCCTGCACCAGAGCCAGCTTGCCCTCCGGATAGCCCAAGCGACCAAACGCCTCGGCCGCGTCCAGGGTCACGCGTAAGGCGAACGGGTCCGCCAAGCCGATGTCCTCACTGGCCATTCGGATCAGGCGACGCGCAAGATACTGCCCATCCTCCCCGGCCTCCATCATGCGAGTCAGCCAGTAGAGCGTCGCGTCCTCATCACTGTTGCGAATGCTTTTGTGGAGCGCGGAAACAAGGTTGTAGTGCTCCTCGCCGCTCTTGTCGTAGTGCAGGTGTTTACGCTGCAGCGCCTCACTGAGAAGTTCGTCCCCAAGCACTCGCGGCCCACCGCCCTCCCTAGCCACCATGGATGCGGCAGTCTCGAGCAGGGTGAGGGCGCGGCGCGCGTCCCCATCCGTTGCGTGAGCGACGCGAAGCAACTGCTCCTGACTAACCTTCAACTCTGAATCAAACCCCCGCGAATCCTCCAGGGCACGCCCAAGAAGGTCGGCGACATCCTCGGGAGCTAGAGGCTCGAGCTGCAGTACCCTGCAGCGCGAGAGCAGCGCGGAGATCACTTCGAAGGACGGGTTCTCCGTTGTAGCTCCCACAAGCAGGATGTCACCCCGTTCCACGTAGGGCAGGAAGGCGTCCTGTTGGGCCTTGTTGAAGCGGTGGATCTCATCCACGAACAGGAGCGTCCGGGTGCCGTTGCGCTTGCGCTCCTCCTCAGCAACGACCATGACGCCCTTGATCTCCTTGATTCCGGAGAGCACGGCGGAGTAGGGAACGAATCGACAGGTAGTCTTGGCGGCGATTAGGCGCGCCAAGGTCGTCTTGCCCACTCCTGGTGGCCCCCACAGAATCAGGCTCTGGTTCAGATCTCCGGCCAGCGCCTGGGTAAGGATGCGGCCATCTTCCACGAGGTGCCGTTGACCGACGAACTCCTCGAGGCTGCGCGGGCGCATGCGGTCCGCAAGCGGAGCATCCAAAGGGGCAGGACAGAGCGGGTCATCACCCGGGTCGGGAGGGACTTCGAAGAGCTCCTTCACGGCGCCTTCGATCCCTCGCGTCCGGCGGCGAACAAGAGCAGGGATGCCGCGACGGTGACGTTGAGAGATTCCACCTCGCCACTCATCGGAATGGTGAGGGGCTCGAGGCCCCGGCCGCTATCGGGCAGGGTGCCCGTCTCCGAACCGACCCAAAGGGCAATGGGCCCCTTCCAGTCAAAGCTCGCGGGCGCCTCTCCACCACGGGTTGCGGCCACGGCCTGTCGGATTCCGCGGTCCCCCAGTTCGCGCCCCACCTGGAGCGCATCCTCCGCAATCACCACGGGCAAGCGTAGAAGGCTGCCCATGGACCCGCGCAGGGCCTTCGCATTCCAGGGACTCGTGCCACCGGACAGGAGGATCAGAGCACGTACCCCCGCTGCTTCTGCTGAACGGGCCAGTGCACCGAGGTTGCCCGGGTCCGCGACTCCGGCGACCACCAGCAAGAGAGGGTTGCCCTCCAGATTGAGCTGATCGATGGTCAAGGCCCTTGGAACAGGCGCGAGCGCCATAACCCCAGGCGAGGTCTTGAGCCCGCTGGCCTGCTGGAGAAGGGCGCTCTCCACCAAGCTGCCCTCGCCACCCAATGAGTCGAGAAGTTCAGGATGATCGTCACCCACGAAGAGGCCCTCCAAGGGACACCCCAGCCGGATGGCATCACGTACCAACCGCTCACCCTCAAGCACAAGGACGCCACGCTCTCGCCCTGCGAGTACTGCCCGCATGCGTTTGAGGCCCGCGTTGGAACGCGAACGAATGATCTGCCCATCGGCACACATGCTCCTGTTATATAGCATGGGTGCTCTCTATGGACGATGTGCCCCAATTGACCCAGACCGGCCGCGTGATACGAGTGGATGCCAAGGTGTGCCACGTACAAGTGGAGGCGGGCGTAATACATGCCGCCCCCCGGGGACACCTATTCGAGGACCTGGAGGGACGCAAGAACCCCATCGCCGTTGGGGACTTTGTAGATGTGTCCCTAGAGGGCAATCCGGTCGCCGTCGAGCGTGTGCACAAGCGCCGCAACTACCTTGGCCGGACAGCCTCCTCCCATGACCCGCGAGAGCAGATTCTCGTGGCCAATGCCGACCAGCTGTTCATCGTGAGCTCCCTCCAGAGCCCCGGCTTTTCCAGCAATCGGACGGACCGCATCCTGGCCGCCTGCATCTGGCACGAAATACCGGTAGTCCTTGTGATCAACAAGATTGACCTTACGGGCGCCGGTGACCTCAATGAAATCCGCCGCACCTACGAGGCCGTTCCCATCGAGGTCATCGAGACCTGCGCGGTTGATGGCCGCGGGGTGGAGACACTGAAAGAGCGAATGCTCGACAAGGTGTCGGTCTTGTACGGACCATCGGGGGCGGGGAAATCCACACTCATCAATGCCATTCAGCCCGGGCTAAACCTGCGCGAGGGCAAGATCAGCTCCTACTGGAAGCAGGGCAAGCACACGACGAGCTACTCGCAGTTGATCCCACTCGAGATGGGTGGCTGGGTGGTGGACACGCCAGGTATCCGTGTCTTTCGCCTCCACAACTTGAAGCGCAATCTGTTGCGTGACCTGTTCCCGGAGTTCGAACGTATCCAGAACAAGTGTCACTTCGACGGATGCAGTCACGATCACGAGCCAGACTGCGGTGTGTTCGATGCCGTGGACCGCGGCGAGTTGGCGGCCTCGCGTTACGCAAGCTACGTGGAGATGCTGGACGAGGTCGACCCGGACAGCGCCTACGACCCCGCGGAAGAGGAACCTCTCTAAGCGCCAACCAGCAGGCGCCAGGCCCAGCCCACCGAGAGGCTGAGAAGAAACGCCGTTCCCCACAGTCTCCCGCCTCCCTCCATCAGCATCGCGAAAGCGTCGTCCCCTCGACGGTGCATCCGCAGGACCTGCAGACTGAAGGCCAGGGTGCCGAGCACAAACAGGAACCCGAAGGGATGAGTATTCCAGGATTCGACGGGCTGTCCATGCAGCAGTAGCGCAGCTGCAGTCGTGGCTCCACAGGTTGGACAGGGCAAACCCAACGACTCGCTGACCTGGCAGGCGGAAAGGCCTAGTTGCTCATGGGTACCAAAGCCTCGAGGGTCAGGCTCCAGCCACAAGCCCACGGCGATCCACAGGAGCGGGATGCCCACTGCGAAACGGACGAGCCAAATGTGTTGCGGACTGCGTGCTTCCACCGCGCCATGGTCGGACGCTCCACCGCTCGCGTCAAGCTTCGACGTCTAGTTGAAGTCGTAGATGTAGGACACCCGGAACTTGTTAAGAATAGCGTATGGCAGATTGTGCAGGCCGCTCAAGTCCTTGTCGCCGTGATCTTCAAAGCCCCCCAGCTTGGGATTTCGCATGACGAAGAAACGGCGTGTGTTGCGGTCGCTGACCTCATAGGAGCTCGGCTGAATCGCTCCCGCGATCTCCAGATTCAAGTTACCCGTGTAAAACACTCGGACGTTTTGGAGGTACTCATCTTGCTCCCGCGCGATCTGGGCGCGGTGCTTATCGCCAGCCTCGTCCAGGAATTCGTGAGCCAACAAGACCTCATCCACGTTCATGTGCAGCAGAGGGGTCTCGATGCGCTCTTGTGATCGCAAGTCGATCAGCGTCACATCACGGACGCGCAAGAATGTCTTGCGGTGCTCATCGAGGAGTTTTGAGAGACGCGTGTACTTGTTCTCAACGTTGCCCTTAATCAGAAAGGCATCCGTCAGGAAGAGGTCGGAGCAGAGGGTGAGCATGGGGGTGGTTCTTGGGTCGGCAGCGACGATCGCAGGGCCCCGACGAGGTAGAGGGAGCCTGTCACCAGGACCCACCCGTCGGCACCGGCACTTGCTATCGCTTGGGCAAGAGCCTCACTCACATCGGGTTCGGCCTTGGCCTCGAAGCCAAGCTCGCGGGCCAGGCCCGCCAACTCGTCTGCGGGCCAATGGCGGCCGCCCTCGACAGAGGTGCACACCAACCTATCGGCATGGCCTTCAAGAGCCTTGAGCAGCCCCTGGGCGTCCTTGTCACGGGCAAGGCTCAGGACTGGCTGACAGGGCCCAGATAGGTCCGGATCGCCTCTCAGCTCCTCTAGGACCGCAGTAAGGCTAGTGGGCACATGGGCCCCATCGAGAACCAGCGGCACCCCCTTTCGCTGCCTCTTCTCAAGGCGTCCAGCCAGGCGGGCTCCCCTGCGCACGGTTTCGGGGCCCAATAGGTGGGCTCCCACGGGCTGTCCGTCGCCACACTCCAGGCCCAAGCCGCCCAGGACATCGAGGCACTCCTCAGCCAGCCTTTGGTTGCCGGCCATCAGCCCTTCAAGGGGCCCCGGGTCCGAGAGCTCGCAGCCAAGCTCCAAGGCGCGCTCCGCGATGACCCTCGCCGGACTCGGATCCGTTTCACCTTTCCAGTAGCCCACCGCGCTGACGCATGGCTTGCCTCTCTTGAGGATCCCGGCCTTCTCGCCTGCGATGGCCTCACGTGTGCCGCCCAGCACGTCGGTATGTTCGAGATCGATTCGTGTCAGAACGCACAAGTCGGGTTCGATAACGTTTGTGGAATCCAATCGGCCGCCGAGGCCAACCTCTACAACCGCAACGTCCACTCCGGCCGCCTCCATGGCTACGAATGCGGCGGCTGTGATGAGGTCAAACCAGGTGGCCGCAGCAGCTGGTGTCTGCTCTGCTTGCGCAGCCACTTGAGCTTCCAGGGCATCGTCGATGCCATGCGCCAGAGCATCGTCATCAATTTCCTCTCCATTGATCACAAGGCGCTCGGTGACCCGCTCCACATGCGGAGAGCCGTAGCGACCGACACGCAGGCCGGCCGCACTCAGGCCGGCCGCAATCAAGGCCGCCACCGAACCCTTGCCCTTAGAGCCACCTACGTGCACGGACCGAAAGGCATCCTGGGGATTTCCGAGGCGCTTCGTAAGGTCCTGCATAGGCCCCAGATCCATACGCATGGCTCCCCTATCCGTGCGCTCCCAGTTGATGCGCTCGTCTAATCGCTCAATTGCGGCCTTCAAAAGCGGTGATGGGCAGTCCATATTGAGATTCATCGTCGATGCAAGAGACCCATAACGGGATTGTGATTGTGCAGGCCCCTGCGTTCTCATGGCCTACAATTGGAGTAGACGAAGCCACTTCGTCGATGGAGAACCATCGTGCAATTGTTACACAGGATCAAGATTTTCGTGTATCGCCAATGCGATGCAAAGCCCGACTACCTGCTGCTCAAGCCGGAGCAGGGGATCGAAGGCCTATGGGGGCCCATTCAGGGAAATCTTGGCCTAGGTGAGCAGCTTGAGCAGGCCGTGCGCCGGCGCGCAGCAGAAGCCACTGGGGTGCCCTGCCGCGGACCAGTCGTTGACCTGGACCTTGCGAACCGCTGGAGCCTGGGCGACGAGGAAATCATCGAATGGGCTTTCGGGTGCTGCCCAGCTCAAGCCCCTGATCCGGAGCATTTGAGTGTCGGATGGGCGGAACACCGCTGGGCCGATTTTACGCTCGCCTACCCCGCCCTGGAATTTGAAGACGACCGCGAGGCCATGGTCCGCCTGCACACATTTCTCGGCGCGGCATAGCCTCCGAGCCTGCTCATGCCTGCCTATGCGCGGGCGCTCAGCTGAAAAGTGGCAGCAGCGGGTACTTCTTACCCAGGACCGCTTCGTGCGGAGTCTTGAACCAATGCTCGATGATCGCGCCATAAACGGAGCGGAAATCCGTGGTAGACGCAAGGTCACCGTCGTCCAGATTCTCTAGGGACGGATGCTTCCCATAGAGCCCGCCCTTCACGGACGAGCCGAGCACAAACATCGGCCCTGCCTTGCCATGATCCGTTCCCCTTGAACCATTCTCCCTCACTCGACGCCCGAACTCCGAGAACACAAGGACCAAGGTGTCTCTTCCCGCAGGAGTATTGCTGAGGTCATCCATGAAAGCACTCAAGGCCGTGTCCAAGCTTTCCATCAGTGAATCGTGACTACCCCGCTGACCTGCATGTGTGTCAAAGCCCTCCATCTTCAAGGAGAAGACGCGCGTCCCGAGACGTCCGTGGATCAGGGCCGCCACATCACGTAGGCCCCCGCCGAGGCGGTTGCGCGGATACTCCACCCGCTCTCGATAGAGGGCAGCCGCCTTTCGAATAGACGCGCTGGAATCGTGGGCGTCGTCGAGGATGGAGCGCAAGCCAGCCAGTGCCTTGTCCCGACCTACATGCTTGGGTTCTGAGGGTTTCTCGGAGTCCGCACGGGCCGCAGCCATGCCGTAGGCCAACTCAACCTGCTGCTTCCCGAACCACTTGTAGACGGTGGGTGCCTGAAGCGCAGCCGCTGGGTGGTGGGTGGAGTACACGGAGTAGGGAACCTCCCCACCCAGGTGAACCACCAGGTTCGGGTGGTCCTCTGAATCCCAGGCCGCTTGCGCCAATTGACCCACCCAGCCCTCGCCACTGAGGCGGCCCGCACGCCGCCCGGTGTGCCAAACCTCCATGGCCCGGAAATGGGAGCGGATCATCTCCTCATACCCCACACCCTCGATGATCGCCATGTTCCCCTCCTGGTACTTGCGGTGCAAACCCTTCAGGTTGCCATGCATGCCGCGGTAGTCATCGAGGGGTAAGACGTCGCCCTTCAACAGGCGTGTGGTGTGGCGCGCAGCTGCGTAGCCGTCATCGGCGAAGGGCACAATGGTGGAGAGGCCATCGTTGCCTCCAGACAATTGCACAAGCACGAGAGAGCGCGGAAAGGGTGTTTCGTCAGGGAGACCCTGCAGGGCTTTAGCTAGAGGAGTCGCAAGACTCATCCCGCCAAGGCCATAGAGACCTCCTGCAAGGAACTGACGGCGAGCGAGGAATTGTTGCATGGCGCGGGTCATCCCAGTTGGGCCTCCGGCAGAGACAAGATCAGGTGAGCAAGTCGGCGCAGCACTTGCTCTGCAGCCTCGGTCTTCTTGACGAGATGGCCGGGTTCGATCCCCTCGGCCTCGCGATCAAGTCGCAGTGCAGCCACGAGCATGCGGCGCGTTTCAAGAGGGGTCTCGATAGCGAGCAGGCTAGAGCACATGAACTCCACGATTTGACGATCGCTGCGGGCACCAGACCTAAACAACCGCGCACCCAAACTGATGCGCGGGTGATGCCCTGCCGAACCGATTACCCGGGCCACCTTGGCCATGAGGTTCCCTTGGTTGCGAGCCTTCTTCTCATTCTCAACTTTCACGCTCGTTGTCATCATCATCTCCCCGCTCCCCATCATCTCTTCATCCAGGGGGAACTCAGGACCTAGGTCTTCCATGCTGGTCAACTCATCCTCCGTCAGCTCCATGTCATCTAGAGGATCAACCATCATCTCCTTCGGGTCGATTGTCCCGAGCAACACTCCGGCGAGGTTCGCTCTATTCATCAAAGTGGCCGTCGTGATCCAAGCTGGTCCCTCGCTCCAGCCTTTGACATTGGGGGGTTCAAAGAGGCTCATACCGAGCAAGCCCGCGCCCCGGACGACGATCTCGCCCCGCACTTCGGCACCCAGACGCCGGCAAACACCAACGAGGTAGTCAATGGGGGAACTCACGCGCGCACCGACGACCTCGGCCCGGTAGAACTCCGAGTCAAGCAGGATTTCCTCCAGCATGGGCCCAAGCTCGTAGTCTGCCCCACGAAGAATTTCAGCGTAGCGCTCCAAGCGCTCAGCATCCGGCTTTGTGCCCTCAAGGTAGGTGATAATGCTGCCGGCCACCCAGCGAGCGCAGGCTGGCTGGGCAAGCAGGATGTCCACCACATCGCGAGCGTCGTGACGACCCTCCACGCCCAGGATGGTCTTCGTGCCGAAGTCATGCTTGCGAGGGTTGAACGAAAACTCCCGCTTGCTGTCGATGCCGTACCCCGTCAGGGCGCGCGCAACCTCCCGAATGTCCTCCTCGGTATAGTTGCCCTCGCCCAAACTGAATAGCTCCATCAGTTCTCTAGCCAGGTTCTCGTTGGGGCTGGCCTCGGTGTTCGAGATGTTGTCGAGGTAAATCAACATCGCCGGGTCGCGCACGATAGCGTGCAGCATCTCACCGAAATTGCCGAGCGCGTGCACTCGCAGGAGTTCGTTTTGGTCGATCATCAACTCGACCAATCGCACCTTGGTGGCATCGCTGGTAAAGAACCCGTGCCAGAACAAGGTCATCCTCTCTCGCAGGGGCGCATGACCGGCAAGCATGCGGTCGACCCACCAGCTCAAGAACTCCTGGCCCTGGCGGCGATTGTCGTTGCGCAAGCGATTGCGCTCTTGCCTGCGCTCTTCTTCGTTGCCGCCCTTCAGCAACTCCATGTTCGGTTCAATGGGATAACTCACGAAGCGTGGACCTTCCTCCTCGCCCCGGATCATCTGCCGCACGAGCAGCTCCTTGCCAGTCCGGAGACCACGGCGCACGTCGAGGTTGTGCGCTCCAAAACCCGCTCTATTGAAAAGGTGCTCGACGGCCCTGGCGTCCCAATCGGAGTCGGGCGTGGACTTGAGAACCCGCAGGTCAAGCGTGCCTCTGTCCTCCACGTCGTCCGCGGACTGACCAAGTACGGGGCTCATAACAAGCAGCGCAAGGAGCGAGAAACGGGATAAGTACGGCATGTTCTTCATGGTGGTCGGTGTCGGAACCCAACAGGTGAATAATCTGTAACCGCCCCAAGGGTCCAGGTTCCGGGACTTCCAATCTATCTTTCGGGGGTCAATTGATGCACTTGGACTACAGGAGTCCTTCCTGGTGCCGACATCCGGGGCCGAGGACACGGCCAGAGGGGGTCCCTTCCGCTTGGCCGAGGCCCATAATGCGTGCCATGTCCGCCGCCCCCCACGACCTACAGTCTTTTCTCCGGCGCCTGCGCGCCGAAGGGGAACTGGTTGAGGTCCAAGCAGAGGTTGATTCGGATCTTGAGGTGGCCGAAATCCACCGCCGAGTGATCGCCGCAAATGGCCCCGCTCTGCTCTTCACAAATGTTCGCGGGGCAGCCTTCCCCCTGGTCACCAACCTCTTTGGTACGGCACGGAGGGTGAGTGCAGCTTTTGGCTCG
The DNA here is from genome assembly GCA_028823395.1 of Planctomycetota bacterium. Classification (GTDB taxonomy): domain Bacteria; phylum Planctomycetota; class UBA1135; order UBA1135. Next base: position 2,583 of record JAPKBO010000041.1, on the reverse strand, counting down.
CGCCCCGAGGAAACCATCGCCGCAGCGGCCCGACTCCCCGAGACTCTACTCCCGCCGACTCCAGGCAAACTCCTCGCTGAACGCAAACTCCTCGCGCAATTAGCGCGGGTTGGTCTGCGCAAACGTCGGAAGGGTCCCGTGACGGAGGTCGTGACGCGCAAGCCCGACCTGAGTTGTCTCCCAGCACTCCGCACGTGGAAACGAGACGGTGGCCCATTCATCACCCTGCCGTTGGTCTACACCGAGCCGGTAGGCGGTGGGCCAAGCAACCTTGGCATGTACCGCTCTCAGGTGTTCGAGGACAATGCGGTCGGTCTGCATTTCCAAATTGGCAAGGGCGGCGGTTTTCACCTGAGCGATGCTCACGCGCAAGAGCGAGCCTTGCCGGTCAACTTGCACGTGGGTGGCCCACCCGCGTTGATGCTCGCAGCCGTGGCGCCTCTCCCGGAAAACACACCTGAGCTTTTGCTGGCCAGTCTGGCGCTAGGCAAGCGCCTGACCATGTGCCGTAACCCTGCCGGACCACTGCCCCTCATCGCCGAGGCTGAGTTCTGCTTGGTGGGCCAGATCCAGCCCGGAGCACAACGGCCCGAAGGTCCCTTTGGAGATCACTACGGCTACTACTCCGAGCGTCATGACTATCCGTTCATGCATGTGGACGCCCTCCTCCATCGGCGAAATGCCGTTTTCCCGGCAACGGTCGTCGGGAAGCCCCGGCAAGAAGATTTCTTCCTGGGGGACTATTTACAGGAGCTGCTCGCACCGCTGTTCCCTGTAGTCATGCCCGCCGTACGGGATCTTTGGAGCTACGGTGAGACCGGTTATCACTCCCTATCTGCTTGTATCGTTCGCGAGCGGTACAAGCGTGAGGCCATGGCCTCCGCTTTCCGCATTCTGGGGGAGGGGCAACTGTCCCTGACGAAGTTCCTGCTTGTTACCGATAGCCAGGTGGACCTGCGAGATTTCCCTTCCACCCTCCGTCACGTCTTGTGTCGGGCCGATTTCCGAAGCGATCTCTTCGTCTTCGCCAATCTCTCCATGGACTCTCTGGACTACGCCGGACCCCAGGTGGGCGAAGGCTCGAAGGGCGTCTTGCTCGGAGTGGGCGAGCCCAGACGAAGCCTGCCGAGCGAATTCAGCGGCAATCCCCAAAAGCCCGTCAGCGCAGTGCGTGTGTTCACAGACGGCTGTCTGGTGGTCGAAGGACCGTCCTACGCCGAGGATGCGGGCGCCGGGGCGACCATCGCCAAGGACCCGGCTTTTGCCGACTGGCCCCTTGTAGTACTGGTCGATAACGCCGAGCAGGCGGCCCGCAGTACAACGAACTTCCTCTGGACCACGTTTACTCGTTTCAACCCCGCAAGCGACATCTACGCCCACTCCGTGGAGTTGCTCCACAACCACGCTTCGTTCACCGAGCCGATCGTGATCGACTCCCGAATGAAGACGGGCTACCCAGAAGAACTCTTCTGTGATGATGCCACGCACGCACTCGTGGCGCAGCGCTGGAAGGAGTACTTCCCCGGTGGAGGCGTGGAGATGGGCGACTCAGCGAGCGGCCACCTAGACTAGCGCACGGCCATGCGCTTCTTGTGGCGCTCCATCTCTTCGACCATTCGAAATTGGACTCGTGCGCGGTCGAGGTTTTGACCTGGGCGGTCAATCTTGAAGTAGACGTCACCCGAGAGGTGGTCGGCCAAGAACCGCATCCCAATAGTGAAGGTCACCAGGCGCGCAGCGAAAGGCATCAAGTCGCGCTCCCTGGGCGTTAGGAACTTATCCGCGCTTTCCAGGTAGCCCGCGACAAGGGCGTCGTAGAGGTCGAAATCCACGCCCGCCTTATCCGTATCCTGCTCATCCTCGCCACAGGTGGCCGCGGTGAATCGCACCAAGTCTCCAAAGTCATACAACGAATACCCTGGCATGCAGGTGTCAAGGTCGACCACGCAGCGCGCATGCCCTGTCCCTTGATCGAACAGGACGTTGTTCAACTTAGTGTCCCCATGCACGACCCGGGCGGGAAACTCGTTGGCGGCAAGGCAGGCTTCGATCACTCCAACCTCTGACACATGCGCATCCACAAAGTCCAATTCACTTCGGCATGCAGGAACGCGCCCCATCACATCGGCCTCACATGCATCTCTAAGCTGTTCGAGTCGGTGAACCGAACTGAAGAATCTGGGCAGAGTCTCCCGCAAGTCCGTCGCATTTAGCCCCAAGAGACGGGCTTGAAAGCTTCCAAAGGCACGCGCGGCCTCAAACGCGCGATCCGTGGATTCACACCTATCGAACGACTCGGTGTTGTCTATGTACTCGTAGGTACGCCAGGGCCCGGAAAGGTGCTGTAGGAACGGATGGCCCTCGCGGGTGGGAACCAGACGCAAGACCGTCATATCCCCCGAGTGGTCCTTCGCTCCAGCCTGCAGGTGGTGCGTCACTAACTCGATGTTATGCATCAGGCCTGGAATGTCTGTGAACACACGATCGTTCATGCGCTGGTGTATGTAGCGCCGCTGCTCAGCTCCACGGGTCCAGGTGGATACGAAGGTGTCGTGGATGTGGCCGCGCACATGGGGGCGTAGA
>JAPKBO010000040.1 GCA_028823395.1 Planctomycetota bacterium | reverse complement strand
ACTTGCCATCGAGGAAGACCCGATCCGTATCTGGCTGGCAGAAAGGGCAACTCCGCTCGGTCATGGTTCCATCTTTCTCATTACGCCGGCTGACGCTGTGAGCTAGTTGTAGACCTTGAATTCCCCAGCCTTGAGGCCCTTCAAGTAATTGTTCATCAACACGCGCACCTTGCCTGAAAGCAGGACGACGCCTAAGACGTTCGGGAAGGCCATGCCGAGGATCATCAGGTCACCGAATTCCAGGACACTCGTCGCGGAAACCACAGAGCCCAGGAAGACGAAGACCAAGCAGATCATCTTGTAGATCAGCGTCTTGTCATCGCCGAAGAGCCAGACCCAACAGCGCTCGCCGTAGTAGGCCCACGAGATAATGGTCGAATACGCAAAGAACATCACCGCGATCGCCAAGACGTACTTGAACCAAGATCCGATAACCCCCTGCATAGCCATGGAGGTGAGAGCGGCCCCATTATTGCTTTCCACAAGGTGTGCGAGGTTGGGGTCCTTGTAGGCACCCGTAATCACAATCACCAAAGCGGTCATGGTGCAGATCACAACGGTATCGATGAAGGGCCCGAGCGAAGCGACGACACCCTCGCGGATCGGATACTTGGTCTTGGCTGCAGCATGGGCGATGGCCGCAGATCCCACTCCCGCTTCGTTGGAGAAGGCCGCGCGCTGGAAGCCAACGACGAGCACACCAATGATGGCGCCAAAGCCGGCTTCAGGGCTCAAGGCGCTCGACAGGATCGTGCTGATTGCCGCGGGAATCTCACCCAAGCTCATGCAAAGCACAACCAGGCAGGCCAGCACGTATATGCCGCACATGAGCGGGACGATTTTCTCAGCGGTGGCTGCGATTCGTTTGATGCCACCCACGATGACGATGCCAACCAAGAAGGCCATGACCAGGCCATAGACCCACTCATATCCGATCAGCGCCGGGACGGCCTCCTTGATGGCCCCCAGAGACTGATTGATCTGGAAGCTGTTTCCACCGGCAACGGAGCCGCCCATGCAGAGCACGGCGAAAATTACTGCGAGAACTTTCCCCAACTTGCCCAGCCCCATCTCGGCGAGCCCTTTGGATAGGTAGCACATAGCCCCTCCCATGACGGAGCCGTCACTGCGCACCTCGCGATAGACCTGGCCCAGGGTGCACTCAACAAACTTTGAGGCCATACCGAGAAACCCAGCAACGATCATCCAAAATGTAGCGCCTGGCCCACCGATGCTGATCGCGATTGCCACGCCGGCGATGTTGCCAAGCCCGACCGTCGCCGAGAGTGCCGCAGTGAGAGCCTGAAAGTGGCTCACTTCGCCCTCGTCGTTAGGATCGTCGTACTTGCCTCGCGTCACTGCGATGGCATGGCCGAAGACACGAAATTGAACGAAAGCCATTCTCACCGTGAAAAAGATCGATCCCAAAACAAGCCACATCACGAGGAGTGGCACGCGAATTGGCTGCCCATCCGAATTGTCCACGCCGATGGGAATCAGCTGGAAAAAACCGAGCGCGTTCTCCTTTTCTTCCGTAATCGGATCGTCGCCGCCGGCGATGAACACATTCACTCGACTCATCTTGTGGTCAAGCCAGGCCTCGAAGCCTCCGTCGGAGTCTCCAGCTTCCGCTTCTTGGATCTCAATGATCGGCTGAGGAGCCACGGTGCTGTCCAGCGCAGGACTGGCAAGAACAGCGGGTGCTGTGAAGGGCGCGGCGAGCAGAGCAAGAAGAAATGGAGCTGTGGACATACGCGGGTCTTGGAGGGGGAAGGAGGCGCGGCCGAGCCGGAAGCGGAGAATCTGCCGCGCAATCCTGCCAAAGGCCCAGGCAGATGTGCAAACGCAAGCGCCGGGATCGTTCTCGCCCAGCGGCCAATGGCTCAATCGAGGTGAGAAGACAACCTGAAGAGGCCTGGAAAAGCCCGCGGTGGGGCCAGGAGTCGGAAATGGCCAAAAAAAACGATCCATGGTCATTCTCCGGCGGGCCTATCAGCCGATATGTAAGGGTCCCCACCTCGCCCATGACCTCCCCCACGACCACGGCCTTTGCTCTCCTGCCCCTCTGCTGGCTGGCCCTGCCTGCGCTGAGCACCATGCCCCCAGGGAGCACCCTGGAGCTCTCACAGGACCCCGTTCGGGATCGTTCACGATCGCGGCCGCCCGTGCGGGTGGAAGATCCTTTGAACAAGAAGATCATCGACCTGAAGGTCGAGATCCAAGCCCGTGGAGAGCGCGACCTCGTTGGCCAGACCACGTTTGTCAAAGCCGACCAGATCTTGGAGTGGTTCACGATCTGCGACTACAACTCGAACTCGTGGCTCTCGTTTTCAGAGACCGCCCGCGCATTGCACTTCTCGCGCAAGCGATTCCAGGCCTTCGACGGTGATAGAGATGGGCGCTTCGCTCAGGATGAATTCGAGGAATTCTACCGCTACTCCATTCTGAATAGCCGCGCGTTCACCCTTCCCACTCCGGTCGCACGTAAAGCCAGACCGCCCCACCGTAATGCGATTCAATTACGCAACGCCTACGACACAGACCTGGATAGGGCACTCTCCATCAGCGAACTCTCCAGCCTCTTAGTGGACTACGGACACGAAAGCTCCGAGGCGGAGAACGTCATCCAAAGTCTCGACGGATCGGGAGAAGGGATGCTGAGTACAGCGGAACTGGTCACACTGCCAAGTGTCCTGCATCCAGTGAATTTGGAAAACGGCCTCACGGCACCCGCCCCACCCGGCGCACCCAAGTCCTTGCTCGAACTGTTCGGTACTCCGTTAAATCGATTCGCCGCCGCAAGCTCTTCTCGTTCCACTACCGTCCTGCTGCCCCCACTGATTGTCGGTCCAGTGCCACACTTCCGGCGCTTGGACGTGGACAACGATGGGTTCATCACCGTGGACGACCTTGAGCGACTATTGCGTCCTCTGCGAGTGTCCGTCCGCCCACATACAGTGATCAACACCTTAGATAGCGACGGGGACTTCAAACTGAGTCCTGAAGAGTTTCACCGCGCCCTCGGCGGCATCGACAAGTAGCGCCCGGCTCCGGGTCGCTCTAGGGGTGCAGGGCGACGAGTTCCTCAAGCCGCGGGCCTTTCTCCTGATCCGCCACAGCGTAGCGCCCCCCACCTCTCAGGCTAACTCCAGCCGTAGCCCCCTCTAGGCTCATGGCATACAAGTGCAAGCCGAAGCTCGGTCGACCTTGATCATCCACCATTCCGGGCTGCCAGGCGGCGGCCCGCTGGGCCTGGCGTGTGACACGCCGCAGCACTTCCAAACCCGCTTCCTCAGGACTCGCCCCTTGCCGCATCAACTCCACCATGGCGAAGCTGGAGTTCGAGAGGATCGCTGATTCGCCCCGGCCCGTCGCACCGGCCGCGCCGGCCTCCTGATCGCAGTACAGGCCCGCCCCCACGATGGGTGAATCTCCCACCCGTCCTGGGACCTTGTAGGCCAACCCTGAAGTGGTCGTGGCGCTCGAGTACTCACCCGCGACCGACAGGGCCGAACAATGGATGGTTCCCGTCGGACGCTTGTCACCGATGATCTCTTCCAGGGTCACCTGCTCACCGTGTACGTCAAAGAGCATGCCGCTCTTCTGGTCCTTCTTGGCAGGGGCAAGTCGGTCGTCCCCCTCACTCAGGCGCTCGCGCCATGCCGTCCAGATGCGCCTTGCTCGATCCGTGAGCAGTTCCGCATGAGGATGCCCATGGTCCCGAGCGAAGCGATAGGCCCCTTCGCCAACCAACAGACAGTGATCCGTGCGTTCCATCACAAGCCTTGCGACCTCGCTTGCGTGCATGATGTCTTGGAGGCAACCCACTGCCCCCGAGTTGTGAGTCGGTCCGTGCATGCACGCCGCATCCAGCGTCACGTGCCCAGATTCGTCGGGCAGGCCGCCTAAACCCACCGAGAGATCGTCTGCGTTGGCCTCGGGAACCTTGACGACTTCGATTACGGCGTCGAGTGGGTCGCCGCCTGCGCGGAACGACGCCCATACGTTATTCATGCCCGCCAACGCGTTGGCCGATCCGATCATTGTAGGGCGATCCTTGGCGGGCTCTTGGGATCGAGCCCCCGGGTGCCGGGCCAAAGCAACAGGAGTCAGGGCGACGCCCACACCGGCAGCTAGGAAATGACGACGCGCGAGGGTTGAATCCACGGGGGAGTTCTTCATAGCCACAGACTAAGGCCTGGAACAACCCAGGTGGTGCGCAGGATTCAGCGCACGGACGTGCCGCTGCACAAAGCCGCCAGCCAGCGCCGGGCACCCGTCGCCCACTCGCCCCAACTGTGGGCCGCTTCCTCCGGCGCTTCCTCCTCTACCACGACCCCCTGGCGTTCGTAACGCTCGTGCAAGAGGCTCTCGATGTAACGCTCCAAGTCCCGGGGGCGGGCATCCGCCACCCCACAACCCGCACACAAGAGGGCCACCGAACTCAGATAGAGTTCGCGTGTGTCCACAAAAGCGAGTCGGTCGAGGTTGGTGTGGTAGGAGAAATCAGGGAAGTGCCAAAGCAGGGCAGCGGGAATGCCACGGCCCAAGAACACATCGTGGTCACTGCCTCCCTCCCAGGGGTGCTCGGCTGACTTCCAGCCCCCGACCGCCAAGCCCACATCCACCAAGGCCGTACGTACGATCACTGCGAGACCACTGGGCAGAATCCACGTGGGGTCCAACTCCCCTACTCCCCAGGCCGTGTGCTCATCAGGGGGCAGCACCCAACGGGCACCCGGATCAGGACCCCTCTCCAGCAGGCACACGGCTCCGGTCTCCGTCGGCGAGTTACCCATCATGTCTGCCGCGATGGCGGCGACGACGGTGCGCTCCGTGTGGTCAAGGTAGACGCTACTGGCCGTGTACTCGTCCCCCCAGATGAAGCTGATGGAGCGCAGGGGCCGACGCAGGGCTCGGTCGTCCACGGCTCGCATGAGAGTCAGCGCCCCTTCGAGGAGGCCCGCAACGCCACTGGCATTGTCATTGGTGCCCGGCTCCTGAACGTGCGCCACCAAGGATACGACCTCTTCAGGCCGCTCCAAACCAACGACCGTGGCTACCAGGGTGCGCAGCGGCCGCTCGTCGAAACGTACGCTGGCTTGCAGCCGCACCTCGGCAGCATCGACGTCCTTCAAGTCACTTAGGAGTGCATGAATGCGCGGGGAAATGTGCGCCACAGGCAGCGTCGTCCCAGCCGGAACAGCGCCGTAGTGGATCGCGTCGAGGTGTCGGGTGGCCCCGGAAGGGTCCACGTTGAAGTCAAAGAGATAGGAGGAAAGCACGGCGGCCGCCCCACGTTCCTGAGCTTGCACTAACACCTCGTCTAACTCGCGGTCGGTGACAAGGACTTCACCCGGGTCAAGCTCAGCGAGATTCAACTCCAGCTTGCCATGCACATCGCAGGAGGGCGCATGAACGGGCAGCATGGTGCGTTCGAGATCGTCGCCGCGATGGAACTGATGAAGGTATTGAATGGCCTCGCCCTGGATCTGCAGGGACAATGAGGCCGAAAGTGGAGTCCATGCCGAAGCGTCCATGGGGGTTTGGATCTCGCGTAGCTCGTAGCCCTCGCGGGATCCGAATCCCACGGCCCGCAGCTTCGCCCCCACCTCATCCATCGCGTACTCAAATCCATCGTTGCCCGCTTCCCTAAACCAGGGATCGAGTTCGGCGACCGTGGCCATGGCGGCCTCCTTGTCAAATCCTCCGAGGAGTGGGCCCAAGAAGCGCGCAGTCCCGGTCTCGCCGAGGACCACCTTCGGCCCGCTGTGATAGCCCGATGAAAAGCCTCCCCAACCCTCGATTGGCGGCCCTCCAGAAGGAGCGGAGCAGGACCCCACAGCTAGGCACAGGCCAAAAACGGTGCGTTTCATCGTTCAGTCGTCGAGGTACTTGTCCACCAGCGGTCCCAATCGTAAGCGAGCCTCGGGAGTGATGCACTCTCGCGCCGTCATGATGGCCGGAGCGAGAGCTGAGTCGCAGCCGCAAGTGTAGGTGGCCCCGGGAATGAGACGAATGGTGCGGGCAATCAACTCGCGAGCGTGGCCAACGTTCTCCCGCATCGTGGCGATCACTTGATCCACGGTGACGTCATCGTGCCCCTCGTGCCAGCAATCATAGTCCGTTGACATAGCCACAGTGGCGTAGTGCAACTCGGCCTCGCGCGCGAGTTTGGCTTCCTGGAGATTGGTCATGCCAATCACGTCCGCCCCCCAGGAGCGGTACAACTTGGACTCGGCTCGGGTGGAGAACTGGGGCCCTTCCATGTTCACGTAGGTACCACCATCATGAACCGTTAGCTCCACCTCCGCGCAAGCCTCTAGGAGCGAGGCACGCAGGGAGCTGCAGACGGGGTCGGCAAACATCACGTGGGCCACGATGCCGTCCTCAAAGAAGGTGTCGGGACGGTGGCGGGTCCGGTCAATGAACTGGTCAATCACCACGAAATGCCCGGGGACGATATCCTCGCGCAGAGAGCCGACTGCGGAGACGGACAGCACGTGTGTCACGCCCAGGCGCTTGAGCCCCCAGATGTTCGCACGGAAGTTGATCTCACTCGGATTGACGCGGTGACCACGGCCGTGCCTAGGCAGGAAGACCACGTCGATCCCATCGAGCTGGCCGGTGAGGAAGGCATCGCTGGGCTCGCCATAGGGCGTGGAGAGCTGAATCTCCTCCTGGTTCGTCAGCCCCTCGAGCTCGTACAAACCCGAGCCGCCGAGAACGCCAATTTTAATGGGAAGCTGCTGTGCGGAGCTCATGAATAGATTGTGTTGGGCTAGCGTGAGGTGGACAGCAAGCGTCGCACGGCAAGGGTGGCGTAGGAGCCACGCGGAAGTTGGAACGACAGTTTCACCATCCGCTGGCCCCGATTGCGAGGATCGCGTTCGGCCGGGCGGATACGGAGGTTCTGGGGCACAACCAGAGCGGGTCGCGGCTCCGGCTTGAGAACGAATCCCGGGATCCCCTCAATGGCGAATTGGGGGCGGCTCAGGCGTTCGTCCTTCAGGACGGCCTCGAAGAGGGCCACCTGATCGGGCTGCTCCACACCGGCGAGCCTGTTCCCGGGAAGCGGCAGGCAACCCTTCCACTCGGGCGGCAGCATGCCGAGCCCCTTCGGAAAGACCTGCGGTCCCTCGGGTGTGCGCACCACGAATTTCTCCCTGCTGGGCGTGCAGTTATCAAAATGGTAAGCCAGCGCCCGGTTCCAAATATGCGACTGCCAGGCGTACAGGTGAATCAAGCGTATACGCGAAGCCACGAATCTGAAGGCCCCTCCGAAGTCGTCCACATCGCGTCGCAGATGTTCAAATACGGAGTGGTGCTGCCCGAAGCGGCCAGCGATATCCCGACAGGCACGCCAATCCCCCCACTTGCGAGCCAAAGCAACTTTCATGGAAATGTCGCGGTCTTTGTCGAAGTCGGAGACAGCCGTCAAGAGGCGCTTCAGCGCCTGATCTGTTTGGCCCAGCATCAAACCTTTGGCGATCCAGCCCTGATTGTGTCGGAGGTTTCCGAAGCGCTGCTCGTCGAAGTAGTTCGGCAGGCCATGCTCGCGCACGCTGTCCAAAGACGAACGGATCTTGACCACTTCGGTCGGCCCTAGGTCCCGCGCGATGATCTGGAAGGCATTTCCATGACTGTCGTGGCTACTGAGCGCATCCCTCCCAAACCCCACGGTCTCGATATCCAGTTCCTGATCCTTGTACTGCACGCGCTTACCTTTCTGAATGCTCATGTACTGGGTCGTCACCCCTTGCTTGTCCTTGAGCCCCGCCATGGATACCTCACTTCCAGAGACACCAGCCGTCTCCCCCAGGAAGCGTGCTGCCTCCATGGAGGTCAGCTTGCGCTTGGTCACGCGGTAGACACGATGCCGCCCCTTGGCCTGCAAGTAGTCGTCGCGTAGGACTTCGTCGACGCGAAAATCACCGGGCTGTTGTTTGAGTTTCATGATTTGGGGGGCCGTACTTTCGAGAGTTGGGTACACACGCGCGAATAGTCCTTGGGCAAGGGCGCCTCGACGGTGATGGATTGATTCGAACCTTCCCCGGTATCGGGAAAGCAAATAGTGTGCGCGTGCAGTGTTAGGCGATCGATGAGGGGCCGTTCCACCGCGCCGGGCTTGGGTCTGTAGCCACGCTTGAGTTCCGAGAGCAGCATGGCGTCGCGGTGGCCGTACAGCGGATCCACGGCGAGGGGAAATCCCTCGCTCGCGAGGTGAACCCGAATCTGATGCGTCCGCCCAGTCACCGGCTCGCAGCGCAGTAGGGTAAAGCCCGCGAAGCGCTCTGCCACTTCTATGCGGGTGCGAGAGGGCTTGCCGCTCTCACTGACCTGCATACGACCGGTGCGTCGCGGATCGGGCGCGAGAGGCCGATCGATGATGTCCCAGCCCTCGCTCTCTGGATACTCGCCCTCGACCAGGGCCAGATATCTCTTTCCCACACGACCCTCATCGAAGGCCGCACGCAGCACTCGTTCGCACTCAAGGGTCTTTGCCACAAGTACACAGCCAGAGGTGCCCTTATCTATACGGTGAACCAACCGCGGTCGGAACTCCACGGATCCAGGCTTACTCTCTTCGTCCTCGTCCTCCTGGCGTTGAACCGCATCTGCTAACAAGGCGCCGGACAGGCATGCCGCATCCCGGCGCCACCTTTCCGGCTCCACGGCAAGACCCGAGGGTTTGTCGACAACCAATACCTGGGCATCTTCATGCAGGATGGGAATGGCCTGGCTGGGAGCGTGGGGCGCGATCGGCAAGTCTTCCTTCTCAAACTCCACGCAGACGACGCTGCTGATACGCAAACGGTCTGAGGGGCGAGCCTGACCTCCATCCAGAAGTACCCGACCGGCTCGAATCTGACGCCGGATAAAGCCCTTGTTCGCCATGGGATAGGCCAAACAGAGGAACTCGTCCAGCTCCAGGCCGATCCGCTTCTCCGCCACTTCTAAGTACTCGGTCACGCCTTCTCTCCCTCGGCGCGTTCGAAAACCGTGGACTTCAATGCACCGACATAAGGCAGGTTGCGATAGCGACCAGCAAAGTCCAGTCCGTAGCCGACGACAAATTCGTTCTGAACTTCAAACACGCGGAAGTCCGGTTCGAGGTGCAATTCTCTACGGGAAGGCTTGTCGAGGAACACGCAGGTCTTGACCTGCGCCGCTCCCCTAGCAAGGAGTTCATTCTTCAAAGCGTGCATTGTCCGACCCGTATCGAGAATGTCGTCCACAAGCAGAATGTTGCAGTCCTCTATCTCGTCCCCATTCGGCAGGAAGTCCACGTGCAGCTCGCCGGACTGCGTCCCATCCCCATAGCTGTGCGCAGCGACAAAGGCCATCTGCAAAGGAATGGGTATGCAGCGAACAAGATCGGAGGCGAAGATGCAGGATCCCTTCAAGATGGACACGACGGTCCAGTCCTGACCGCGATAGGCCTCGGTCACTTTGGCGGCCACGCCTTCGATGCCTTGCAGGATGTCCTCTTCTGAAAAGAGAACGTGGTCTATGTCTTGGTGCACGCTGGTGCCTCTTCTGGCGCTGAGAATGCGCCGGGTTTATGCTAGGGGGCGATGCGTCAATGAAATCGGCGCACCGTGGGGCGCAGGAGTATACAGAAGGTAAACGGATCCGGGAGGCCCACAGCCCGGTTCGAAAGCGGATAGGTCTTATTTCGAGGGAGCATGGGTCTTTTCAGTTCCACCTCCCCTTGACGGGTTCACGGAAAGGGCTAAATTGGTATTTGCGGGTGCGGAAAGACCAATTGGGACCTCACGGCCCTTTCCCGCCTCGGCCTGCTGGACCCTTCATTGGGGCACTACGAGGGCCGGGGATTTCAGGCTGGACACCTCAGCACTCGCACACGAATCGTTTCCGCATGGAAACCAAGGCGAAGCCATAACGCCCATTGTCTGCTTGTGATGAAAGTAGACACTCCAATCGAAACCAACCTTGGGAGCATGGATAAGCGCATTGCAGCGACCCCACTGTCCCCTACCAAACTCATGACAAAGCGCGAATACAATCGTCGGACGGATGCAGAGCGACTGACCGAACTTGAAAGTCAACTTGAGAAACTCAAGAGCAAGGTGCAACAAGAGCAGCGCTCTGATGCCCCGGTCTTGAAGGAAATCAAGAAGGTCAAGACCGCCTTGAACAAGTTCTCTCAGATCTGTGCCGACCACGGCCGAACGGACATTACGAACTCCGTCATGGCATTTCTGCACACGCTTGACCACCAGGCCAAATCCTCCCCTAGCTCGACACAACCCAGGTGATTGCCGATGGCTCCCGGGAGAGGGATCCACAATCAGGCCCACCGGCCCTCGTCAACGATGCCCCAACCGAAGCCCGTCCATCCGGACATCGATCTTAGGGAAGAGGAGCAACTCTTCGCGGGACGATTTTTCGACGTATACCGTCAGGCTGCGACGCTTCCGTCTGGACTCGAGCAGGATTGGCAATTCGTCACCCACGCCGGAGCTGCGGCAATCGCCGCACTTGACGACCAAGGCCGCATGCTGATGGTCCGTCAGTATCGACTGCCCATAGGAGATTGGTCGATTGAGATTCCCGCTGGCCGATTGGAGGTGGGAGAAGCCCCACTGCTGGCTGCCCAGCGAGAGCTAGAAGAGGAGACCGGATACAGGGCGTCAAACTGGGAGCCCTTCTTTGAGTTTGTGCCTGCCCCGGGCTTCTGCAGCGAGGTGGTACACGTCTTCCTGGCGCAGGGGCTGGAGGTCGTCCCCGGAGGCGGCCTGGCATGCGACGAGGACGAAGAGCTCGAAGTCCTCTGGATGCGACCCGAGGAGGTCATCGAGCTCACACCTGCAGACTCGAAGACCCAGCTGGCGGCCTTCAGGGTCCTGGGTCGCTGATCGACACTAGGTGATCGAAACCGGCCTGGGTGCGCAGCAGTTCCCCCTTGGGTCCCAACTCCAGAAGGGCACCGGGGAGCGCGATCAACACGCCGCCACTCTCTGTCAGGCGCGCGGCCTTGGCTCCCATGTGCGGCATGGCAAATGAGCCCTCGGGACGACCGCTAGCATCCCAGCACATCGCCGCGCTGCGATCGTTCGGGACGACCCAGACACGCTTTTCGTCTCCGTCGAGGCACGCGGCGCGCTCTCCCACCCAGCGCCTCCAGCGCACGGACAGGTCGGCGTGCAAGAGCAGGAGTTCGCCGTTCGAACCAAGCCACCACCAGCCTCCCCCGGGGCCCGGAGCCACTCCCCGGGAAGTTCCCCCAAGCTGCGCGTGCTGCGCCTCACTCATTTCACTGTCCAAACCAAACGACCACACCTCCCCCACGCCGTTGGCCACAAGGACCCGGCCTCGAATCTCAGCAAGGTGAACGGCTCCCGGGAAATCCACGCGCCGCAGCGTCTCCCCGTTCCGGTTCAGGTGAATCCACTCGCGCGTGGGTGCCGGTCCGATCAAGCCCAAGGCCCCACCATCGGACAGTCCGACGATTCCCGCGTACTCCCCCATGGTCCGAGAATCTCCAAGGCCCGACCTGGCATCGAGACGATTCCATACAGAGCCTTCATGGCCCCCCCCACCCGGCACGCTCACGATCCACAACCCATCCTCTGCGCGCGCCACGCCCACAGGGCACGGCACCGTCACCACCCACTGGGCGAAGAGTTCCTCGTCGAGGGCCACAATCCGGCCACCGGCGCGGTCAGTAACCCACCAATGCACGGGCTCGTCCCGCTTGCTGCCCGACAGAGTGGCCAGAGCACAAGTGATTGGCGTGGGTGAATGATGGCCCAAGCCCAATAGAGCCAAACCCAGACCAATGCCAAATGCTCGCACACCGCCTTGGACGAGGGCGGCCCCGCACCGGTGTCACCAACTGTCCAGGCAAACACCCTCCAACTCCAGCAACCGTCTCTTGAGGTCCAATCCGCCGGCGTAGCCACCTAGCCCTCCACTCGCCACAACCCTGTGGCAGGGCACGATCACGGGCACGGGATTGGCACCGTTGGCCTGACCCACGGCTCGCGCCGCACCCGGAGGCATGCTGATGGCGCTGGCCAGTTGGGCGTAGGTGCAAGTCTCGCCATAGGGGATCTGGAGGAGAGCTTGCCAGCAACGCCGCTGGAAGGGGGTGCCCATCAAGTCGAGAGGCAGATCAAACGAAGTGCATCCGCCCGCTAGGTACTCGGCCAGCGGATTGAGATCCATCCGATTACGGCCCGGCTCCACTTCCTTCGCAGGGCCCAGACCATGGCGCAAGCGGAACTGATCCAGATCCGCCCATGACGTGGCCCGTACCAGATGCACGAAACAGATCCCGACCTCGCTTGTGGCTACCAAAATGTCCCCAAACTCGGTCTCCAACCATGAGGCCCACAAGATCGACTCCCCGCTTCCCTGGCTCGCCATCAGATCGGAGGCGGATTGAGCGGATACAGCAACAGGTAGACGATGACTCCCGTGATCGATACGTAGAGCCAGATCGGAAGGGTCTTGCGGGCCAAACGCTTATGGGCCTCCCAGTCTTCGCGCTTGGCGAGAACGAGTACGCGCAGGACCATGGGCAAGTTTATTATGGCCAACAGGACGTGGCTGATGAGCAGCACATAGTAGGCCGTCTTCGCCCACCCCTGCCCATTGAAGGGCCGCGGTCCCTGATTGCGCTGAACGCCCAAGTGGTAGATCAAGTAGCTGGTGAGGAACGCCGCACTAACCAGAAACGCGGTCCGCATCAGGAAGATGTGACGCTCCTTGTTGCCCGCACGGATGGCTTGCCATCCAGCCAGCAAGAGCAGGAAGGCGGTGCCATTCAGAACTGCGTTGAGCAGGGGCAATGGGGAGGTCTTGACGGCCACCTGGGGTTTCTCCGCGAGGTGCAGCACCCGCTCCAGCAGCAGGTCAAAGCCGGCGTCCACCACAGCCGGATCGGTGCCCAGGATGGCCCGGGCCGCTTGGTACCAGCCGGCAATCTGCCCCTCGGCATCCACCACCGGCAGCCGGGTGCCGTGGGTGATTTCGGGCTCTCCAGTGAGGTTCGCGGCTTGGGACCCGCGGTCAAGGGGCACCTTCAGCCCGCCCCGAATGAAGCGCTCCATGGCCTCTTCGCTACCCGTCAAAAAGAGCCAATTCTCCGTGTCGATATCGAACCGTGCGGCGTACTCAGCCAAGGCCTCGGGCGTGTCGTAGCTAGGATCGACGGAGAAGGAAACGAGCTTGGCGCCTGTGCCCTGCAGTTCCTCGTAGACACGCGAACGCAGGTCCGTGGTGAGGCTCGGACAGGGTCCTGAGCAGCGCACAAAGAAGGGGATCGCAACCCAAGGCGAGCCCAGCAGGTCCTGGTTCGTGACCCGCTTGCCACGAGCATCGGTAAAATCGAACGATTCGATGGATCCGAAGCGCTCCGGCGAGTCCCCGGCCGGGGACAACTGCATGGCGCCCGCGCCATCTTGCAAGACAGCGACGAATAAAACGCCAGCCAATGCTCCCGCCATAATTGTGCGTGCAAGTCGGGCCCAAAGCATGCGCATTCTCTCCTTCAGATGCTCTCCAGCATCTGGCGAACACTGGGATCCAGAAAGACCAGAGCGAACTGCATAGGCAGATAGATCAGTGAAACAATCATCAAAGACCGTGCACGCTTTCGGTTTTCCACGAACATGAATGCAATGGAGGCTCCCAGGTAGGCGGCACACAATATGGAGGTGCCGGCCGCATAGACCACACTGGCGAGGCCCGCCATGGCCGGTAGCAACGCAACCGGCATGAGAAACAATGCGTACACCGTTGCCTGACGACCCGCATCCCCATCCGACTCGGGTCCTGAGCCCACCATTCGCAGGCCGGCACGCGCGTAGTCCTCTCGGTACATCCAGGCGATGGCCATAAAGTGCGGAAACTGCCAGACGAACAGGATCGCAAATAGACACCAGGCCCATGGCCCAGCCTCGCCGGCCAGAGCCACGTAGCCGATCAGGGGCGGAGCCGCACCGGGGATGGCTCCGACCGCCGTGTTCAAGCTGCTCACCCGCTTGAGGGGTGTGTACACAGCGAGGTAGGCCACCAAAGTTCCGAGGGACATAGCCGCAGGGAGCGTCCCAAAGGAAGTGACGAGCCCGTAGGTGCCCAGGGAACCCAGCACAACGGCCACCGCAATGGCGTGGGAAACCTCGACCCGCCCGGTGACCAGCGGCCGCCCGGCAGTGCGGACCATCAGAGCATCCGTGTCCCGCTCCAATACCTGGTTCAGAATGCTGGCGCACCCGGTAACGAGGGTGACGTACAAGGCCGCTTCCAAGCAAGCGGCATACCCAGTGCCCCACTCCCCCGCGAGCAAAGCGCCACAGAGGGTGACCGTGAACACCATCAAGGCGATGCGCACACGCAATAGCACAAGCCAAGCCTGTAGGAGCGAGGTCTCGGCGCGCAAGGTGCTTTGTGCCTGGGTCATGAGGAGGCTGGTCAGGACCCAGCAGGGTCCGCAATCAAGCGCCGAGACCATAACAAGGCAGCGACCGTCGCGCTCAGCAGGAGGGCACCAATTCCCACGTGGGCGGTAGCCGTAATTCCCTCGGTGGCTGTGACGGGGCCCTCAAACCCTCCGGAGAGAATAAGGATGGCTCCCAGGGCGGAGGTGCCCAACAGCCACTGCAGTACCAGGGATGAAAGCAACCAACGCCGCACGCCAATCAAGGGTGCCGCGTTCGGGACGCAAGGCAGAACTCGGCCCAGGCGCCCCCAAAGAAGAACGATAGCCGTGGTCACTAGAAGGGCACCGACAAGGTGCAAGAATAGGGGCAACGTACCACCCGTGTGTCTCAACCAAGCACCCAAGACAACCTGGGTGAAGGTGGTCAGAATTCCACACCAGGCAAACATGGACAGACCTGCGCCGGCGCTGGAAGCCACAGGCCGAGCCTCGCGCCAAGCGTCCCCGCTCACCACGAATAGGATAACCACGACGACAAAAACCAGCTGGGCGCAGGTCCCGTGCAGGAAAGCCAACTGCTGACTGTTCTCCAGCACTCGAGTTCCACCGAGCAGACCCTGAAACACAACAGCCAGGTGAGCGCCGATGGCCGCACCGCGAACAAGTCTCTCAGCAGGTGCTCGAAAGGAGAAGATCAAAGCCGCGAGCACACTGGCAAACAAGCCCGCTTGGATAGGTCCAAACACGGCCTTGGTCATCACCACACAGACGACTAGAGCCACCTCCAGCGCGAGAGCC
Organism: Planctomycetota bacterium; assembly: GCA_028823395.1. GTDB lineage: Bacteria > Planctomycetota > UBA1135 > UBA1135. Next base: position 7,518 of record JAPKBO010000040.1, on the reverse strand, counting down.
GCTAGCATCCAATTGCGGGCGCACCGCCCGCCCGCAGATGCGCTGACTCCCATGGCTATCAAGGTCAGAATTCCAACCAGGGTCCCCAACAAGCGATGGCTGTGCTCCTGAGCAACACCTGCGTTCTCAAGCATTTCGTCAAGTGGGTAGCTGAGCATGGAATAGCCGAAGGTCGTCGGCCAATCGTTGACGGCCATCCCTACGCGGTAGGTGGTGACCAATCCCCCAGCAAGGAGCAACACAAAGGTCGTCACGGCCAGAAGGCCGGATACACGACGAGTCCAGCGAAGGCTATGGCCTTGGGAGTTCACCGGTTCTCTCCAGTTTGGTGCAGGCCGGCTTCGCTCAGCACAAAGTACACAAGGTCCCAGATGGCTTCTTCGTCCAGGGATTCGCTGGCACCCGGCATGATCGAGCCGCTGATTCCGACACGAATCCGCCGGTACAGATCCAAGGGCGAGGAGCCACCACGAAACCCTGCCTGTCGCAGATCCCGCGGGCGACTGGGAATGCCCCACTCATCCGGCACGCGCTCCTGCCGGGAGGCACCGTCGGAATCTATGATCGTTTGGAATACCGCCGGCCCATCTCCTTCCAATTGTTCCCCGTGACAGGCCACACATCGGGCCAGCTCACCAAAGTACAGGAGGCGGCCACGCTCAATGCGTTCCAGCCCCATGTCCTCTGGGGCCGGTTCCTGCACGGGAAGCACCAGATGTTGGGCGGACTCGTTCCAACCCTCGGCCACAGCGAGAACCGTAGCTTCAACTCCGGAAGCCGGAAGCTCCTCCCCACCTGCTTGAACCCACTCGGCCACAAGCCACCGCTCGACCTGGCCGCGCGCGGCCAGCCAGCGAACAACCTGGGCGAGGCCCGTAAGTTGTGGATCCGTGAGACGCGAGAAAGAAGGCATCGAGGTGAAAGGGACACCGCGCTTCAGCGACTGCTCGATATCTTCAACGCGCGGGGGATGATTGCGCTCCAACTCCGTCCACTTGAAAGTGCCCGGTCGGAAATCGGTTGGCGGGGGAGTCAGGAAATAGGCACTGCGACCATCTCCGCCTCCTTCAACTCCGTGACAGTGCATGCACTGGCCCCGATAGAGTCTCGCGGCAACCTCCAATTCTGAACCCATTCCCGGGCCACTTGCTGCAAACGCATCTGGGAACCGGGGTGACAAGATCGACCCGAATTGTTGGTTGAGGGCGGAGCGCAGTTGGGCCTCAACCTCAGGAGGTGCGTCCTGTTCCTGCAACAACCCTAGCGACTCAGCGGAGAGCTCCATGGAATCCGCTCCCACATCCGGGTCAAAGCCACAGGAGCATGCGAGGGCGATGCTGACCAAGTAGGCGATTGGGCGTGGGCGGAACATCATGAAGGGGGAGCGAGCCAGCCCCATCTCAGCGTGAAGTAGGCCCGGCGGCAGATTTGAGCCACCTAGTGTCCCCATGGGGGCGTGAGCGTCAAGAGTGGCCATGGGTCTGGTACGTCCCGGGCTGTAGGCTTCCGCTACGGTTCGCGCAGGTTACCCTTCTCCCCGAATCCAAGCCGCGAGCCTCCCCATGACCGACTCTCCTATCCTCCCCTATCACCAGCGCACCGGAGCGCGGATGCTCGGTACAGCCGGTAGCACCCTGCTGACCTACGGCGATGTTCCAGCCGAATATCGCGCGGGCCTGGACGATGCCATCATTCTCGATTGCACCGATCGGGGAATGGTCCACGTGTCTGGCGCTGATGCCCTGGAGTTCCTCCACCACATCACCTCATGCGATGTGCATGCATTACGGAAAGGACAAGGCAACGCCGGCCTATTGCTCGACGGCAAGGGCAAGGTCCTGCAGATGTTCGATCTGGCGCGCAGCGCCGAGGACCGATTCGAACTCTCCACGCCTCCGGGTCAAGCTGCCGAGCTCATCGCGGCTCTCGACATGTATATCTTCACTGAGGACGTGCAACTTTCGGATGAATCAGAAGGCCATGCACCCATCGACATGGTCGGCTCTCATGCCGGCATGGTCCTCGGATCGGTGGTAGGCGAGGTCCCCGAAGCCCTCCTACACCACTTCGAAACCGTAGAGTCCGACTGGGGCCCCCTGCGAATCACCAATCTGCCCATTCTCGGCACGGCGGGATGGCGCTTGGACGGTCGGCCCGAACAGATGCTCGAAGTCTGGGAGACTCTGGCAAACAGCGGCGCGGTACCGGGCGGAATGGTCGCACGCGACAGTCTCCGCGTCGAGGCCGTCAACCCAGTGTGGGGCGTGGACATTGACGCATCGGTCTACCCACAGGAGGCGCGCCTAGAGGCGGCGTTCTCTCTCACCAAGGGTTGCTACATCGGTCAGGAGGTCGTGGCCAAAATCGACACCTACGGCGGACTGAACAAGCGTCTGATGGCCTTGCGTGTGGACCATGACGATCCCATCGCGACAGGTACGCGCCTTTGGCGCGAGGTGGGTGGCGTGTGGCGAGATCTGGGAGTGAGTACTTCCTGGGCCTATTCATTCGCCCTCGACTGCGGACTCCTGCTGGCCTACGTGAAGCGCAAACATCAGGACGATGGAACGGTCTTTCGCCTAGGCGATGGACCGGGCATGGCCACCATCGTTCCCGAGCCCATCCGACCCTAGGAACGGTGGGCACCCGCCTCTAGCGCCTTACGGAAGCGAATCCGGCAGGCGTACCCCGGTAGCCCTTCAGCCGCAGGTTGATGCCCACGTCCAAGGGTCCGGCGGGCAAAACGCCCTCAATGGAGACGGGCACGCCCGTTTCCTTCTCCAGCCAGATGGCGAGGCTGCCGTGGATGCCGAACAACCCCTTGAATTTCTCACTCTTGCCCGAAGGCAGGACGGGGGTCAGCTTGACGGCGCAACAGTCGAAGGTGCCGGCCTTCGTGACGAGGCGCTTGCTTCCTCCGAGGGTCAAGGTGACGTCCCACCAACGATCCTTGTCCAACATCGGGAACTTCAGTTCCCCTAGGCCCTTCTGAACCATGCTGCGCGCGAGGAATACGGCGCTCAACATGTCCACTCCGCCTGCCGGGATATCTTGCACCGTAGGCTTACGCCATTCACGGTGAGCCGCACGCTTGCACTTGTCGCAGTGGTGCTCCTTACGCAACCAGGTCTTCTCAATCCGGTGCTCGGGTCGCTCGCAAATCGCACTCGCACAGTGTCCATCCCGCCGGTATAGCGAAGTCGGCACTCCCTTCCGCATCCCGTACAACAGCTCGCGCCGACGATTCTCCGTACCGCCCTGGGTATCACGGTAGATCACTCTCGGCCATTCCTGCGGAAGCACGCGCAGGCTGATCTCGTGCTCGAGCACGTAGTTCAAACAGGCACCGCTGGCGTGTCCCCGGATCAAACCCACGCGTAGATCCTCTCCCCCATTGCTCCCGGCGGGCTCAAACACTGACGCCTGTTGGATCTCTGTGCCGGACACCAGTTCGAATACTCCCAAACCCGTCGCACCCACGAGCGGAATGTCCACGATGACTTCGAACGACAGGGTCTCCGCTTCAGGAATGGTGAAAGCCAAGCCCTCTTTGCGCTCCACGATCAGGCTTCCATCGGAACGCTGATCCACTGTAGAAGCGAGGCCTGCAACAGCTCCTACGACCAGCAAGGCGATGGCCGTGATGCTTTGGACGATGGAAGAAGTGCACATGCTCGTTGACCCGATCACTTGGAATAGTGTGCTAGTACGCGAGGTTCAAGGGATTTGGGTCGGTTCGGTCAGATCCCAGGACGCGACTCGTTCTTCCGCCAGAGCTACGGCAACCCGAGTGGGCGGAGACTCCTGCTCGCTCGCCCGCTCCAGAATCCCCTGTACGGTTTGCCCGACGCCCCTTCCTATTTCGACAGGATCCACCCGGCGGCCGTTTAAATGGAAATGCGCCCCGCGAATGAGCGCCCCAGAATTCAACACGAAGTCCGGCACGAGCAGAATGCCACGATCGTGTAACTCATCCCCATGCAGAGAACGGGCAAGCACGTTGTTCGCGGCGCCCGCCACGATTCGGCAATCCAAACGGTCCACGGTCAAGTCATGTACAAGGCCCCCCATGGCGCAGGGTGCCAAGACGTCACACTTCTGATCGAGCACCGTCGATGCATCGAGATGTTCGAGACCCAAGTCAGCCGCTACCGACTGGCCGCGTTCCTCATCAAGGTCCGCACCCAAGACCTGTGCACCCTCGTGGAGAAGAAGCTTGGCGAGCACGGCGCCCACGGACCCGAGCCCCTGCACTACGATCTTTCGAGCGGCCCAGTCCTCCTCACCATCAAGGTGTCGCAGAGCGGCAGCGATACCAAAGAAGACACCCTGAGCGGTGCACTCAGGTAGGAGCCCCGGCCCGGCCTCACCAGGATCGGTGACATAGGAGGTCTCGCTGGTCATCCAGCGCAGCTCCTCCTCACCCGTGCCCACGTCAGGACCCGTATAGAAAGTGCCGCCAAGCTGCTCGACTACACCTCCCAAATGACGGTAGGCCCCCTCCCAGTCTTCGCCGCCGGATTCGAGCACCACGACCTTGCCGCCACCGGCAGGGAGATCCGCCAAGGCGCACTTGTACGTCATGGCACGAGCAAGCCGCATGCAATCCATCAGGGAGTCATGCTCGTCCCGATAGGCAAAACGCCGCACCCCCCCGAAGGCCGGCCCCCTAGCGGTATTATGGATGGCGACGAACGCCCTGAGGCCGGAATGGCGATCGTGTACGGCCAACACCTTCTCGAAGCCCTCTTGGGCCATGGCATCCAGAATGGGTAGGGTCATGATGGTGGGGCTGATCAAACGAGCCCCAGGCCCTATCCTAACCCCCACCCGGGCCGACATTCCTCCCCTTCCAGGGAAGACCCTTCCCGGCCATTCGTCCCAAAGCCCCCATGATGGCCCCCATGCACCGAACTCCCCTCACCATCCTCCTCACTCTGGCCATCGCTGCGTCCTGTGCAGCGCCCAAGGAGAGCAAGGGACTAGCGGCCGAACGCGAGCGCCTGAAGGTGTCGGTCTACAACCCGGGAGCCATCCGCGAGCAGTCTTCGGTCGGGACATACATCGCGACCCTCGACCGCTCCATTCAGCAGTGGAACCACAACTTCCTCACGGGCAATAAGGATCGGGATCGCCGCACCCTGAACCGTCTCGAGGACGCCATTCGCAGTCGCTCACTCAAGATGTTCGACATGCTCGTCGAACAACTAGAGTCGGGCCCCCCCTACAACCGAAGAGTTGCCGCAACGGCCTTGGGATTCACGGATTCCGACCGTTCCCTCAGCCCACTCCTCAACGCCCTCTCCGATCCCGATCAGGATGTGATCAACAACGCCCTCGTGGGCCTGTCAGTTCTCGGCGACCCGACAACTCCACTCCAAGGCATTCTGCACCAGATGCGGTTCGGATCCAGCGAGCAGATTCGAGGCAATGCGTCGCTGGCCTTACTCGAGTGCTTGCAAGCAGGCTCCCCCACGATCCCTGAAGTCGTGGATGCTGCACGAAGTGGACTAAACGACGACGGACCCTACGTCCGCACCAAGTCCGCCCTGATCCTCGCCTTTGAACTGGACGTGGAATCCATCGGCGATCTGGCCCTGCAGCTCTACGATGACGATTTGGACTCGGCTGCCATGGCTGCCAGTCGGGCAATTGCGTACCTGGGCAAGCACAAAATCCACTCGCAGGGCAACTGCGCCCGTGTCCTGACGGCCGCCCTCGACAAAGTGAATGATGCCGTAACCGGTGCCGTGCTGCGGGACCTACAGCGTCTCTCGGGACGCAACTATCCGACCCACGCGGAGTGGGTCCAATGGGCCCATCGCCTGCCCTGACGAATGTGCTGGGAGCACGGGCGGAAGGCTCTGCACAGCCCTTCGTGTAGGCTTGGGAGATGCACCCCCCTCGCTTCGCCACATTCACGGCGATGCTCCTGGCCCTCGCGGCCTGCGGTCCCCCCCAGGGAGACCCGGAGCCTCAGTCAGTGCCCCAACCCTTCTCCAATTCGGAAGCAGGAGCTAAGGAACGCAAGAAAATCGGAAACCTGCAGGGGCTGGGTCACCGCTCGCGGGTCACTTTCGTCTCCTATCCCGATAGACCCCATCAGCTCGAGCTCAGCTTCGCCTTTCCTGATCGCGCGCGCTCCCAATTACGACCAGACGGTGCCCGGTCGGCCCAACGGGCCCTCAACTATCGATTTGGTGATCAGTTGTGGTCCATCCAACCCGGGAAAAAGGAAAGCAGCGAACTCACAGGGGTGCACGCAGCTGAAGCCGTCCTGGAATTCGAACTTCGACGCGCTCTCTTCCTGTGGCCGCTTGGCTTTGAGTGGACCTCGGCCGGAGAGAATCGCCTACGGGCAGAGGTCGTTGATTTTGGACATCTAGAAGCTGTGTTGGGAGGAGACACGCCTAACCTGCCCATCCAAATGGAAGCCTTCGATACGGAGGATCAGGAGAGGGAGTCCTTCCGAAACGTGATTTGGATCGAAGGAGCGGAGCGCACGCAGCCCGCGTCTTTCGACGTGTACCTGCGCGGCGGGTTGGTCTGGGAGGAGGAAGTTCTCGAGGTGGATGTGCAGTCCCGCTTCTTGGACGCCTGGTTCATCCCAGCAGACCAGCGGGAGATCACTAGAGGTCAGGCCGTTAAGAGCTGCGTCCCCTTTGAACTTGGGCACCTCGATTTCCAGCGTCAGACCCTACCTCCGAACACAACCCTGACCGAGGCGATCACCGAGGCAGAGCGCCAGATGGCCCTCAGTGACGAGATCCTTTCGCCCTCTCCTCATGTGGAGCTGACCACCGCCGGCACACCCAAGGCCATCTGGTTGGTACGGGCAAACAGCAGCGAGAGCCCCGCACCCCCCGGCTGGATTGGTCTGGAAGGCGGCCCAGCCCTCAGCCGGTTTCTGCCCGCTCCCACCCTCTCCCCCACGGACCTGGTGGAGTTGAGGGCGGCCTCGCGGGGGACGCCACGCGCCCTATTCCTGAGAATCCAACCCAACGGCTCGATCCCGCGCAGGGCCGAATTGGTCTGGGTGTCGGCGTTCTCCATTCGGGAACACTAGTCCCCACTGCCGGCCTCTCTGAGGGGAGCGTGTACCCAGCAGAGGGCACCCACTCTAGGACGGCAGCCTCCACTAATCTCAGCCGACGGGGCTCTCAACCACCCTCTATGGCACCGCAGGCCTTGTTTTAGACAGATTCGAGGTTCGGAGGCCAGTTCGGCACCAATCTTGCAATCTGAAGGGTCCGATCACACGCGGACGACCCGCGGCACCCTCTCCATTGTCCGCCCCCACGGACACCCCCATGAAGAAAGCCAACATGTTGAGCCAACGACCCCTCCTCCTTCTGGCCCTTGCCTTATCTCTCGTAGTCAGCGCCGACAACGCCAGCGCCCAACGCAACCGTAGCAAGAGCACGCCTGTGCGGGCCGGTTCGTCCAGCCGCCAGAACCCAGTGCGATCCACGCCAGTGCGATCTACTCCCGTCCGCTCCACGCCAGTGCGATCCACTC
>JAPKBO010000231.1 GCA_028823395.1 Planctomycetota bacterium | reverse complement strand
ATCCTCGCGGGGCAGTCCAACATGGAGGGCAAGGCGCAGAACAAGCTGCTCGAGTACCAGGCGACGGACAAGAAGACCGCCGATCTCTTTGCGCACCTGCGCAAGGACGACCAGTGGATAACCCGCGATGATGTTTTCATCAAGTACCTGAAACGCCACGGTGGGCTGACCATCGGCTACGGCTCACCGAACCGAACAGGCGTTGAACTCGAACTCGGGACCGTCCTGGGGGACGCATTTGACGAGCCTGTGCTTTTGATCAAGCCGGCCTGGGGTGGGCACTCGCTGTTCAAGCTGTTCCGGTCACCGAGCGCCGGCATTCCCGAGGAGCGCATCCAGGCCGAGCTCGTGAAGAAGACCGAGAGGACCAAGAAGAACAACGAGAAGAACAACCGCAACGATCCCATGCCGACCTTGGAGGGCATCCGCGCCGAGTACGGCAGTTCCTATCGCAACATGATGAAGGAGGTGCAGGGAACTCTCGCCGAGATGGACACCTTGTTCCCGGCGTTGAAGGGCAAGTCTCCCGAACTCGCAGGCTTCGTCTGGTTTCAGGGTTGGAATGACCAGTACGAGGGCGCTGAAGTGGAGTACGCCGCGAACATGGAGCACTTCATCAAGGACGTGCGGCGGGAATTGAAGGCCCCCAAGCTGCCCTTCGTGATCGGGGTGATGGGGCAGAACCAGTCCAATCCCGCCAAGGGACCCATGCTCACCGTCCAGGAGGCGCAACTTGCCATGGAGAAGGTGAGCGAGTTCCGCGGAAACGTACGGGCCGTGCGCACGGATGTGTTGGTCGACAAGGCTGCCGAGGCCCTCTATCCAACCTGGAAGGATAACGTGGAGGAGTGGGAGAAGGTCGGTTCCGACCATGCCTATCACTATCTGGGCAGCGCGATCTGGTTCAACCGAATGGGCCGCGCGTTCGGTGACGCACTGCTGGATCTGATGCGTTAGCGCTCTTGGGGCGCTAGGTGGATTACCAGCCGTGTGTTAGTCGTCTGCCAAGTCCGAGTAGTGAGTCTTGAGGCAGACGGGACAGATGCCGTGACTCAGCGTGACGTCGGAGCGCTCATGGATGAAATCCTCTAGAGGAGACCAGTTGTCCTTCTCGTCGCGAATGCTCTTGCAGTGGCTGCAGATTGGCAGGAATCCAGCGAGGACCTTGGTCAGTGATTCTTCTAGCTCGACTTGCAAGGCCTCATGCCGCACGGCGGCTTCCTTGGCTTCAGTGAGGTCGCGAATGATGGACACGAAACACCTCTGGCCGCCTTCTTCCCAGCTTCCGAGCGAGAGCTGTACCGGGAATTCGGCGCCTCCCTTGCGTAGGGCGAGGACCTCTACAGGTTGACCGGAGACTGGCAGCGTAGCTGGATTTCGTCGATGCTCGAATGCGCTCAGGTGGAGCGGCTTGAACTGGCTTGGGATCAAGAGGGTGAGCGGTTTGCCGAGTACTTCCAGCTTGGCGTACCCAAATAGCCGCTCTGCAGCCGGATTCCATCCGGTTATCCGCCCCTTATCGTCTCCCGTGACGATCGCATCGCCAGCTGCTTTGGTGACTGAATCCAGGCGGGCTTCAGACCTTTTCATCGCATCGTTCGCACGCGTGTGGTCGGTGACGTCGGATCCGACTCCAATCATGAGCGAAACCCCACTCTCCTCATCGACAAGCACCGTGTTGGACCAGGATATGAGCACTTTTGCGCGATCCTTGGTGATCCAGGGCTCAACTTGGCGGTTGGGGTACGTGCCTGCTTCCATACTGGCGATGTCTTGACGGACCCGGGCAGTGACTTCTGGGCCGGGCAAGAGGTCCCAGATGGGTTGTTCGCAGACCTCGGCCATCGTGTAGCCCGTCAGGCGTTCGCATGCTGGATTGAACTGAAGGACTTGCCCCCGGCCATTGACCACGATGATGAGTGCATCGGAATCCCAGAAGACCTTACTAATGATCCTGGGGAGCAATCGCTCCTCGATGTTGTCAAGGTGCAAGGATTTTGAATCGTGCTGCATAGATCTGTTCCCGTGATGGAATGGGATGAACCCTGGGTAGCCGGCCGGCGCAAGGTGAGGGTCGTCACAGGCAGCAACAAGGGAATCACTCTGCCACGCCTTTGGCTACATCGGGCGGTGAGTTTTCCAAGCGGAAGTCGAAGAGGCCCAGCTACTCGACGTACCCGAGCGCCTTGAGTTCCTGGAGAATGTCCTCGGGCAGATCGGAGATGTCCGTGTCCTGGCCGTCAACGCTCCAGTCGAGGGCCTTGAGCTGGGCGTGCAGCATGGCCCGGGTGGGCTCAGCGCCTGGGGCGTCGGGGGTGCTATTCAGCTCCTGCGGATCTTGGGTCAGATCGTAGTAGGCATCTTGGTGCTTGGCGCGATAGAGGTACTTATGGCCCTCATGGATGAGTGCAAACACGTCACCCGCAGTACCCACGGGGCTGCGTTGGGCGAAGGCCGGTCGGGAAAACCCGGACTGTTCCCCCAGGATGAGAGGCCAGAGACTGAGGCTCTCCCAAGCCGGCGGCTGCGGGTCCAATCCGGCCGTCAGAGTGGGGGCGACGTCCACCAGCGAGACCACGCCCGAGACGCGGCGTGGGGTGAGAGCCGGCTGCTGGAAAACCAACAGGGGCACGTGCAGTTGCTCCTGGAATATCTGGCCGCTGTGGCCCTTGTAGCGATGGCTGCCCAGCCCTTCCCCATGATCGGACGTGATAAGCCATAGGGCGGGATCCTCACCGATAACCTCACTCAGCTTGTTGAAGAGCAGGCGCACGGACGCGTCTGTGTACTGGATCTGAGCGTCATAGCGATCGACTGTCTCCAGCAAGGTCTCTCGGCTGGAAATGATTCTGCGGTTGGTATCCCATGTGAACTCTGGAAAGGGATCTGTGGCTTGCACCATCGGCCAACCGTGGTGCTTTGCGAGGTAGTCGTACCAGGCATCGGGGGCCAGCGGGAAAGACCCCTCTGCGAGTTCGGGGCGTCGATCCTTGTTGGGGTTTTCGATTTCCCACTCGTGCACGTTGAACAGGTGGATCCACATGAAGAAGGGCGTTCCAGGCTCCAGCTCCTGGGCCCACTGCACGGCTTGCTCGACGGTCTCACGACCCGATCGCTTGCCCAGAGAGACCTCGTCGAAGCTCTTCGTAACGCTTCTCAAAAAACCGGTGCTTACGAAGGCACTCGTTCTATATCCGGCGTCTCGGAAGGCCTTCGCCACGTTGGGGATCTCGGGGCTGAGGGTCTGGCCGTTGACCATCACCTTGTGCTGGAAAGGATGCAGGCCCGTCAACATGGAGGAATGACTTGGGCCGGTAAACGGCATGGAGGCCTGGGCATTCTCGAAGACGACGCTGCGCTCGGCCAGCTCATCTAGGAACGGGGTGGTCTTGCGCAGGTACCCATGCATGCTGACGTGGTCTGCGCGCAGGGTGTCTATGGTGACGAGCACCACGCCGCGATATGGGGGATACTCAATCACCCGGCTGGGCTCTTGCGGCCCGTCAGGTGCCCTCTCTGCAGGGCTGCATGCTGCCAGGAGGGCGAGAGCTAGGAGGGGGTAGCGTGAGAGCATGGTTATACCGATGCAGAGGGCTGGGCTTGCCCGAAGTCTACCCGAGTCCCGTGCCGCTGCGAGCATTCGGCCCTCTGGGTCTCAACGGCCCCTCACCCGGCATCAGGCCCGAGCCAGCACGGCCCGGCGCAGAGCATGAGCGGCGGAGCCTCCGTTCCTTGCGCGACGCTAACCCTCTAGTCCGGGGCGGGTTCGACGCTCACCGGGCAGACCTTCAATTCGGCCGTGTCCGTGATCGGGTCGTATCCGGATCCTGTAAGGGTGTTCACGGGAACTTCGCTGAAGCTGAAACTGCAAAAGACCGTGCCTCGTGGAGAGGTGTCGTCGCTGGCTACCTTTATAAGGACGCTCCCGCGCGGACTGGACATGCGCGCCATCCCTCCGTGTTCGAGGCCCCAGGCTTCCACGTCCGCAGGGTGCACCTCGAGTGTCTCTTCAGATAGCAGATACTCGGTCCCCGTCGAACGGCCGCTCATGGTCCGCGTGTGGTAGTGCTCTAGTCTCCGACCCGTTGTGAGCCAGACCGGATATTCCTCGCTTACAACCTCAGCGGGGTCCCGGTGAGAGGGGGTCTTGAAAAGTCCTCGTCCCCTTGGGAACTCATTCACGTGCAGCATCGGAGTGCCCGGATGGTCGGTTGCGGGGACTGGCCACTGGTAGCGTCCCTTGTCGATCCGATCCCAGTCGAGGCCCGCATAGAGGGGTGAGAGGGAGCAGAGTTCATTGAACACATCTGCGGCGGAGTTGTATTCGAATTGGTCGCTACCCAGGCGCTTGGATATTTCCGCCAGGATCCACCAATCAGGACGCGCCTGACCCTGGGCAGGGACGGCAGCGCGCACCCGTTGGGGGCGACGTTCGGTGTTGGTGAAGACTCCATCGGTCTCGGCCCACGCCGAGGCGGGCAGGACCACATCCGCCAACTCCGCGGTCTCGGTCTTGAAGATGTCAACGACCACCAGGTGATCGAGTCGCCCCAGGGCGCGTTCGCAATGGTCGTAGTCCGGGTCGGAAACCAGCGTGTTTTCACCACAGATGAGCATGGCCAAGACCTTCTCTCCAGCGTGCTCCAGGGCCCGCACTTTGGTCATGCCGGGTTCCAGATCCACTTTCGTGCCCCACGCCTGTTCAAACTTGGCCTGCATGGCCGGGTCCGTGACGGGCTGGAAGCCGGGATAGTCACCAGGCAGAGCTCCACAGTCTCCGGCTCCCTGGATGTTGTTCTGGCCCCGCAT
>JAPKBO010000039.1 GCA_028823395.1 Planctomycetota bacterium | reverse complement strand
CGGACAAGCCCGTTCTCAAGGTCTTCCTTTTGGCTGGGCAGTCCAACATGGAGGGCCAAGGGGTCGTCGATCTCGATCATGAAGAGCACTACAACGGAGGCCGAGGAATACTAACGAGGGTGCTCGATGACCCGACGATGGGAAAGGAGTTCGGCCACTGGCGCGGTGATGATGGAGGTTGGTCTAAGCGCGACGACGTATTCATGTGGTACCAGCCCGAGCGTGGCCCCCTGAAGGTAGGGCCCCTCTCCATCGGCTACGCGGTGTACGACGACCTCCACCATTTTGGGCCAGAGATGGAACTGGGCTGGGTGCTGGGTGAGTACTTCGAGGAGCCGGTACTCCTGGTCAAGACGGCCTGGGGCGGGAAGAGCCTGATAAAGGACTTTCGGCCGCCGCGTTCGGGTGGAGAGGTCGGCCCCTACTACAAGCAGATGCTCGCCGAATACGCCGCGGCGATGGTCGGCTTTGAGAAGCGCATTCCTGAGCTCGCGGGATACGAAGCCCAGCTGTCGGGGTTCATCTGGTTCCAGGGCTGGAACGACATGTTTGTCGACGGGGCCCTGGAGTCCTACTCAGACAACCTCGTGAACATGGTCCGTGACCTGAGCGATCATTTTTCCAAACCCCATCTGCCTTTCGTCGTCGGCCAGACGGGAAACGCAAACAACAAAGAGCTTTGGGCCGCGCAGGAGCGGGCCGCAAAGTGGCCCGGGTTTGTCGGTAGAGCGAGCTACGTCCCCACGCGCTCTTTCTTGCGCGAGCCCGAGGATTCACCCAACACCGGGCACGGGCACCACTGGTTCGGAAACGCGGAGAGCTACCTTCGCATTGGCAAAGCCCTGGGCGAGGCAACAGTCAAGCTAATCGACAAGGGCAAGACCGCCGACAAGGAGTAGTCGCCGGCTGTGCGCGTTTACAGAAAGGCGCGTCGTGGGGTCAAATTCGTTTCTGATCCTCAACGCCGACCTCTCTGGACCCACCTTCGCCACCCAAATGCTGAGTCTGCGTTGGTTCAAACAGTAGGACCGCAGCCCGGGGCTCGGCACGCGGTCGATGCTCAACCCCGCGCCGCACAATAAACAGTTGGCCAGGGTCGAGTGCGACCTCTCCATCGCGCAACTCAAGCACCAAGCGCCCCTCAATACATAGGAAGACCTCGTCCTCTCCCTCGTGGCTGTGCCATTCCAGCGTGCCCTCACAGCGGGCGAGCTTCAGGTACTGGCCGTTCGCCTCTCCGATGATGCGCGGACTCCACGTCTCGTCGAAAGACTCAAGCTTGGATTTTAGATCGATTGCGTTGGCCATGACTCTGAGGGTTCCTCTTGCTGACGATCCTACGCCATCGCGCGCCCAACCCCGTCAGTTGAAGGTCACGGCCAAGCCGTTCGAGGTGTTCGAAGTCGAGGTGGGATTCACATCGCGGTACCAGAGTTGGAAGTTCCAGGTCTCGCCTGCTTGAAACACGGTCCCCCCAGGGAGTGCCCCAAAATCGACGGCGAAACTCACCTGCCCGGAGGCATCCGCCTTCAGAATGTCTGTTGCGAATCGCAAAATCGGCGCGCCGAGGCACAAGACACCCTGACTGCCGCCAAAGCCGGGCACATTCCCTTGGGCATCAGAGAGCAAAAAGTACCCCACCTGGGATACCGGAAGGTTAGCCACATTGAGGGTCAAGCTGTCCGCTGCCAAGGTCGCACTGCCACTTCCGACAAGCATCGCCGTCGCGCCCGTCGAATTGGGATTTGAGGAGCAATAGTCCGAGCCAATGAAGGGACAGCCCAAGGGATCCCAGCTGCCAGGGCTCCCCACATCGCCTCCAGTGGATACCCAAGAACCCTGGGCATCGCTCCCCATACTCAACGTCCAGAGCAGCGGATCATCCAATCCCACCGAATCGAAGCAGACCCATGCCGAAGAGTCCTGCGCTCGGGGTGAGCCCGGAAAGTCCTCATCGCCATAAGCGAGACGGTCCACCACGGCGCCGCTCTGATCGAACAAGTGCAAGACGTCGTTCCGACCAATCTTGGCAACCTGATTTCCACCCAGCACGGTCACTCCACTAAGGTTCCACGCAGCGATAAAAGTCCCTGCAAGGACGTCGGTCACCACTATGGACTCGCCCGCCTGAACGACACCAGCACCTGACAGGTCGAACGTACCTGCAGCTCCAGTCTGATCATCAAGACTCCAGCCGGTGATGTTGATGGGCGCACTGGAAGTATTGGTCAACTCCACGATCTCCCCATCGGACCCCGAATACATGTACTCGGTGATTCGCAAGCCAGTACCGCCAAACGGGACACTGTAAACAAAGGGCTCCTGTTCGGACTTGCGCGGCAAGAACGACTTGGACCCATCCGTGCCACCCGTGGCGACAATCACGTACTCAACAAGTGCACCTGGTATCTGGCCAGGTATCTTCGCTCCATAGACTCCGTCTCCAGCCGCGCCGTCCCCGCTTGCTCCATCGTCCTGCATGGGCTTCTCCTTGAACGCCCCAGGACCCACCCTGTAGCGCAGTCTCATTTTCCCTACGGGCTCGGAGCCTGTAGCCGCAACAGTCACAACGGCCACCTGTCCAGCGCTCGGCTTACTTGGAGTGTGGCTTGCGCTGCCAAGCGTTACTCGAGGTGTTGTCACGTTGTTCAGATTGAGGACATAGTCTTGCCGCGCCTCAACCCATGGTTTGAGACCAGGAAAGAACGTCAGGCACGTGCCACCTGAACTTACATTCTGGGTTATACCGTCCTTGAAGTTTTGATAGCTGTAGACCTTGAGGGGGTCTGCGGCAACGGCCGCGTCAATCATGGAATGCCACTTCCACGCCAACGGCCCGAGGTGATCCCAATCGAAGGTGTCCTCTGCCATGGTCTTCACGTGGGCCCAGAACTCTTCCCTGAACGGTTTGTACTTCCACGTGCGGTAGACCAGCGGTCGAGCGGGATTCTGAAAGCCATAAATCATGCTCTGCTCCGAAGACAACGGCCCGTAGGTCCCAAACGAGAGGTCTAGATCATGGGTTTGGAAATAGAGACGCTCTTGATGCCCATCAAACAACATGTAGTAGTTGTGAGAGTTGCCCTGGTAGGAGTCCATATTCCCGAATAGGGCATTACCCACCAGAGCCCAGAGCACCGCGTCCACGTCGATCAACGGCATGATCGCGCTCATGAGGGGCGCGCCCAGTGCCGTGTTGTTGAGTGCGTCAAGGAAAACGATCAGTTCAAGATAAGAGTCCGCCGTGGGCCCATTTACATGGGTGTAGCGGCCCACGTAGTTGCTGGGGTCGGAGTTGTGGTACGTCAGCGCGTTGGGCCAAATAGCCTTGTAGCGATTGCCCGAGTCATCGCCGAAAAATTCCTTCGCGTAGCGACCATCCTTTTGTTGCTCGATTATGTAGACGCCCCAGTTCATCCCGTTGATGCTCAGATTCGTGAAGGCACGTCGCGCCATAGGTACATATTCCCGCATGGCTTCTGCCATCAGAGCCTCTCGCAGAAAGGTGGGATCTCCAGCCGCATTGTTGAGCCGGAAACTGTCTTGGCCATAAATGCTCTGGCCCGCAACAAATTCGTCCATCTTGATGCGGAACGGCTTCTTGTCTGTGAAGGTACACCAACTGGTGAATTGGCCGCGCATGCGAATGCCCACGTCCGGAAAAGTCACACCATCCACCGTGAGATCGGCCTTGATGTATATGCCGGCATCTTGGTTATCTTTGAGCTGCTGCCAATAATCCGCCTGGCTAAACGTTAATCCAAACGGACGGAACAGGTCCTGGTCGTAGAGGTCTTGTGCAGAAGCACTCGGCACCAGTCCGAGGACCACCAATATCGTTGAAAGGGGAATCAGGCGCATGGGTTGGCAGGGGTTGGTTGATGGAGAGGCCCGCGCTCGGGGACCGTTCCAGAGTATCCCAATGGAGGCAATTCCACGGGGACTGATCTCCAGCGCATGCCTACCTGGCTCTGCCTATCTCGTAGCAGGCACCGGGGGGCTCATTTTGCGCCTGCTCACGCCTCGGATTCGCGGTGCGCCTGCCCGTTCTTGGTCCCCGACATCCTGAACCCTGCGCTTTCAGCCAGATTCGCCTGATTCGGTTACCGTTAATTCGGGCACGGATACAGGCCGTTACCCCCCTTCCACCCTGTGAGACTCCCCATGATATTTCTAGCTCGTGTACTTTTCCTGACTGGACTTCTGGCGGGCTCTGCTTCAGCACAGACCTTCGGCTACCCCGATTTTTCAAGCGTTGCAGGCCTTGCCATGAACGGTGGAGCCCAGCAGAGCGGCAACGCCTTACGCGTTTGCAGCAATATCAACGGCGACAGGGGGTCCGTGTTCTATGACCAATCCGTCTACGTTTCTGGCGGCTTTGCGACTAAGTTCATATTCGCCACAAGCAGCCCCGTCAACGGCGGCGGCAATGGCCTGACGTTCATTATTCAAAACGACCCAAGCGGTCTGGCTGCCCTGGGTGACTCAGGTAGTGCGATGGGTTACGGAGGATTTGCTGCAAGCCCGGCAAATGCCATCGACAATGCACTCGTGATTGAAGTGGACACGTTCTTCGACAGCCCTTGGAATGATCCGGACGGAAACCACATCAGTGTTCAGACGGGAGGAACCGGCGATTGCAGCCAAGACCATGACTCCTCAATCGCTGTGGTCTCACCGGCATTCACCCTCCAGAAAGGGACCCATATCCTGGACATCCAATACGATGGGAGCCAACTAGAGATCTATCTCGACGGAAGCAGCAAGCCGGTGATCTCAGTTGCATGGAGCTTCACAGCTGGAGGCACCTACCTGACAGGAGGCACGACGGGAGGGCTCAACCTGATGAGCGGCGGCAACGCCTATGTCGGATTCTCAGCTGGCTCGTCTGTGCAGGCCGAGAACCACGACATCCTGTCCTGGAAGTTCATTTCCACCCCCACCGGCGGCCCCATCGGCACCAACTACTGCGATCCGGCCAATCTGAATTCGACTGGAGCCTCCGCTGTCATCAGCGCTTGGGGTCAGACCATCGCTGCGGCCAACGATGTACGGCTCGACGTTGTTTCGCTGCCGCTGAATCAGTTCGGCATGTTTGTCACAAGCCAGACCCAGGGTTTTATCCCCAACCCCGGCGGCAGTCAGGGCAACCTGTGTCTGGGCGGCGCCATCGGCCGCTATAGCAATAGTCTCGTCAACTCCGGATCTGCCGGCCAGTTCTCTTTGCAGTTAGATCTGACCCAGACACCGACGCCCTCCGGTCTCGTTACGGTTCAACCCGGTGAGACCTGGCACTTCCAGACCTGGTACCGGGACAAGAACCCGACCAACACGTCTAACTTCACGGACGGCACCTCGATCACATTCAAGTGACCGGTGAGCCGGCCTAAACCCCGCTCGGGTCTACTATGTGACTGCTGCGGACTTAGGTTTCAGACCCATATCCTGCATGGTTTCTGCAACTGCAGATAGGAGGGCATCCATGTCCGAAGGGAACAACCGGCCAATGCTGCCGATGCGGAAGCAGTCCGCATCAGTCACCTTACCCGGATAGATCACGAAGCCGCGCTGGTTGAGCCCATCGTAGAAGCGCTCGAATTCGAAGCCTTCGTCTTGGGGGTAGAGGAACGAAGTGATGATGGGGCCTTGATGTTCGGCGGGCACGAACTCCTGAAACCCAAGCCGGGCCATGCCTTCACGCAAGCGGGCGTGATTCTGTCCATAGCGCGCCGCTCGGCCCTCCACTCCTCCTTCCTCCTCCAACTCGATCAGCGCCTGCCGGAATGCAAGCAGCGCATGGGTTGGAGGGGTAAACCTGAACTGGCCGTTAGCTTCCAGACCGCGCCACTGGGCCTCGAGATCCAAAGTCAGACTTCGGGCCTGGCCACGACATGACTCCAATGCCTCTCGCCTGCAAATCGCAAAGGCAAATCCGGGTACGCCCTCGATGCACTTGTTGGCCGAGGAGACTAGAAAATCTACACGGCAGTCGCGCACGTCCAGGGGAACCGCACCGAACGCGCTCATGGAATCGACAATGTAGCTGCGGCCGCCGGACACAACGACCTCCCCCACCTCAGCGATCGGGTTCATCACGCCAGAAGTAGTCTCGCAGTGCACCATGGCCACGTGGGTGATGGATGGGTCGGCTTGAAGGCAAGCCTCGACGGCATTCGGCTCGACAGGGGAGGCCTCCGAAAAACTCAACACCTCCACTGCGATGCCATGCACCTCCGCGATTTTCGCCATGCGCTCGCCATAGGCCCCGTTGACTGCAACGAGCAACTTGCCCGTCGCCGGAACCGCCGAACTAATGACAGCCTCAATGGCATAGGTGCCACTGCCTTGCAGGGGTACGGTTTCGTAACCCAACTCCTGCGAAACCCCGGCAAGCTGGAGAAGGCCACTGCGAACGTCCTCGATCGCAGCCAAAAACTCACTGTCGCGAGACCCCAGATCGCGCAGCATCGCCTGCTTCACGGTTGCACTCGTCGTCAGCGGGCCAGGGGTGAAGAGCAGCTTGTCTCCTGGCGTTCGTGAGGAGGTCATCGGATCACCAGGGCAGAGAGAAGGTCTTTACGTTGGTCATGTACTTGATGGCCTCGATGACACCCTCCTTCACTCCCAGTCCCGAATCTTTCACGCCACCGAAAGGTGAGCTCTCGATCCGATAACCCGGTACCTCGTTCACGTTGACGGTGCCCGTTCGAATTCCACGCACAGCCTTGAGGGCGGCTTCCATGTTATTGGTGACGATGCCACTTGAGAGTCCAAAGGCGCTGTCGTTGGCCAGAGCGATCGCGTCATCGATGTCCTTCACGCTCATGATTGGCGCAAGCGGTCCGAAGGATTCCTCCACCACCATGTCAGCATCGCGCGGAACGTTAGCAATCACCGTAGGCTCGATCTGTGCCCCGTTTCTTCTACCGCCGCACATAACTTTCGCGCCGCCCGCGACCGCATCCTCGACGCGCTTCTCCAACCGCATGGCCGCTTCTTCATCAATGACCGTCCCCACGCGGGTCGCCTCATCGGAAGGGTCGCCACAAGGGTATTCCGCCGTCTTGGCAACGAAGCGCGCGGTGAATTCCTCCAGAACATCTTCGTGGACGAGCAGCCGCTTGACGGCCGTGCAGCGCTGTCCCGAGTTCCGGTAGCACCCTTCCGCGGCAAGCGTCACCGCCAGATCCATGTCCGCATCGTCCATGACGATCAAAGGAGAGTTGCCGCCAAGTTCAAGGCACAATTTCTTGTAGCCGGCGCGCTTGGAGATCTGCTTTCCGACCCCAGCACTGCCCGTAAAGCTGACAAACTCGACGCGGGCATCCTCGATGAGTGGCGAAACCAACTTATCTATGGGCCCCATGACCGCACTCAGCATCCAGCCGGGCAAACCCGCGTCGTAGAGGAGCTCCGCGAAGCGGATGGCGGTGAGCGGTGTCTTCTCCGACGGCTTCAAAATCATCGGCAGCCCGGCAGCGACGGCAGGGGCGAGCTTATGGGCCACCTGGTTGAGCGGGTGGTTGAAGGGTGTGATCGCTGCACCCAAGCGCAGAGGCTCCCGGGTAGTAAAGATCTTGCGCGCTTTCCCTTGAGGGGAGATGTCGCAGGAAAAAATCTGGCCGTCATCCTTCAGGGCCTCCACCGACGCAAACTGAAGGACGTCCTGGGTGCGTCCCACCTCATAGCGAGTCTCCCGCATGCAGAGGCCAGCCTCCCGACGAATCAGATGAGCGAATTCCTCCGCGCGCTCGCCCACTAAACGGCGCGCCTCCAAGAGGATCTCGCTGCGCCGGAACCGCGTGAGCGCCTGCTCGCCCCCTGGCGGATAACCTGCGGCGAGGTGCGCATCGATCGCACGGTCTAACTCGGCCTGGCCAAGCATGGGCACCGTGCCCACAAGATCACCCGTATAGGGGTTACGAACCTCCAGGCTTGAGTCCGTGCGGACGGCCTCTCCGGCGAGGTAACAGGGAAGGTCCAGTGTCTCAGTCGAAGTGATCACGAGGAAACGGGGCAGAGGAGGGGGAAGAGATCGAAACTGCGCAGGTCCGACCAGGCGTTCTCCAGTTGGGACTGCGGCATTGGCTCAGAAAGGATCAGGGGCACGATTTCCTCATAGCGACTGCCATGGGATCGCAAGACACCGCCGAGCATGGCCAGATCATGATGCTCGGCACTGCGGCCCAAAACCCAGTTTCTAGTGGATAGAACCACCAGATCTCCAAGGCGGTCCGCGGGCAACTCTAATTTAGCGGCAGCGGCCTCACGCGGGAGGGCTTCAGCTACTCCGGGTAGGGTCAAGCAGTGACGGCAGATGGCCTCCGCAAGCGACGGATCCTCGAGATGAACGACCACGAATCCACCTAGCGCCCCGTGATGGACCACGTAGGGGTCGGTGATTGTGCAGATCACACGAACGCCGGCGCCGAATGCAGCGCGTAGTTCATCTTCCACGAAAAGGACGTTGGGCTTCCCCGCGGTCGTCTTGCCATTCATGCCGTGATCTGCCGTCACTCCAACCCGGGCTCCCGCGTCTAGGCAACGACCGATGACCGCATCGATACCGGCGTAGAACTCCAGCGCCTCGGGCTCATCGGGCGTGTGTTTATGCTGAACGTAGTCACTTAGGGTTAGGTAGAGGAAGTCCGCTTCCCCTCTCTCCAACAAGGCGGCGCCAGCCTCCATAGCGAAGAGACTCAGATCTCCGCTGTAGACCTCCGGCGTGGATCGGCCGACAAGTGCCTCGGCATCTTCGATGCCATTCTCTTCCATACTCGTTTCGTTTGCTTTTTCAGATGAGAAGCAGATCCCGGCTTCCAGGTCCTTGGACAAGAACTTCCGCAGCTTGTCCTTTGCCGTCACGACAGCCACCTTTCGGCCCGCGTGACTAGCTGCCGCAAACACCGTCGGGGCGCGCAGGTATTCGGGTGAGTTCATCATCACCTCTTCTCCACTGTCCGGGTCGAGGAAGAAGTTGCCCGAGATACCGGTCAGGGAAGGTGGCCCACCGCACGCGATAGCTGCGTTGTTCACGTTGGTGAAGGAGGGCATGGCCCCACGCGCCATCCCACGAAAGCCGCTTGCCGCCATCTGCTGCAGGCGCGGCATGTGGCCGTGGGCAATGGCGCTGGATAGATATTCATCCGCACAACCGTCAATACACACGGCAACCACGGGGCAGGCCGGAAGTTGATAGTCGCGGCCGTTGAGCCGGAAGGGGCCGCTGGCGATCTGGGGCGAGTCGTTCATCGCACCGAGGATAATCCACCCCACCCCTCTGCGGTAGACCAGCCCCCCGCCTGAGCGGCTCTCCGGTTAGGATCGACCGGATCCTAGAGGGGATTGGGGCCGTCCCGCACACACAGCCCTCATACCCATGACTCAACGCCCCGATTTTATCGTGATTGGCGGCGGCATTTTTGGCTGCTCCATCGCCTGGTACCTCGCCCGCGCAGGCGCAGGGACAGTCACGGTTGTGGAGCGGCAAGGGCTGGCCGCAGCCACGACGAGCCGCGCGGCGGCGCTACTCACTCGCATTAGGCTCAAACCCGGCCAAACGGCACTCAGCACAGAAACGCGGCGGGCCATCAGTGAACTGGAGCAGGAGCTGGGATTCAGTTTGGAGCAGCACCGGGTAGGCAGCCTGCACATCGCAGCCTCCCCCCAGACCCAGACCGGATTGGAAGAGCTCGCGGCGGCGGCGGCGGAACACTCGGAGCCTTTTGAGTGGATCGACGCCGAGGAGACATTCAAGCGAATCCCATGGCTCCAAACCGACCGTGAACTGCGGGTGGGGTTCATGCCCGAAGACTCCTACCTGGACCCATACCAACTGGCTATGGCCTATGCCGATGCCGCCAAAGCGCGTGGTGTGGAGTTCTTACTCGAAACCGAGGTGACAGGCCTCATGCGCAATGGCGATCGCATCACCGGTGTGCGAACCGAGAGCCGGGACATTGCAGCGGGCTGTGTCATCGATGCCGCCGGCCCCTGGGCTGGTCTCCTCGCCGCTGAGGCTGGCTGGCATCTTCCACTGGCACCGGTACGCAGTCACTACTGGATCACGTCCCCGGGCCCTTTGTTTCCAACGGACAATCCCTACGTGATTCTTCCCGACGCCCACGCCTACACACGGCCCGAAGTAGGCGGCCTCCTTTTCGGGCTCCGTGACAAGGCGTCGCTTTCCTGCGACCCACGTAAACTCTCAGCCGATCTTGCCTCGCCGGTCTTTCCAGAGGACCCCGAAGGTTGGGACGTGCTGATCGAGTCCGGACCCGGCTTACAGGAGTTCTTTCCGGCCTTGGCCGAGGCGGAGCTAGCCCATTACGTGGCGGCTCCGTCCACCTACACCCCCGACGGACAGTTCGTACTCGGCGCTCTCCCAGGCGTCTCGGGCATGCTCGTGGCGAGCGGCTGCTGCGGCGCAGGCATTGCCTGCTCCGGCGGCGTCGGCCGCGCCATCGCAGAACTCGCGACCGATCAGGCGAGCCACTTCGAACTTGGGGGTTGCCGCCCCGACCGCTTCGGCGAGATCGACTCCTTCTCGGATAGTTGGCGCGAGCTCTGCGCCCAAGGCCGTTCCGGGAAAACCAGCGGCTGAGCCCGCTTCCGGCCCGAGCAGTCGCCACGGCCAGAGCCGGGGGAGGGTCATATCGAGACCATTAGAACCCCCGAGAAAAGCAGGGGTGTTTTAGGCCAATGCCCGTACGGCTCTCGAAAATTCTTCTGGATCCGTGATCCCCGAGTAACCTCAGAATGGGCGTCCTCCCGTATCCTGTAGGCGTTCATGTCCACGACCCTCGCACTCCTATTGCTCACTTGCAGTCCGGACGGCCCGATCACGATCGAGTTCGGTCGGGACGTTCAGCCCATCCTCGCGAAGCACTGCTTCGTCTGTCATGGCCCGGATCAGGGAACCCGCAAGGCAAGACTGCGCCTCGACCTTCCGAGCATCGTTGGAGAAGAGCAGGGCATCCTTGTGCCAGGGCAGCCCCTGAGCAGCGAATTCATCAACCGCATCACTCACGCCTCCGCCGATGATCGCATGCCCCCTGCGGAGGAGAGCGTTCTCACTCCCGAAGAGATCAAGACGCTCACCCTCTGGGTAAAGGAAGGCGCGCAGTATCAAAGACACTGGTCGTTCGAGGCAATTGAAGCTCCGACATTGCCCCCCAGCGGCGCCTGGGCCCGCAACGAAATTGACCGCTTTGTCCTGGCCGAGCTGGCAGCAGAAAACATCGAGCCCTCGCCCGAAGTCAATCGCGCGACGCTGATTCGCCGGCTCTCCTTTGACCTGTGCGGAATGCCCCCTACTCCGGATGAGGTCACTGCGTTTGTCTCCGACGAGAGCCCGGGTGCCTATGAGGACTTAGTCGACCGCCTGTTGGCGACTGACGCCTACGCCGAACGCATGACCCTCGCGTGGATGGACGCGGCCCGCTACGGCGACACGTCGGTTCACCACGCCGATGGGCCCCGTGACATGTGGCCCTGGCGTGATTGGGTTCTCCGTGCCTACCGCGAGAACATGCCCTTTAATCAATTCACCGTGGAGCAGCTCGCCGGAGACCTCCTGCCTGAGCCCACGACCGAGCAACTCGTGGCCTCCGGTTTCCACCGCAACTCGCCCACCTCAGATGAAGGAGGCGCAATCGACGAGGAATTGCGCGTCAAGTACATGGTCGACCGGGTCAAGACAACCAGCAACGTCTGGGTGGGGCTGAGCATGGAGTGCGCCCAGTGTCACGACCACAAGTACGACCCGGTCACTCAGAAGGACTACTACCGCTTCTTCGCGTTCTTCAACCAAAGCACGGAGATGGGATATCAAACGCGGAATGGCAATGCGATCCCCCTGATTTCGCTTCCAACCGAGGGGCAGAAGGCGGATCTCGCCGCGCTCGACGATTCGATCCAGTCAGTTGCGGCCTTTTTTAAAGCTGCAGCTCCGTCGCCTGGCGCATTCGAAGAGTGGCACTCCGCTGAACACAAGCAGCTGCTCGAACGGGATACGCCCGTGCTGGGCACCTGGTACTCCGCTGGGCCCTTCAAGAAGGGCACAAAGGCCGAGGCCTACAGCGCCGACCACGGCCCGGAAGCGATAGAGGTCGACGTCGCGGCCAAGGTCGGAGGGCTGGACTGGAAGGAGCGCTCTGACCAGGACGGGGCCGTCCACACCCTGGGCAGCACGCCGAACGCGGCGATCTACCTGACCCGCACAATCCACTGTGAACGAGCGCAATCGGCATCCATTTCCCTGGGTAGTGACGACAGCATTCGGATCTGGCTGAACGGCAAGATCATCTTCGAAAATGACACGGGCAGGGCTGCGGCTGCCAACCAGGATCAGGCCAGCCTCGAGCTTCCGACGGGGGAGAGCCAGCTGCTCATGAAAATCGTGAATGGCGGTGGCCCCACGAGCTACTACTTCAAAATGGGGGCTGAGAACCTACCCGAGCCCGTCCTCGCAGCCCTGAAGGCTGAACCGGAGGGCCTGAGCGAGAAAGCCCGCGGGGTCCTGCATGATCACTTCATCCGGACCGTGTGGCCCGAGGGCATCGAACAGGTTTCGATCAAGGAAGCCGCGCTGGCACGCAAGGCCGGAGTCGAAAAATCAATTGGCACGGTCATGGTCATGAAGGACGTGGCCAAGAGCCGCATGACCTACATCCTCGATCGAGGCCAATACGACGCTCCGCACAAGGACCAGCCTGTGGAGCCCGGCGTTCTTGAAGATCTCCTTCCCCTCCCGGCAGGCGCCCCCCCGACTCGCCTCGGTCTTGCTCAGTGGCTCGTTGACCCCGATCACCCGATGACGGCACGGGTCACCGTCAACCGTTACTGGGCCATGCTCTTCGGACGTGGGCTGGTTTCCACGGTCATGGATTTTGGCACTCAGGGAGCTCGACCGAGCCATCCGGCCCTGCTCGATTGGCTTGCGCACGACTTCGTTGAGAGCGGATGGAACGTGAAGCGCGCCCTTAAGCAAATCGTGATGAGTGCCACCTACCGGCAGGACTCGCGTGCCGACAAGAGCCGACGGGAGGCAGATCCCGAGAACGTGCTTCTCGCACGCGCGCCGCGCTTTCGCTTGCACGGCGAGTTCCTGCGCGATCAGGCCCTTGCTGTAAGCGGCACACTGGTGGACAAGATGGGAGGGCCTGGCGTGAAGGTCTACCAGCCTGAGGGTTTGTGGAACGCGGTCTCACTCAACCGCAACCTACGCTTCACCCAGGACCACGGAGAGAAGCTCTACCGCAAGTCC
This sequence comes from Planctomycetota bacterium, assembly GCA_028823395.1. GTDB lineage: Bacteria > Planctomycetota > UBA1135 > UBA1135. The sequence continues at coordinate 9,706 of JAPKBO010000039.1, read as the reverse complement.
ATGTACATCTACTGGAAGCGGTCGGCTCCCCAACCCGCCATGGCGACCTTCGACACGCCGATCCGCGACACCTGCGTCGTCCAGCGCCAATGCACAAACACGCCCATGCAGGCCCTTGTCACACTTAACGACGTGCAATTCGTGGAGGCGGCCCGTCATCTAGCCCAGCGCCTGATCCTCTCGAAGAAGGACTTCAACGCTCGGCTCGACCTGGGCTTCATGCTCTGCACAGCCCATCCTGCAACACCCCTCGCGCGCGAGGTAATGCTGGAGACCTTCAAGGCACAGCTTGCCGTCTTCCAGGCTGACAAGGATGCAGCACTCGCCCTCTTGGGCATGGGCGAGAGCGCTCGCGATGAGAGCCTTGATGCGGCGGAACACGCCACATGGACGGTGCTCGCCTCAATGATCCTCAACCTCGACGAGACCCTGACCCGGGAATAACAATGGATCCCATTCAAGAACGCAGTCGACAGGTGACACGCCGCACGCTGCTGCGCAACGGTGCCAACGGTCTCGGTGCGATGGCCCTGGGATCGATGCTCGGCAAGACCGCATTCGGAGGCGTGCGCGACAAGGGCCTGCCGCATTTTACGCCCAAAGCCAAGCGCGTCATCTACCTGTTCATGAACGGTGCGCCGTCGCAGATGGATCTTTTCGACTATCACCCGAAGATGCGGGAGATTCATGGCATCGAGCTGCCGGATTCCATCCGCCAGGGTCAGCGGCTAACGACCATGTCCAGCGGTCAGAAGTCCTTCCCCTGCGTCGCGCCGATGTTCAAGTTCAAGAAATACGGCCAGCACCAGACGTGGGTCAGTGAGCTCCTCCCCCACACCGCTGGCATCGTCGACAAGATTTCGCTCATCAAGTCGATGAACACCGAAGCCATCAACCACGACCCTGCGATCACCTACATCAACACCGGCAGCCAGCAGCAGGGGAAGCCCAGCATGGGTGCCTGGCTCTCGTACGGCCTCGGGTCCATGAACCGCGACCTGCCCAGTTACGTAGTGATGATCTCCCGTGGCAAGGGCAACTTCCAGGCCCTCTACTCGCGGCTCTGGGGTTCGGGATTCCTGCCTTCCGAGCACCAGGGCGTGAAGTTCCGCAGCGGTAAGGATCCCGTTCTCTACCTCTCGAATCCGGACGGAATCGACCCCGCAACACGTCGTCGGATGTTGGATGGGATCGCGAAAATCAACGAGGCCAAGTACGAGGAGACCCACGACGCCGAGATCCAGGCGCGCATCTCACAGTACGAGATGGCCTTCCGCATGCAGACCTCCGTACCGGACCTGATGGACCTCTCGACCGAGCCGGATTCCACCTTCGAGCTCTACGGTGAAGACGCACGCACGCCCGGCACCTACGCCGCCAACTGCGTGATTGCCCGCCGTATGGCGGAGCGCGACGTGCGCTTCGTCCAACTCTTTCACCGTGGCTGGGATCAACACGGCAACCTGCCCAGGGACCTGCGTGGCCAATGCAAGGACACGGACCAGGCCAGCGCAGCCCTGGTCATTGACCTCGAGCGGCGCGGACTCCTGGAAGACACGCTCGTCATCTGGGGCGGGGAATTCGGACGCACGATTTACTCCCAAGGTGCCCTCACAGAGACCAACCACGGCCGCGACCACCACCCGCGCTGCTTCACGACCTGGATGGCGGGTGCAGGCATCCGGCCCGGCTATGAGCACGGCGAGACGGACGATTTTTCATACAACATTGTGCGGGATCCGGTGCACATCAACGACCTCAACGCCACGATCCTGCACCAGCTCGGCATCGACCACGACCGCTTCACCTATCCCTACCAGGGTCTGGATCAGCGCCTGACCGGCGTTGAAAAACCGCGCGTTGTGACGGAACTTCTTGCCTGAGGTCGGGTTCACCCTCGTGAAAGGAAATCGCTCGTTCTCAGCGCAACGGCCATCCACGCGACCTTCACCAGCAAGGCCTTGTTGCTCTCAGGCACGGGCGGACGGAGCCTGCACCGTGGCCCCGAAGCAAACTACTTTTCGGCACGAGCACCAGCGCTAACATTCCGCTGGTCAGCAACTCCCTCTGCAGCAGCCGCGATATTGGAGAGCATGGCGGAGAACACCATGCGATGCAGGGGATAGACCAGATACCAGTATCCCAAGCCGACAATACCCACCGGATCAAAAAAGGCCGTTTGCCGTATGGTCGCGCCGTCCGGATGCGGTCGGACCTCAAATTCGAGCCAGGCGCGCCCAGGTAATTTCATCTCTGCGCTGAGCCGCAGAAATCTATCCGGCTCGTAAGCCTCCACACGCCAAAAATCGAGCGGGGCGCCGACATGCAGTTCATCAGGGAGGGGCCTGCCACGGCGTACACCAACGCCCCCAACTAAGAGGTCCAAGAATCCACGCACTTTCCAAAGCCAATCATGGGCGTACCACCCTCTGTCACCGCCAATGCGGCGAATAGGCTCGAATGCGTCCACTGGAGTAGCGTGGACGGAAACTTCCCGGGAATCGACGAGGCGGTTGTGAGAGGTCGTCCCCTCGCTGTTAACCAACTCACCGCCAGACGAGACGGCGTCGCACCACCGGCTCTCAACAAGTTCGCGTTTTTCGGCCAAGAGTGCGGCCGACATAGATTCGCGCAGGCCTTGAGGCCTTACTCCGAATACACCTAACGCGTCCTGGTTACAGACCACACTTGGGTGCTTAATCGACTCGATCAACTTGCGGCCTACTCGGGCGTACAACGGAGTTACCAACCCAAGCCAAAGACTCGACAGTCTTGGCGTCAGAACCGGTACACGGATCATCATCCGACGAAGGCCACGCTGACGGGCATATTCCCGCATCAGACCTCCGTAGGACACCTGGTCTGCCCCTCCAACTTGAAATACCCGACTCGCCTGCACAGGCAGCGCGAGTGACTCAATGAGATAGGCGAGCAAATCGGCGATCGCAATGGGCTGGGCCTGAACTTCCACCCAGCGCGGAGTGATCATGATAGGAAGGCGCTCGACTAGGGCACGAATCATCTCGAAGGACAGGCTGCCTGCCCCGAGGACAATGGATGCCTGGAGTTCGATAACCGGAACACCTGATTCACGCAGAATAGCTCCAACCTCATGGCGACTCCGCAGATGTGGCGAAAGATCATCGCCATTAGCCAGCGCACCGGTGTAGATAATCCGTTGCACCCCGGCGCGCTTGGCCGCCGTCGCAAAATTCCTAGCCCCTACCCTATCGCGCTCCTCGAAGCCCTCCTTGGCCCCCATGGAATGGACCAGGTAGTAAGCCGTAACCACACCTTCGAGCGCACGCTCCAACGTTGACGGGTCCAAGATGTCGCCCTCAACAACCTCGGTCGTTGGGTCTACCCGTGATTGAAGAGCTGCGGGCTTCCGAGCCATACATCTCAGTGGGACGCCTAGGTCTTCAAGAGCAACTCGCAGTCTCCCCCCTATATATCCCGTTGCCCCGGTGAGCAAAATTAGGCCCTTCATGGCTGATCTCCTTGCCTCAGCAATGATTGCGAAGCATCAGTTCCTTGGGATGTGGGTCAAAATATAATTGCCCACGGAGGTAAGCTACTGCGTGCCGATTCACGCTGAACTTCAATAAGGTCAGCGGGACGATTAGCGGGAGGAGCCCCCGCCGGTAGTCCTCTATCGTCGTTAGGAGATCGTGCTTGGCATTTGAGTCCAAGACGTTTTTCAGGTGTCCCATCGCGTGATGCAACACGTTCGTGTGACGCTTCCTCGTCATCTTGGTACGCAGACACATGTGGAAATCCAACTCGTAACGTGCGAAGAGCACCTTGTCGGGTGTCTGGGATATCTCTCCCACCAGGCGGCCCAGGCGCCGGCTAGCAGACTCGTTGTGGGAATGCAGTATGAGCTTGTGTGCAGTATGGAATTCGATCAGGCGCTTGCGCGTGAGTCCTCGCTTGACAGCCAGCCTCCATCGATTGCGGCACAGAATCTGCTCGATAAAACTTTCACGCAACATTGGATCGTTGAGCCGCCCCTCCTCCTCAATGGGTAGAAGCGGTGAATTGACGACTAAAGACTCTGCAAAGAGGCCGCGCCCGCGGCGATGGGCACGCTTGCCGTTCCTGTAGACGCTAATGCGGGCCAAGCCGCAGGAAGGGGAGTTCTTCTTGAGCACGTAACCGTCCAGACCTTGTGCATCCAGCTCACTGACCCGACGCTTGGAATACACGTTCATTTCATCGGTAAAATTCTCACCGGTAGAAGGGGACACGAGCTGTTCACCGCGATCATCTTCTTCAATATGAATTGTGGGCCGTGGAGTGGGCATGCCCAATTCCACTTCGGGGCAAACGGGCACCCATTCGACCCATGGGCCAAGCACGTCTGTGATGAATCGATCACGCTTGTGGCCACCATCAAAACGTACCAGTTCACCAAGTAAACATGAGGACACTCCAAGTCTCACGGGCTCACTTGAATCATGCCAACTGCGCCACCCTTCATTTTGAGAGTCAATTGTCATCGGTCGTTCACCTGATCAACTGCCCGCCGGAGGTCGATGAGACGAGAGGCTGAAAACCCCCGGTCGTGGAACCAACAAACCTGACCATTTTCATCAAGCAACAGAACCCGCATGTTTCTTGGTCGCTCGTTACCCGTCAATCCCAGCACAGCGCCGGCGTCCTTTCCGTACAGGGTGACCACGGACGCCCAATCCTCTTGAGGAATTCCACTTCGCATTCCCGCATCAATCTTTCCAGAAATGAGGCGAGGGAAGAATCCCCGAACCGCAGGGACTTCTAGAATTCGTATGGCCTTAGGGTCCTCCAGAAGGCCCACCAACCAACGGTCGGCATCGAACTGAGCCCCCTGGACGAAACCAACTAGCAGAATACTGGGTACTTGCAGTGGAAGAGTGATCTGCTCACCTGTGAGAGCCTCACCCCTCACGGCCGGCATGTACTCACCAAGCGGATTACGGTTCTTCACGGAAGATTGGCATGAAATAGGGACCAAGCAGGCAATGGCCATACAGGCCAGTGCCACAAATAACCTCCTGGAACGCCGTGGGCGGGGGTTCGAGGGGGTCCGGGTCGGTTGAGTTGCTCGCTTCACATTGATGTATTCGCGGCGCGACCGGTTCAGATGCAACAACGCCCGAATTCTTTGCCCTCCTCCGACAATGCCTGAATTCAGGGTTCTCACGAGCTGGAGGGTGCTTTGCCTTCCTCCGTGCCCGTCCTGTAGGTGGCCGGGGCCGACGGCCGGCAATTCCAATAGAGATGTATTGGGAGGGTGACAGTAGTGGCTGCAATCCCGTTTCAGCCTCGTGCACAGTCGTGCCCCGTGGAAGTTCGCAAGAAATTGTGCCTTGCTGCATCCGAAGCCAAGGAGCCATCGAACAGTCCGTTGTAACACGTACAAATTTCTCTAACTAACTTAGGTCACATAGATCACATGCTGATTACCACGACTCTACTCTCGTCCTTCTTGTTCCTCGGTGGCTCGGATGATTCCTGCTCCACGACAAAGGCCGCACTAGCTTCACTACCCAAGAACGATATTGTTCAAACGGCCCTGTCTGATAAGTCATTCTCGACCCTGGTTGCCGCCCTTAAGGCAGCTGGCCTTGTCGAGACCCTTCAGGGAGATGGACCGTTCACCGTTTTTGCACCGACCAATGAGGCCTTCGCAAAATTGCCCCAGGCGGAACTGAAGCGGCTTTTGGATCCCAAGAACAAGCGAATCCTAAGCTCGATCCTCACTTACCACGTTGCTCCAGGAACGGTCCTCGCAAAGGACCTTGTGGGCATGAAGAAGGCCGAGCCCTTCTTACTTCGGAATTCTGCGCCCACGGCCAATGGCCAGCGGATTGGTTTCGCACTCAGTGATGGCGGTCTAAAAGTCGGTGGCTCCGCGGTCACTAAGGCTGACATCCACTGCTCGAACGGTGTGATTCATGTAATTGACACGGTCATGGTGCCCAGCATGATGGACGTCATCGAGACCGCTGTTGGAGCCGGCTCCTTCAAGACCCTGGCAGCAGCACTAGAAGCTGCGCAACTTATCGAGACTCTTCGGGGTTCTGGGCCTTTCACAGTGTTTGCCCCTACCGATGCTGCATTTGCTGCTCTCCCGGCGGGAACCGTACAGAATCTCTTGAAGCCCGAGAACCACGACAGCTTGGCAGCGGTACTCACCTACCACGTCATTCCGGGCCGAGTCTATTCTGAAACCGTAGCAGAGGGTCATGACCTCAAGACCTTGCAAGGTCAGGTCCTAAAGGTCCGAGTGCACGAGAACCAGGTCTTCGTGAATAAGGCCCGGGTCGTCAAGGTCGACATCGACACCACGAACGGAGTCATTCACGTTATCGATTCCGTGCTGCTTCCCCTCTAGCCACCTAAGGGCGAAGTTTCTTCTTGCGAGGGCGTGGGTTTTCCCACGCCCTTACTTCGTATTTGTGCATCCAAGCGCTCTGGACTGCGAACAACCTGTCGCATCTCCCATTCCTCTCCTCCGGTCTGAACATGAAACCCATACACATTCGCCGATCGCCAAGGCTCGCGATCTTGTTACTGGCTTTGGTCGGCCATTCTGAAGCTCGAGCATCGCAGTTGGATGATTCCTCAGACACATGGCCCCAGTGGCGGGGGCCGAACCGAGATGGAACCGCCCCAGGTGAAGGTTGGGGTGCGGACCTCTCTGACGAGAACTTTGGTGTGAAGTGGGAAGTCAACGGGCTTGGACCTAGCTACTCGGGCCCCGTGGTGGATGCTAATCGCGTCTACATCACTGAAACCGTGGATAAGACGACAGAGGTGGTCCGCGCGCTCAACCGCTTCTCTGGAGAAGAACTCTGGAAAACGAGCTGGGTCGGCGCGATGAAAGTTCCCTTCTTTGCTTCCCGGAACGGTTCTTGGATTCGCAGTACGCCGGCCGTTGATGAAGCTTCGATTTATGTGGCTGGGATGCGTGACGTACTGACATGCCTCCATGCAGAAACGGGCAAGGTCCGATGGTCCGTGGATTTCAAGGAGCGATTCAAAACCTCGCTTCCTGCTTTTGGTTGTCCATCGTCCCCTCTCTTGACCAAGACCCACGTCTATGTTCAAGCCGGCGCGGGACTTGTCAAACTCGACAAAGAAACGGGAGCCACAATTTGGAGGACTACGCTCGACTCTGGTGACTCAATGAGTGGCGGTGCATTCTCCTCGCCCGTAATGGCAACCCTCGGGGGTATTCCCCAACTCGTCGTTCAATCTAGAACCGAGCTCGCTGGTATTAGCATTGATGACGGGGCAATCCTCTGGTCCACCGCCGTGAAGGCCTTCCGTGGCATGAACATCCTGACGCCGACAATCTTTGGGGAGGCCGTATTCACTTCGGCCTACGGAGGCCGCGCTCACCTATTCCAAGTGGATGGAAATGAAGGCGGTCTAGACATCCGTGTAGGTTGGGAAGCAAGTACCCAGGGATATATGACTTCTCCGGTTGTCCTTGACGGGACCGCCTACCTCTTCCTCAAGAGTAACCGCTTCGGCTGCCTCGATTTAGAGACGGGGGCAAAGGGCTGGACGTCACCTCCGACTGGGGATTCGTATTGGTCACTCGCCATTCAGGGCAATCGGATTTTGAGCCTCTCGGACTCCGGAGTACTACGCCTCATCGGCGCCGAACCCGGCGGGTACCGTGTGATTTCCGAACGGGAAATCTCAGAGGAAGAGACCTGGGCCCACATTGCCCCAGCCGGTAAACAGGTGTTTGTGCGATCCCAACAATCCCTAATTGCACTTAATTGGCTCTAAGCCACCAAGGACTGGTCGCCCCTGAAGGCGCTCAAGTGCCCAACCCCATTCAGACCACTTGCATTCATCATGTTGGGAACTGACAGTGTTTGCCCAATCTCCAACCGAGCTACGCTCGGCAGGGATCGGCAATCCCCGATGTCACGCCTTAAAACCAGTGCCGAAAGCGAAGGTCTGCTAATACGGATTGCCCGCGGTGAAGCTGATGCCGTCGGTCAATGTTTGGAGCGGCATGCCGGAATTGTCTGGGCTATCGTCAGCCGCGCTTGGAGAGACCACTCAACCATTGAAGATCTTGTGCAGGAAATTTTTATCGACGTTTGGAAAAGCGCCGCCCGATTTGATCCTGAGAAGTCTTCCGAGGCCACCTTTATTGGGACTATTGCGCGGCGACGCGTGATAGACCGACAACGACAACTCGGTCGCAAGCCCACGCTGGAATCAATCGATGATCATGACGTTGCTGGGGAGGACCATGAACTCTCCCAAGTAGATCTCGGAGATGATTTCAGACTCGCGCGCGAAGCCTTAGCTGAACTTAGACCCGAGCAAAGGCGAGTCATACTGATGTCTGTGGTGGAGGGTCTCACGCACTTTGACATTGCCACAGCAACAGGACTCCCAATTGGAACAGTGAAAAGCCATATCCGGCGCGGGCTTAGTAAGGCAGCGGATCACTTGCGGCCCAAACGCGGAGGACCAAATGAAACATAGCCTCCTTTCCAGCGACGGTCGCGCGTTCGATTTGGCCTTGGAGAAATTCACGCTCGGGCTTAGCCCAGGCGATAACGGAGAGCTTGAATCTTTGGCCTCCAGTGCAGATCTTGAAGAATTCGAATGCCTTCTTGCGGCAATCCACATTGGGTCCCTCACCGGCATCGCGAGTCCGCCAGCTGAGGCCCTTAGCCGACTCAAGCGTGCGGGACAGGATCACCTGAAAGCTAGCGAGGAAGAGCGTAACTCCAGCCATGACGGCACGGCTTGACCGTATTTGGCCCTTCGCTCCATTGTGTACGCGTGTCGGTCAGCGCACATATTTTTGCTGAACTCAGGTTTGATCTAAGGGCGAGACCCCAATCCTCTCAAGCTAAGACGCCGCCCCCAACCGTGGCCCCGCCTACACATTCCCAGGGTGGCGCAACAATTAGTCCGAGTACGCAATAACTGCGGTCAGAGGCTCAAACCACGGGCAACTAGAAACGGCAGTAAAGCCCTGCGCCTCGCTGCTAGCCCTTGACTAATTCTAGGCCAAGCCGGACCGCATGTTGCGGGTCCAGTGCCCGGCCGTTTGCGCCGAGGTCCTCTGCGCACCCTTCTAGGTTCGCAAACGCTGGACCGCCAACGATAATCAACTGGTTGGGGCACACCTCTCGTACGGCTTTGATGCAGCGCCCTACGGCTTCACGTTGAGTATTAAGGGTCGCACCAATAAGGAGGAGGTCCGCCTCAAAGTGCTGCGCGATGTTAGCGAGATCGAGCGCGGGAGTGTTCGCACCTAAGCAAATCGTCCTCCAGCCAGACAGCTCGTAAAATGCGGCCACAATCCTAACACTGAGATCGTGAGCATCGCCCTCAACCATTGTCAGTACCGCCGTGTACCCGTTGGCTACAGGTTCAGGACCCATCAGTATGATCCGCTCAAGCAAACGACCGATAGTCTGAGTCGCAAAGTGCTCATCGGCGACCGTTACTTCGCCGACGTGCCACTGCTGGCCGATGCGCTTCAGTGCCCCCGGTAATACGACGCCTAGAGCATTCGCAATCGACACCTTATCCATGCGGATCGCATCCACCACGAGAGCCATCGCCTCTGAGCCCTGCCCTTGCTCAATTTTTGCAAGGAAGTTGCCCGCCATCCCATCTAGGTAGTCGGCCTCGCCCCGGGCACTCTCACTGGGGGCCGGTTGCTGATCTAGCC
>JAPKBO010000038.1 GCA_028823395.1 Planctomycetota bacterium | reverse complement strand
ACCCGCTCCTGCGTGGAATCGAGGCGCTGCATGAGCGAGTCGACAACGTGGTGGGCGTAGTAAGTTGTGACCTCATCCACGTAGGGCCGCCCAGCACCGAAGTTCCATAGGCGTGCCTGCTCTTCGGGAGTGAACTCCTTGGCCAGCCAGGGCTGGCGTACGACGAGCACGCGCTTGGCATGGCTCTTGGCCACGGTCACCATGTCGCGGAAACAGGTCTCGAAGTACTCGGCCATGGGCGTGGGGTCGGGAACTTCATCCAGGATCTCCCGGGCGTTCGCGCGCATGAGACGGTTCTTGCCGATGGTCTTACCGGCACCTTCCCGGTGTTCGATGGGGCGCCCAATGCGGTGGTACCAGAAGGACGCGATACGACGCACGGCGAGGGTTGCCAGGGTCCAACCGAAGGGGCCCTCGGGGTGCGCGTCGAACGATCGGCTGATACCCATCTGCCCGCGCTCAAGAGTTGCGGGCGTCTTCTGCTCAAGCCAGTTGACCACGTCGCTGGCACCCACCATCAAGACCACGAGGTCCAGTCGCTCATAGCTGGGGAGAGAGTGGCGCAGCATGGTCGCGATACATTCGCAGGGCACGAGGGAGCGGGAAATGCTGCCCACATGAATGCGGGCTGCCCCCAACTCGGAGGCACGCGGCTGCAAGTGCGACTGCAATATCTGAGGCCAGCTGGCCTCCTGGTCGAGCAGGTAGCACTCGGCTGCGCTGCCACCAGCCACGAGTACACGGTAGGTGTCCTTCCAATTGCTTGGCGGCGTTCCACCTCGCTCACCCGCCTCGTTGATGGCAAACCGCACCTTGGGCGGGAGGTCGGGGAAGGTCTCCTTGTCCACCTGCATGAGCGTGGTCGTGCCGGGCTTGAAGACAAAGTATCGACCACGCTTGGAGAGCCAGAGCCGGGCCAGCATCTCGGTCACGACGAAGGCCGCGGCACCGTAGCCCAGCAGGGCGGGCAGGGCTTCAAGCCACTTCACGCCTGCCCTCCCGTGTTCTTGGAGCGCCCGATTAAGCGCCGCACCTGCGCGTCGAGATCCACGTGTGGGTCGCCCCGGTAGACGAATAGAACGCTGAGCAGTGCGTATAGGAGCGTGAAGGAGATGCCAGCGACCATGAGCCAGGGTATGCCCTCAATGCCTGGCCCCACCTTCCAGGCGTAGAGCCCGGCCGCGGGTAACAGAGCTCCAAGCAAGGGGCGCAGTACCACGTGCCCCAGGTAACGGCCAACACCCAACTGCAGCTCGCGGCAGGCGGTTACGGCCACGAACAGGGCGAACAACAAGTTGGGGATTGCCGTGCCGAGGGCCACACCGAGCAGGCCGTAGGGGCCGACCAGGGCAATCGAGAGGGCCACGTTCACGAGGCCCATGACCAAGAGCGCCAGGGCGGGACGGCGTGGCTTGTCCAGGCCCATGAGAATAGGCAGGGCCACCCCGCGCACGGGCAGGAACAAGAGGAACGAAACCATCAGCACCTGCAACAGGCGTCCGCTCTCCGGTACGTAGTCCTCGCGTAACCAGGCACTCAGGAATTCGGGCCCGACAATAAGCAGGTAGCCGCCAATGAGCAGCACAAGGCTCATGCAGACCTTCGACCACTTGAGGAACAGCTCCTGCAGGTTCTGGTCCTCGGCCCTCGCCTTCATGGCCGTGGCTGCCGGCATGACGACCATTCCGATGGCCAGCACGATGCCGATGAAGGGCTCGAAGATCTTGTTGCCCAAGTCATAGACGGTGATGTCTGAGGGAGCCCTGTTCGCGCCGATGACGAGTGCGTCCACGCGGAAAGCGAGCATGGCACCCATGTTGAGGAACATGGAGTAGATGCTGAACGACAACACGCGCTTCACCATAGAGCGGTCGAAGCTCCGTAGGCGATAACGGATGCCGGTGTGCCTGCGCTTTGAAACGGTGATGGCCACCGCGAACTCGCTGGCCATGGTCAGAACCTGAACCATGGCAAGGACGACCAGGGAGGTCGTCATTGTGAGCAGGGTGAGTGTCAGTACCAGGCGCAGAACCAGCCCACCGGCCATGATCAGATTGCGGGCAATGAAGTCCTGGTGCGCGTCAAACACCCCATAAGGCAGGCGCGCCAGGAAACCGAAGGCCAGGTTCGCTACCACGATCACAAAGGCCGCCTTCGCGTCGCTGGTCTGCTCGGCTGTAAGGGACCAGGCGTCACTGGTGAGGTAGCCCGTCAGGCCAAAAAACAGCATGCCCCCGACAACAACGGCCACGGCCCCCATTCCAAGGGTGATGGCCATGCAGGTGGAGAGGGCGCGGTTAGCGCCTTCTGTATCCTTCTTGGCCACGTGCTCGGCGATGTAGCGCACTGATGCCATCGGGATGCCGAGAATGAGCAATTGCAGCACGCCCGTGAGCGATACCAGCGTGACCCAGCCGCCATACAGATCGGTTCCTAAAGTGCTCACCACGAAGGGGGTGAGCACCATGAACACCAGAATCTGAACGGCGTTCAGAGCCCAGTTGGAGCCGATGTTTTTGAGCACGGGAGAGGTGGGGAGTTAGTTGGTTTGTAGAAGCTGTCCCATAGCGCCGCCGTCTTCTGTCAGCCAGCGCGCGAGTTGTAAGTAGCCCTGTGGTCCCAGGTGCAATCGGTCGGCTGCCATCTCCGGGTTCAGGCTGCCGTTCGCATCTGTGATCGGAGGACGGGCCGTTGATACGAATGCGCCGTCCCTCTCGAGGCAAAGGGCCTGTAAGGCTGAGTTGACCTGATTGAGTTCCGCCACAAAGGAAGCGTCCATGGATTGCTCGGGCAGTACTCCAATGAGAGCTAGGGGCAGCTCGGGACTCCTGGCGCGCAGTTGATCGAATATCTCACCGACCAATGCGGCGATACTTTCCGGGCGGCGATGTTGGTAGCGGAAATCGATACTGCCTACGTATAGGACAGCACCGGCGAGGTCCTCGGGAATGCTGCGATCTAAGCGGCTGATCAGGGCCGAGGTGGATTCGTTGCCGATGCCCAGATTGAGACAGTTCTTGCCGGGAAACAGCTCGGCCAGGGGAAAGCGCTCGATGGTTGAGGAGCCCAGGAAGGCGATCGCGCCCGGCTGTGCGTTGGCGCAGAGGTCTTCGAATTGGGCCATGCGGCTTGCGGCGTGCTCGGCCTGCTCGAGTGACTCCCGCTCGGCATGTGGGGTGATCCACCCCCTGAGCGTCCAGCCACCCGGAAGGACGTCGTTCCAGACAAGCACCGCCACGAGGGCGCCGCCCATAAGGGAAACGGGGATCAGACTGCCGACGCGCATGGGGTCAGCGTACACAGGCGCCCGGTCGCAAGTCACGGAGCGCCCGTTGGACTCTGTGCTCGGGCTGCTTGGCCTTACACTCTGGTGGGCCCTCCCGGTCCAGCCAACCATGTTGCACGTCACCGCCGCAGTCCTTCAGCACAGGGGGCAAGTTCTCTTGGCCCGCAGGACGGCTCCGGATTGGTTGGCCGGCAAGTGGGAGTTCCCTGGGGGCAAGATCGAGGCGGGAGAGGAGCCCCGAGAGGCCCTGGCGCGGGAACTGGCCGAAGAATTGGACATCAGGGTGACTATCGGAGAACACCTGGTCACCACACGCCATGCCTACCCTGAACTGAGCCTGGAGCTTTCGGCTTTCCTTGTCGACCTGCGGGACGACCTGCCTGCCCCTGAGCTGCACCTGAGCGACCACGATCGCGTGGCCTGGCTGGACCCCCTGAAAATGGGAGGAGTGGAGTTGGCGGCAGCCGACCTTCCCATTGTGGCCGCCCTGCTGGCTAGAATCGTTCCCCGTCCATGACTTCCTCGAGTTCAAAGGCCCCCAGCTCCAATGCCAAGGCGCAAATCGAGCTCCACAAGGAGCTCGCGCCCCGCTACGCCTATCGCTATTCGTTTGAGTTCAGCCGCCTCTTTCAGCAGGACTGGCATGCTGAGATGATCGGCCAGGTTCCCGCGGGGGCCGCGCGCATTTTGGACCTGGGTTGCGGAACGGGTTTTTTCCTGGCGGAACTCTGCGAGCATCACCCGGGTGCCGTGGGCCTGGATATCAGCCACGAGATGCTGCGGGTGTCAGACGAGTATGTGTCTGAAGCAAGGCTTGTGACCGGCGACGCCGAGCGCCTCCCTTTTCGCCCCGCTTGCTTCGATGCCGTGTTCTGCAAAGGATCGCTGCACCACACCCGGGACCACGTGGCTTTCCTGACTCACTGCCGCAAGGCGTTGGGTGAAGAGGGCGTTCTGATCATGAGCGAGCCCTGCAACGACAACCCCTTCATTCGTCTCGCGCGGGCTGTTCTGTACGCCAAGAGCCCTCACTTCGATGTGGGCGATCAGGGGTTCACCAAGAAAGGCATCGTGGGCTTATGCGAACAGGCCGGTTTCGAGGTGACGCGGGTTTGGCGCTACGGAATCTTTGCCTACGTGTTCGCGGGATTCCCGGACCACCTAGGCATCCTGCGCTTCATTCCTGGGAACGCTTGGATCACGCGCATGTTCATCGGCCTCGATCGCATTCTGTGCGCGATACCGGGCCTCTCCCTCCTCGGGTTTCACGTGCTTGTGGTAGCGCGACCGCGGGTGAAGTGAGCGGCCGGGTCGGGCCTGCAGCACGCTGAACCGGATGACCTAGCTCGGTCGTCCGGCTCCCTACTCGATTCGAGTATTGGATAGCATCTCCGCGGACCCAAGAAGAACAACAACACTGATGAGCCTTATCATGAAAAACAGCGGAATCGTCCTCGTCCTCTGGGCAGTGTCGGGTTGCGTGACTCCTGAGCGCAGCTTGGCGCCATTCACTCTCGTGGTGCTACCCGATACTCAGGAATACGTCGATCAGCGCACGAAGCGAGCCAAGGAGCGACTTGCGGCGGGCGAAGATCGCACGACCTTCTTTCACGATCAGACGAGCTGGATTCGTGACAGCGCTTCACGGCTCAACACCAAGTTCGTAGTGCACGAGGGCGATATCACGCAGACCGACGATTCGGGCGAGTGGACCCGCGCGCAGAGTGCGATGAGCGTGCTCGATGGAGTGGTTCCCTATTGTCTTTGTCTCGGCAACCACGACATGGGTTGTAGCCAGAATGCCGCAGGCGGATGGGATAGCGCGAAGACACGCGACTCCATGTTCGATGAGTACTTTCCACTCGCCAAGTTCGCATCCGAGCCTTGGTTTGGCGGATCACACGACAGCACGCTCACGAACGCCTATTACTTCTTCTCGGCGGCCTCGATGGATTTCCTCATTTTGAGCCTCGAATTCAAGCCGCGTGACGAAGTCCTCGAGTGGGCGAACGCCGTGCTTACGAAGCATCCCGATCGACGCAGCATCGTCCTCACTCATGCATACTTGCGGTCTGAGAAGGACGGCAGTGTGCGCATCGACGGCAATGGTTATGATGTAGCAGGGAATCATGGCGAGATGATGTGGCGGAAACTCGTCAGCCAGCATGACAACCTCTTTCTGGTCCTCTGTGGTCACGTTGGTGGTGAGGGTCGACGTGTCAGCGAGGGCGCTCACGGCAACTTGGTACACGAAGTGCTCTGCGACTACCAAGGCCTCGAGAACGGCGGCAACGGCTGGCTGCGATACATGACGTTCCATCCCAGGGAGAACAAGATCGAGGTCTTCACTTACAGCCCGAGTCTCGACGAGTTTAATGAACAACCGTCGAGCCGATTTTCTCTCGAGTATCAAATGCTCGGCGTCGCGAAAGAAAAAGGCGAATGAAGTTCCGTCGATTCACACTGTCGACCGCGATGCTTCTGTGCTCTTCGCAGGCTGCAACTTTCTCGGCTGAGGGCCGAAACGGCCTGCACGGGCTTCTGGCGCGCGGTTGCTCGACCCGGGTTGCGCGTCGAGGCGCAACCTCGATGATCGGCGGATGCCTGACCTTGCCCTGCTCGTGAGCCTGCTGTGCCTCCCGAAAACCTTCAGTCGACTCCGTGCACTTCGATTCCCGAGCGGGCCAGGTGGGCGGCGGTCACCCCTGGGCCATCGACCCTCTCCCCGTCCACGTGGGTCTGGCATACGCCACACGAGGGCGAACCCTCTTTGAGGTAGGCACGTTCAATGGACTCCTCCCGACAGAGTTCCAGGGCCTGATCTGCTCCGGAGCGGAAGGCATCGGTGCACTCATCGCCTGCGTGAGTCACGACGGCGGCGTGTCCGTCAAGTACTTGTTGGGCATCGCCCCGCTCGATCCAGGCTGCCGGACGCGGTGTGCCCAAGCCACCAGCCTCTTCGGGGCAAAACGGAACCGGGCGAAAACCCTCGGCTGTTAGGCGTTCCACTAGGATGGTTCGTAGGGAGTCTCTTCCATCGTATCGGCACGCCTGACCCAGCAGGCACGCGCTGACCAATACGGGTTTCAGATGGGCCTCGCTCATCGTCCCAGTCTACAACTCTTTTGCGCACAGAAAGCCCATGACACATCCGCCCCCCAAGATTCTCGTGCCCCTTGCCGACGGCTTCGAGGAGATTGAAGCCGTAACCGTGATCGATGTACTGCGGCGTGCAGATCTGGACGTGACGGTGGCTGCGCTTGGGAACTTACAGGTGCGAGGGGCACATGAGATGACCATCGAGGCGGATGTCATTCTTGCGGACCTGGACCTCTCGGTGTTCGGTGCTGTTTGCTTGCCGGGGGGAATGGAGGGAGCCCTGACCATGATGGAGGACGAACGCCTGCTCGGATTCGTGCGCGACCTACACGGGAGGGGCTCTCTGGTCTCTGCAATCTGTGCGGCACCCATGGTGCTGGCCCGGGCGGGGATCGAAGTGGGGCAGCAGATGACTTCGCACCCTGCCGTGCGTGAGCGTCTCGGAGAGGCGGAGGTTTGCTCTGAGCCACGGGTCGTGCGCAGCGGAGCGCTGATCACCAGTCAGGGGCCGGGCACCTCCATGGAGTTCGCCCTGGCATTGGTGGAGGAGATCTGTGGGGCCGCCAAGGCCGAAGAGTTGGCCGCAGCTATGGTGGTGGCCGTCCCCCACTCCGCAAGTTGACAGATTCCAGAACCCGCCCGTATCCTTTTCGTCCTTCAACGATGGCCTCAGGGCAGCCTAGGTCCCCATTCGCGCAGTAACCGGGCCACGTGGATCGGATAGCCCTAGCGATCCTCCCCCCCTCCCTCCCAGCTGATTTATGCTCCTCAAGACTTCCTCCTCACTTGCTCTTACGGGCGTCCTTGCTGCTCTCTCAATCCTGACGGCCCCCGTCAAGGCGGACACGATCTACATGATCGATGGCACCTCGATTGAGGACGTCACCGTTCAGTCCGAGAAATTGGATTTCGTGACGTACAAAGCGGGCAGCAAAACCCAAACGGCATTGTCGGACGGTGTCTTGTTTGTGGAGTTCAGCTCCAAGCCCCAGGACGTGGATCAGGCCGATGCGGCCATCGGTGACGAGCTGCTGATGGATGCCCTCGACGGCTTGGATAACTTCCTGGCTGGCATGACCGAGCCGCCTCGCCGTAAGCCCTGGTCATTCGCCTACGCACTGTACCGCTTGGTGCAGGTGCACGAGATCATGGGGGAGTTGGACAAGGTCGTCTCCACCGTGGATCACCTGATCGCGGTCCAGCCCGATTCGCGCTATGTCCCCTTGGCCCAGATGCGCAAGATCCAGGCCATCAGCGATTCCGAGAAGAGTCCGGCTTCTGCCATCGAGGACCTCAGGAATATGATTGACGCTAAGCAACTCGGGGACCGCTGGCGCATCGAAGCCGATCTGGCAACCGTGCTGTTCGATGAAACTCTCAGTGCTGGGGACAAGACCAAGAAATTAGAGGATCTCTCAGCGCGTGCTGGGGTTTCCTTCCCGATGGCTCGCAACCGCGCCGAAGTGGCGCTGGGCGAAGAGGCTCTGCGCGGCGGAAAGGTTCCTGCGGCTTTGAAGATCTTCCAAGGTGTAGCGGCCGACCCGCGTGCGGATTCGCGCACCTTGGCGGCAGCCTACCTAGGGCTCGGCGATTGTTACTGGGCCAAAGGTGAGCGCAATCCCGGCGAGGAATCGGGCAAGGCGGACCTCAACAAGGCCTTGGTGAGCTACATGCGCATCGTCGTGATCTACAAGGCTGAGCAGCGTTACGTAGCCAAGGCCATGTTCTTCGCCGGCCGGTGCTTCCAGCTCCTGGATGGCGAGGGTGCCCAAGAGCACGCGAACAAGCTGTACAACAAGCTGATTCGCTACTACGGCGGCTCCCGCTGGGCCCAGGAGGCCAAGGGCTTCCGCCAAAAGTAGAGTCCGACCCATACTGGGGAACTGTGAGTTCCTCGTGATGCAGATAAGCGACCGTTCCCCTCTTCAAGGGAGCGGTCGCCTGCGTTTGAGCCCTACTGGTACTAACTCCGTAGGCGGAATAGGGGGATATCGAGTGTCCGTTGGAGCCGCCACGACGTTCTCCCGGTTATTTGCTCCCTCCGATCCTGCCTGAGTAATCCACAGGAATGGAACTCGGCGACCGGCCCTCCTCGCGGCGGTCTCATTGAGTCCCCGCCGTGTCCTGCGCCGGGGTCCGGTGACCTAGGCCAAGGAGGATCGTGTGGCGAGAACAAGAGGCGGCGGCGAATGGAATGCGAATCAGCGACGCGTGGACTGGGACGGGATTGATAGTTTCCGCCCCCTCCTGCGGGCCTACTTTGGCCACCGCTGCAGGGATGGGAACGAAGCAGAAGACCTATTGCAGGAGACCTTGATCAAGGCCGCGCGCTCCCAATGGGGGGTAAAGGATCGCACCCGCATGCGGGGGTGGATTCTGCGCGTGGGCTCCAATGTGCTCCGGGATCACATACGCAAGGTCCAGCGCGGGGTCGTAACGTGCAACGACGAGGGTGCCTTGGCCCTTGCGACGGCTAAAGAGGTGGACCCTGGTACGGGCAATCCGAATCTTACCTATGACCTGGGTGGTGAAAGCGTGGAGGGTGACGTTCTCCTGCACAGCTTGAGCCTGGTGTACGGGGATCTACGTGACTGCGATCGAAGGTTGTTGAACTCGTTCTACGGGGGAGATGAGGACACGGCCGCCACGGCTGAGGAGCTGAGTATCCAGCGGTCGGTGGTCAAGGTGCGCTTGTTCCGCGCGCGGAAGCGATTGGGTAAAGCTCTGCGCCGAAACCTGCGCGAGCGGCATGGCCGGCATTTGGTGGTCGAGAAGTGAGGTTGGGTCTGGGCCGGACGGGTCGCCGAATCTTGGCTTGTGCCGCTCTTTGGTTGGCGGCGTGGCTGTGGGCCGGATGGCACCCCAGTGAGGTGGTGGTGGACGTGGTTCGGGGCGACGAAGAGCTGCTGCAGGAGGCCCGGCGCATTCTGCGGGGGATTCGGGGCTCTGGAGAAAACAGGCCCACATTGCGCCCGCTTGCGGCACAGCAGCTGATCGACATCTCACGTCGCTGCGAGACCCCAGAGGCAAGAGCAGAGATTCTCTTCGATGCTTCAGAGCTCAGTGCTGCAGGCGGTGACCTGCGGCTTGCCTTGATCCAGTGCATGGCAGCCAGCCGCATGGCCCGGTCGCGGCGCCGCAGCGAGTTGGAACTGGAAGTAGCCCATCTCGAACGAAGGCTAGGGCTCTTGGATGCCGCCAGTCGAAGCTACCTTCGCCTAACCGCGGGAGGCTATCTGTCTGGACTAGATAGGAATAAAGCGGCCCACTGGTGTGCTCGAGTAGCTGAGGAGCAAGGACGCACTCGCTTGGCGCAGGATCGTTGGCGCGTGCTGGCTCGCACCGCAATTCTGCCTCAACGGCGCCTGCTTGCTTATGAACGACTGGCCTTGTCCCTTTGCGGCGATGGGCTCTATCGCGAAGCCAATAGTGTGCTTCAAGAACTCAAGAGTGCCATTGGGCCTCAATCTCAAGCAGTCACACAACAAGGAAAGCAGCTCCAACATACCTACGACAAGTGTACGAGTCGCATTGAACAAGCCTTGTCTGTGAACGTGAACTGACACGGTGTGCACTTGCTTGAGTTCACGTCATGCATGATCCGGTTCAAAAAGAATTCAAAAGGAGTTGGTGCAAATCCTTTCTTTCCCACCGATCAAGCCGTATGTATGCAGTCGATAGTGAGAGGCACACCATCTTTCCAATTTTCCGTCGCACGTTGTGACGGTACGGTGTGCCCGACGCTGTCAAAGCTAACGCGACATCAAAAGGTGGCTCGCTCGGATGTTCCGGGACGGGCCGCCTTGTCGTTTAAAGACCTTTGGTGGGCGTTGACGCCCTCCGGGGCCTGAGCTGCCCGGGGCCTAACGTCCGATGCCGTAGTAGGTGAATCCGAGTTCCTCAAGCGTGCTGCGGGTCCAGATGTTGCGCCCGTCGAACACGATCGGCTCCTTGAGCGCGGTTTTAATTGCTGCGAAGTCGGGCCGCCGGAACTCATTCCACTCGGTCACCAGGACGAGCGCATCGGCCTCTTGCACCGCGTCCATCGGAATCTTGGCGTACTCAATGCGATCGCCCAGATAGTGGCGCCTGGACTCCTCTGCAGCCTCTGGATCGTGGGCTACAACGCTCGCACCGGCCTCGAGCAAGGCCTCAATCAGGGTGACGGCAGGCGTCTCACGCATGTCATCGGTATTGGGCTTGAAAGCCAGGCCCCAGACGGCAAATCGCTTGCCGGTGAGGTCTTCTCCAAAGACCGACACGATCTGGCGGAACTGCACCCGTTTCTGATCGCGGTTGACAGCCTCCACGGCCTTTACGATCTGGAAGTCATATCCGTGATCACTCGCGGTAGAGGACAGGGCAGACACGTCCTTCGGGAAGCATGAGCCGCCATAGCCCACACCGGCGAACAAGAAGCGGGAACCGATTCGCTCGTCGGAGCCGATGCCTCTGCGGACGTCATCCACGTTCGCACCCACCAGTGAGCACAAGTTGGCGATCTCATTCATGAAAGAGATGCGGGTAGCCAGCATGGCATTGGCCGCGTACTTGGTGAGCTCAGCGGAAGCCACGTCCATTCGAATGATGGGGTTGCCTGTTCGCACAAATGGCCCGTAGAGCTCATTCATGATGCGTGCGGCCCGTTCGGAGTTGGCACCGATGACTACGCGGTTGGGCTTGAGGAAGTCATCAATGGCTGCGCCTTCCTTCAAGAACTCAGGATTGGAGACCACGTCGAATTCGTGGGACGTATTTTGCTCGATGGTCTTGGCCACTCTCGCCGCAGTGCCAACGGGTACCGTGGACTTATCCACGATGACGGTGTAGCCCGACATGTGCTTGGCGATGCTCTCGGCGGCAGCTAGGACGTACTTGATGTCAGCCTGTCCGTTTTCGCCCGGGGGCGTGCCCACGGCGATGAAGGCAATCTCGGCGCCCTTCATGCCCTCGGCGTAGTCCGTAGTGAACGAGAGCCGTCCATCCCGCAGGTTGCGTTGCAGGAGTTCCTTCAGGCCCGGTTCGTAGATGGGGCTCTCGCCCTTGCGCAGGGTGGCGATCTTCTCCGCATCAATGTCGATGCAGGTCACTGAGTTGCCGCTCTCGGCGAAGCAGGTTCCTGCAACGAGCCCAACGTATCCGGTTCCGACAACGGCGATTCGCATGTGATGGTGGGGGGAGGGGCGCCAGGGGCGGCCCGGAGGGGAGAATTTCAGTCAGAGCCCGAACATGGGCCTGGGGCCGGTGGCGCGCGCCTGTACCTGAGGATACCGTCTGGGTGGCCGAGGCCTACCGGGGCGATTAACTCAGTTGGTCAGAGTGTCTCGTTTACACCGAGAAAGTCGGGGGTTCGAATCCCTCATCGCCCACCACTCAAGCCTCCAGGCGTGCCAAGAGGGCCGTTTTGGCCGCTCAAGTCTCAGCTGGGACCTCAAGCAGCAGTGCGCCATGGCCCTTTTCGAGCCGGGCTACAGCCAGGAGGCCGTGCTGCTCTCCGGGTCCCTTGAAACGACGGGCGAGGGTCTGGGCGTCGTCAGGGTGTCCCCGCTTCTTCACGGTCAGAGGACCCACATTGTGTCGGCGCAGCATGGCCCGCACCCGCTTCGGATCCAAGGCCGAGGTCTCCAACACCCTCCAAGATCTCAGCATGGGTGAGGAGGGTCTCTCGTCGCTCCCCAGGTAGGCCAAGCGGGGCCCAATGGGTCGCATGCCCTGCTCGCGGGCCAGAGGCCCCACCAGGCCCGCCCGGATCACGGCCGGGTCCGGCTCGGCCAGCCACTTCACGGACTGCAACTGTCCGGGCTCCAAGGGTTGAAGCTCTTCAGGCGTCCCGCGAAACGTTCCCAGGGGCCCGGCAGGTCCCAGCATCAGAGCCTCGCGCTCGCCGGCGAGATCTCCGGCCAGACATCCGGTCCAAAGAGCAAGCTCTCGTAGCTGACCCGCCAAGCTGATCCACTGCAAACCGTGAGGCGTGTCCCCGAGCTCATCCAGTTGCGTGGGATCCATACCCGGCGGGAGTTTGATGCAGGCACCCTTGTTAGCACGGGCTAGGCCGAGGCAAGTGCTCATGGGAGGGGACCAGCGCTCGGGGTGCCCCTCGCGCGTTCCATGGGGTCGGCGATCGGGATCTAGCAAGATAACGTCCACCCGGCAGGGGGGCCTTGTCGCGTCCGCGCGCAAGACCCAGTTGGCCGCTCTCAGGTGCGCGAGGTTGGAGGCGGCACAGGCGAGTGTCTGGGTGTCCAGATCTGATGTGACCACGCGCAGATCGCGCCGGAGCAGGGCTAGACTGTCCGCGCCGATCCCTGCCGTGGCGTCCCAAATCAGGGAATCGGGTGCGAATTCGCAGATGCGCTGGGCCCGGTAGGCCGCAACGGCCCCCGCAGTGGCCTGCTGAAGCCCCTTGGCCGTCAGGAAGCGCAAGTCTTGGTCTAGAGCGCTGCCTCGGGCTCTGGCACGCAGGTCATGCAGTCCGGCGGCCGCCCGGGCAAGCGGTATGGGCAGGCTCGCCCGGAGCCGCGTGGCCACCGCAAGCGGGTCGTCCAGCCCTTCGACCTGGGTGAGGGCTCGCTCGACAGCGGGCGAATCTAAGCAGTTCCCGAAAGGCATGGTTTCATTCTGGTCTCTGGATATGGGAGGCTTTGCTAGTTCGAGAGCCAAAGAACTCGGTCGCGGCCTCGTCAGAGTTGACGAGCGCTCCGATTCCAAGGCTTCGAGGTATTCCTTTGCGTCGCATCCTACTCATCGCAGCTGATCCTGGAGAGTCCGCCCTGGCAGCTGGCCGGCTGGGCCACGCTGGGTACGAAGTCGTGGTCGCACCCGGCGGCGCCCGCGCCTTGGGGCTTGCACGTGCCGAGTCCTTCGGGCTCATCCTTGTCAACGCCCAGTTCAATGGTGACTTGGCTATGCGCGCGGAGGCCGTTCGCATGTGCACGGAGTTGGAGCACATCTGTAGTGGAACCCCGATCGTCGTCTTCTCTCCCACGGACGTGCCCACTGGGGAATCGAAGGATCTGTACGAGGTCGGTGTTGCGGCGGTGATCTGTGCCGCTCACCGTCAGGCGTTGCCCGCACTGGCGCGTACGCTTCTTGCCGAGCGCAGGGATGACCGCCTGGACATTATTCCCGCAGGGCAGCCGCGGCAGAACTCCTCGGGCGGTTCCGGAGCGGTGCGAGTCCCGGGTACTCACCTGCCGCAGGATGCCTACACCCAAGTGGTGTCTCCCAGTTCTGTTCATGATTCTGATCACAGTTCGAATAGATGGGTAATCGACGAAGATGCCCCCATCAGCCTAGCCTTCTATGAGCGCGCTGCTCTCGAGCGTGCCATCGCCTCCTGCAAAGGGGACAAGATAGCTGCGGCGCGTGTGTTGGGCGTCGGCAAGTCGACCCTCTATCGGAAGCTCAAGAAGCTCGGAATTAACTGATCATTCCAGCGTCAGGCTGACCTGTGGGCTGGCTGGTGCGAAGCGTGACTGCTTGCTTGTGTGGGGGTTGAACAGTTGAGCCCGCAGATCCACCAAGCGCGTCCCATCGGGCGTTTTGAGCAAGGGTATGGCGGCCAATCGCACCCATTGCTTGGGCGTGGGTTGCAGTAGTAGGTCGGGGCGCGCGAAGAGTTCGCTCTCTGGTCCCTTCTTCTGATTCTTGGCATTGCGTTGCGGGGCGTGTGGGAATCCCTGCGGGTCCAAAAACCAAACCTTGCCGTTCTCATCCGTGCCCTCCAAGGCGAGCCGGGCTAGGTGTGGGTTCCCCGGCCAACCACTGGACCCTTCCGGCCAATCCGATGTGAGCAAGACTCGGATCTCATCGTCCACGTGCCGAATTTCCAACCGTGGAGTCAGGCCCAGATCTTTTCTGCGCAGGAGTGGAAAGGGTGCGGAACGACGGCGCCGCTCTGCGTAGACCGGGACGGTCACCAGTTCGTACTCATTCAACTGGGCACCGATCAGGGCTTGCCGCTCGGGGTCTGTTTGGCTTCCGTCCAACTCCAAGAGTTCCTCGAGCCCAAGACCAAAGGGTCCGCCCAGGTCCTCCTCTCTGATGTCCTGAAGCCCGACCAGTATGTAGTCCGCATCCTGTTCTAGTGCGGCTAGGAGGTCGATGCGGGGGCGCGGATTCCACGGCGGCGTCAGCCCTGTGCCTTGAGGCGCAGTGACTTGGCCATTGAGATCCAAGACTTGCATGCGGGATAGGTACGCCAAGGCACCCGAGTACGGCGAGAGCAGGGTGAGCTCACCCGGCACGTTCGCTCGCAGGAAGAGCCCAAGGTTTCGCAGCTTGATGGTGCGATCCAATTCGCTGGTAATGGAGGCCATGCCGAGTACCTGCTGTCCGCCGAGGGGCTTGGGCCCTTTGCCTGCGCTCAACCAATCCAGGATGGGCACCGCACCCTGAAAGCGTTTCAAGCTCACGGGGGACTTTGTCGCCATGATCCCGAGCAGACACGTGAACATGAGGGCGGCCCAGGACACTTTTTCCATGACCTTTAGGTCCGTATCTAGTGCAGCCAAGATGCCCTGCTGGATGGCGATGGCGAGGAGCGGCAGGGCAGGCACGAGGGCTACGCTGAAAGGCTGCAGACCTCCTCCTTGGAGGGTCACGATGACCATCCAGGCCACGGCCCACATCAGAGCCCGGCGACCTGTGCGGGTCAATCGGCCCGTGATCCAAGCCAGGATGGGGAAGACCACTAGGACGGGCGTGATGGCCGTTGCGAACAGGTCGCTCAGGTATCCCAGTCCCTGGCTCGCTCGGGCCGCATCGAAGCTCAGCAACGTGGCTATCCAGGTGCCGTATAAGGACTGCCCGGAACTGTTGGGTATCCAAAGAAGGACGGCCGTGGCCAGCAGGGCCGGGAGGAAGGCTCCCAGTGGCATTTCCTGGGCGGGATCGCGTTCGGCGCTTAGGCGGTCGCGAATGGCGAAGAGAGCGAAGAGAACGATCGCCAGTGCGCCTTCGGGCCGAGCGAGCACGAGGGAGAAGAGGGCAATAGAGAAAGTGCTTCGGCGCGCGCGCTCAAAAGAAACGAACGCGGCCGTCAGCAGGAATGCCACCAGGGAAGTCTCAAGCCCGCTGGGGGCGGCCGCCGCGAACGCTCCGCTGGTGACCAGCAGCAGAGCAGGGATGATGCTGGAGATGCGGTCCTTGTCGAACATCACCGAGAATCGCACGGTCATCAGGGCTGCCGCCATACCGATGACCTGGGTGGTGCGCGTGACGGGTAGGTAGAGGCGCTCGGCCAGCGAGGAGAGTGCCACCCAGAGGAGGGAGGGGTAGCTCTCAAGCCCGCCCCGTGCCGAGCCTTCCAGTCCGGTGTTCCAGACCAGGGCCCCTTCCCTGATTAGGTTGCGTGCCACGCGGTAAGCGCGATGGGCGTACTCGTAAGGCTCTCCCAGGTGCCCTTCGGGGTTCAGGTGCAGGGCCAGACTGTGGGCCAGGAGCATTGCCATCGCCAGGAGGATGGCCAGGGTGCGGTTCATGCCCCTCCCTCGTGATCGAGCAATTCCATCTCGGTCCCATCCAAGGCCCTTTGCATCAACCCTTCCACATCCATTTGGGCTTCTGCGGCCAGGCAGTCCTTCACGCGACCCCTGATCACCGGTCGGTTTGGCTGGAACACGGTGCAACAGTCGGGTTCAGGCTGGATTGAGATGTCAAATGTCCCGATGCGACGGGCGATTTGGATGATCTCCTCCTTGTCGTAGGTGAGAACCGGGCGAAGCACTGGGAGGGAGGTCGCGGCCTCGATGCAGGTCAGATTCTCCAGGGTTTGACTCGCCACCTGTCCCAAACACTCGCCTGTCACTAGCGCGCCGCAGTTCTCAGCGGTGGCAAGGCGTTCGGCGATGCGCTGCATCATGCGCCGGTAAAGCACCGTGCGATAGCGTTCCGGTGTCTGGTCTCGAATGGCTACCTGGATGTCGGCGAAGGGCACGGTGAACAGAGGCGCCTTGTACTGCCAGCGGCCGAGGTTGCGCACGACTTCGCGCACCTTCCTGCGAAACCCCTCCCCGATGTAGGGGGCGGAGTGAAAGCTCACGTATCCCATGTGCAGGCCGCGCTTCATGGCGAGCCAGGAAGCAACCGGCGAATCGATGCCGCCAGACAGGAGGCATAGAGCACGGCCCAAGGTGCCGACGGGCAAGCCGCCGTTCCCCTCAATGCGGTCGAGGAACAAGAAGGTGTTCCTGTCTCTAACCTCGATCCCGAGGGTCATCTCCGGATTTACCAACTGCACCCTGACCGTATCCGGTCCGGGGAGAATGCGCTCGGCCACGTGGCGTTCGAGTTCACTTGAGTTCAAGGGGAAGGCCTTGTTGGCGCGCCTGACGCGCACTCGGAACGAGACGGGCTCGCTTTGGCCACGTGCCGCGAGGGCAGATTCCAGGAGCTTGGCCGCCTGGGCCGTGATGGCCTCGGTGTCAGAGGCGACCGTCCAGGCGGGCGAGACCGTCTTGACTCCAAAAACTTCCGCCGCACGTTTCGCCGCCTTCTCACAGCGGCGTTCTGGCCGGATGAGAATCCTGCCGTGCTGGCGATCCACCTCCGCTTTGGTGGTCGAGGCCAAGGCCTGACGGAGGTTGCGGACCAGAGCCTTCTCAAACTCTCCGCGATTACCCTTCTTTAGGGCCAACTCCCCGTACCGGACGAGAATCAGGTCCGGCTCTCCAAGCTCGGTGGGGCTCGGCTGTGCGGAAGGCATCACGAGAGATCCTCCAGCTCCGGCGCCAAGGATTCCAGGGCGTCCAGGGCGATTTGCACCTCTTCGCTGGTCGTGAGGGCGGAGAAGGATAGTCGCAGTACCCGCCTGGCCCGTTCGGCATCCAGGCCAAGGGCCAGCAGGGCTGGGCTGACGCTCGAATCGTTGGATTGGCAAGCGCTGCCTACGGAGACGAAGACCCCGCGGGCCTCTAGGTGATGCTGCCAGACCTCGGCAGGTGCGCCGGGTACGAGCAGGGAGCAAATGGAAGGCATGCGCTCGGTGCCGGCCTCGAGCAGGGAGATACCGCTCAGAGTTTTCAGCCCGTTGTCTAGTTGAGCGCGCAGGCCCGCCGCGTGCTCGTAGGTTTGCTCGCAGCGATCATCTGCCATCTGAGCCGCCGCGCCGAAGGCCACTGCTCCTACTACGTTCTCCGTGCCGGGTCGAACGCCGCCTTGCTGTCCGCCTCCGAAAATCAGCGGCTGGAGCCTAGTTCCGGGGCGCGTCACGAGCGCTCCGGTACCCTTCAATCCATGCACCTTGTGGGCGGAGACGGAGCAACTGTCGACGCCCAATTGATCAAGGTCGAGAGCGAGCTTGCCCAGCCCCTGCACCGCGTCCGTGTGCATGTGAACTTGGGGTGAGTACTTGCGGGCGAGGCGCGCCAGTTTTGCGACGGGGTAGATGGTGCCAACCTCGTTGTTCACGAGCATTTGGGCTACTACGACCGTCTCGGGGGTGAGGAGCGCTTCCGCCACCTGCAGATCCAAATTTCCGGTTTCGTCCAGCGGGATGGTCTGCACCTCAAAGCCCTCTGCCGAAAGCGCCTCCCCCGCTGCGCGAACCGAAGGGTGTTCTGTGGCGCCGAGCAAGATTTGCGCGCCCTGTTTTTTCCTCGCTCTCGCGGCACCGAGGACCGCCATGTTATTGGCTTCGGTTCCACCGGATGTGAACGCGACTTCAGACGCCTGGCCTCCCAGAGCTCGGGCGACCTGAGTCCTGGCACGCGTTAGCGCCTCGGCGGCGCGCACACCCAGGGCGTGGCGCGATGAGGGATTCCCGAACTCTTCCCCCAGGAAGGGGGCGAGGGCCTCGCGTACGGGCTCGGCCAAGGGAGTGGTCGCGGCGTTGTCCAGGTAAACCGTGGTCATGGGCGCGTACACCATACGCTGCCGCCCGAAGGTCTAGAACCCGGGGTCGATGCGTCCTCGTTGGGGCATGACGAGAAAGGACTCGAGGCGCGTATCTCCGCTCGCGAGTTCAGCCCGATAGGCTCCAGGAGGGACATGCGGGATTTGGAAGGATCCATCAGCGGTCGTGCGTCCCACCAGGATTAGGCCCGTGGGGTGGGCGTCGGCTTCGCTGGCCCCGCGGGGTCGAATCTGAACCAGAGCGCCTCCGGGAAAGTGGCCCTCGGGAGGGTGGAACGTGCCTGCGACCGTGCCCGCCACGGTGTTGAAGGTCATGGACTCCTGCGGGTGGGTGAAACGCAGGGTTGGGCCATCGAGGCCGGAAAGCAGATCCGGCCAAGTGGCTCCGGGGTAGCCGGGGGGGATCACCCGCACCAGGTATTCCCCCGGGGTCAGGTTGGGCACCTGAAAGCGGCCCTCACGGTCGGTTTGAGCCCGACGTGGGTGACCTGTGCCCGGTTCGGTGGGTGGTGCGGTGGGGGCCAGTGCCACCTCAAAACCGGTCAGATCTGCTGTGTCGGCGGAGTGGACTCTGGCCGAGAGGTCCACCCCCTCGGGCCGGGGCACCGAGGGGCCCGCGTCGTGCGCCGGAGGGAGAACGAGGTCTATGGGCGTTGGCCCCGCAATCGCTTCCATGATCGTTGTGGGGTAGCGACTGTGATCCAGGGCCACCTCCAGCAATCCCGGCGCGAGGCCGGGCAGGTCGAACTCCCCCCCCTTTGCCGTGTAAGTCCAATGGACGCGCTCATCCTGCAGTACCACCAAGGAGGCGTCTGCGACTCCCGCCCCGGATGAATCGAGCACACGGCCGCTTAGGTGGGTTGAGAGGTCGCGCACTTTCGGAAGTGGCAATCTGTCAGCCAGGGGCTGGCCGTCGCCCGGGTAGGCGTACGGCTCCTGAGGTCGCAGGGCAACGGCGACCAGCGTGGCCAGGAGCAGGAGGCCGACAAGAGGAAGGATGGTTAGGAGACGGGACATGGGAGGGGTCAGTATTCCCCGCGGGAGGTTCAGGGGGTTCCGCTTCCTAGGATTTCCTGGCGCAAGGCTTCCGCGGCAGGGAACTCCCCGCAGTCAAGGGCCGAAAAATGGGCCTCAAAGTCCCCCAACCCGCGCCAGCCCGCGCGCTGGTAACCCACCCAGCGGACTCCCATCTGGAGGGAGTCGCAGAGCGCCACAAGGCGGGCCTCACGGGTCTCCTGGGCGGAGTACTCGGCCCAGGCCTCGGTTGCTGGCCCCGAAAGTGGGGCGAGAATCTCACCTGCCAAGGCGTCCTCCATTTGTCTCTTTGCGCCCTTAGGCAGGTGGATTGCGGCGGGACGCGGGAGGTCTCCGCTGCCCGCTTCGGGGGCATCGTGGACCAAAGCCATGGCCAGGACCCGGCTCAGCTCCAGTGGGGGCTCGATCTGTGGGGTGAGGGCCAGAGCAAGATGGCAGGTGCCCAGGATGTGGCCAGCCACGGACTCGGGCTGGGTGACGCCGCCCAGAATCCAGCCCGTGCGGGGCAGATCGTCGAGTGGCAGCAGGCGCAGAAGGGATTCGAGAAGGGCCATAGGTTGCAAGTTGGGCTGTGGATTGAGGTCAGGGACGGCGCTGGTCGCATTGCCCCCCGTTTTCCCCACATCTATACTTACCTGTTCGATTTCCAGCAGTCAGGGGCAATCCTGACCCTTAGGACAAATCCAACCCTCCGCCGGCTCCCAGACTCTTCCCACCATGCTCTTGCAACTAGGCCGGTCCCTTCCAGCCCCTCATCGGGAGGCGATCCTGTCTTCGTGCAAGGAGCTGGGGTACGCCGTGCGATTCCTGGACGAGGAGCAGCGACTGCTCCAACTGGAGGGTCGCGGTGCCCCCGGTCACCGAGCACGACTTACGGATCTGACGGGTGTGGTGCGCGTTGTGGACAAGGGTGAGCCGCATGAGCTGGCCCTGCGGAATGGAGACCACGCAGAGGATTCAATGATTCCTGTGGGCAATGCCCGTTTCGGTGCCGGCAACCTCTCCCTGATTGCCGGCCCGTGCGCCGTGGAGGACGAAGAGCGGCTGGAGGAAATCGCCCGGGGCGTCTTACGGACTGGGGCCTGGCTCTTGAGGGCGGGTGCGTTCAAGCCGCGGACCTCACCTTATTCCTTCCAGGGAATCGGCGTGGAGGGCCTGGATATCCTCGACCGGGTCAAGGCCAGCACCGGAATCGGTGTCGTGACCGAAGTTCTCGACCCTCGTGACGTGGAGCGGGTCAACGAAACCGCGGACATGATTCAGGTCGGCGCTCGGAACATGGCGAACTTCCCGCTCCTGGTGGAGCTCGGCCAGCTCTCGACGCCGGTCCTGCTCAAGCGTGGATTTGGCGCCACGGTCGAGGAACTGCTGGGCGCGGCGGAGTACATCCTGGCTGAGGGCAACCGCTCGGTCATCCTGTGCGAACGTGGAGTGCGCGGTTTCGATTCCATCACCCGCCACATACTCGACGTGGGGGCTGTTGCCTATCTGAAGAAGACCACACATCTGCCCGTGATCGTGGATCCCTCCCATGCCGCTGGGCGCGCCGATCTCGTACGGCCCCTGGCCCGCGCCGGCATAGCCGCCGGTGCCGATGGCCTGCTTGTCGAGGTCCATCCGCATCCAGAGGAGGTGCACTCCGACGGGGCCCAAGCCGTTTCCCTGTCGTCTTTTGAGCGCATCGTCGAAGACGTTACGACTCTCGCGGCCCTGGACGGCCGGCGGTTGGTGCGCTCTGGATTGCCTCCCTCTTCCAGGATGCACCAGGATTCTAACTCACCCCTAGACCGTCCAAGCTGAAACTCGGAGACCCTCGTGCGCAAACCATTCATCGCTGGCAACTGGAAAATGAACCTCGATCGGGCCTCGGCTATCGCTTTGGCCAAAGCCGTATGCGAGAGCGTTGGTGGCCGGGAGGACGTGGACGTAGGGCTCTTCCCCCCGGCGGTCTACCTGAGGGACATTGTTGAGGTGGCCCAGTCCAGCCCCGTGCAAGTGGGAGTGCAGAACTGCTGCGACCAAGCCAGCGGCGCTCACACGGGCGAAATCAGCGTCAGCATGGTGCAGGACGTGGGTTCGGGACTTGTACTCCTGGGTCACAGCGAGCGCCGTCACGTGTATGGCGAGAGCGATGAGTTGATCAACCGCAAGGTCCACATCGCCCTGGCCCAGGGCCTGGATGTGATGCTTTGCTTGGGTGAGACCCTCGAACAAAGGGAAGCCGGCGAGACCGAAGCGGTCTGCGGGTCCCAGCTTCAGGCCGGACTGGCAGGATTGGAGGCCGAGGACTTGGATCGTCTGAGTCTGGCCTACGAGCCCGTATGGGCCATCGGCACCGGCTTGACCGCCAGTCCCGAGCAGGCTCAGGACGCCCACGCCTACGTGCGCGGGGTTCTGGCCGGCATCGCCACCGATGACCTCGCGGCCCGGACGCGGATCTTGTACGGTGGCAGCGTCAAGGCGGAGAATGCTGCGGATCTCCTCGCCCGTCGGGACATTGACGGAGCGCTGGTCGGAGGCGCATCCCTTACCGCAGAGGCATTCCTGCCCATCATCCCTGATTCCCACGAGGCCCCCGGGAACTGACCGCATAAAGCGCCAAGAGTGCTCATCATGGACCTGCTCATTACCTTCCTTTACATCCTGTTCATCCTTGCGGCTCTGATGCTGATCGTCGTCATCCTCCTCCAAGAGGGGAAGGGCGGCGGGTTCGGCGATGCCCTCGGCGTGGCGGGCCAGCAGACTTTCGGCGTCAAGGCACAGGGCATCCATAAGTTCACGATGGCGATAGCCGTTGTCTTCCTGGGTAGTGCTCTCACCATCCACGTCTTGAACCGCCAGACCGGCAACTCGGGCACCCTGGACGGCTTGGGTGGTACCAGCACTTTAGATGGCGCCGGAGTACCCGTAGGAGCCCCCCCCGGCTCCAACGAGTAGTCGCTCAGGGTCGATAACCATGGCCAACGCACTGCGTTCCATGACGGGCTTCGGTGCGGCCACGGTCGCGAATAAAGGCGTGAGCGTTCAGGTTGAGGTGCGCTCGGTCAATCACCGGCACCTGCAGGCCAAGCTCCGCATGCCCCCGGAATTGGGGCACCTCGAATCCCAGGTGGATGCTTTGGTGCGCAAGCAACTAAGCCGTGGAGCTGTCCAGTTGAGTGCGCGTGTCACTCTTGCAACCGATGAGCTTCCTGCGCGAGTGCATAAGGACGTGGCCGCCGCCTACTTGCGCTCCCTGAAGAGCTTGGCTCTGGAGTTGAAGCTCAAGGGTGACCTTGAGTTGGCCGATCTTGTGCGCCTACCGGGAGTGGTCTCGGCCCCGGAGAAGGACACGGACCTAGAGAGCATGAGCAAGCTGGTGCTTCGGGCGGCAACTCTTGCGCTGCGAGACCTCGTTCAGATGAGAGAGGAGGAAGGCGCCGCCATGGCGAAGGACCTGGGCTCCCACGCGGCGGCCATCGCCAAGATCCACAAGAGCATTCAGCGCAGCGCGCCGGGCTTGGTGCGCCGTCACCAGGCAGACCTGAAGCGTCGGGTAAGCGACCTACTGGACGGGAACGAGAAGGTCTCGAGCCGAGATCTGGCTCGTGAGATGGCGCTTTTGGCTGACAAGTTAGACGTCAGCGAAGAGCTCTCGCGCCTCGAGGCGCATCTTCAGCAGTTGGACCGATTGCTGACCAAGGGCGGTGCCGTGGGGCGCAAGCTGGATTTCCTGGCCCAGGAATTCAATCGCGAAGCTAACACCATCGGCTCCAAGTGCAACGACGCACGTACGGCTCACGCAGTGGTTGAGCTCAAGACCCAGATCGAGCGCCTGCGAGAGCAGGTCCAGAACGTGGAGTAGCCATGGG
>JAPKBO010000037.1 GCA_028823395.1 Planctomycetota bacterium | reverse complement strand
GAGGCCATCACAGCCAGCATGATCACCCAGGCCATCGACGCCTTCGATCGAGCCGACTACGACACCGCGATGGATTTCACCGACCAGGCCCTCCGTCGCTCCCCCCGCGATCAGCAGGCCGTGGCCATTCGCGATGCCGCCTTCCGGGCCGGCCGCGAGAAAGTGCGTGCTGACTACATCGTGGACAAGCGCGAAGAGTTTGCTCGCTGGCGCGAGCACCTGCAGGAACTGCAAGTGCCCTGGACGGACGTCATCACCCTGCCCGATCCTGATGACTGGCGCGCGCTGACCGAAATGCGTGCGAGTCGCCAGGGAATCGACCTCTCCCGCAAGGTCTCCCCCACCGAAGCTCAACTGAGCCTTCAACTTGGCCAGACCATGGTGCGCCTGCCCGGCATCGAGGAAGAAGAGAGCCTGCGCGCCGTAATCAACATTGTGCGCGACTACACCGGCCTGCCCCTTGTGGTGGACCCGGCCGCTGAGAACGCCGTGCTCGACGAGGGCATCGCCTTCAACCTCGACCTCGAGAACGAGGTCACAGCCGCCCAGGCCCTGAACCTGATCACCAAGCAAGCTGGCGAAGAGGTCACCTGGACCCTGCGCTACGATGCCGTACTGATCACCACCCGTGAGCGCGCCCGCGGCAAGCCCGTTGTCGTGAACCACGATGTCCAAGACCTAATCATGGGTCTGACCGACTTCACTGGCCCGCGCATCGGTCGACTACGTCTTCTGGAAGACCTGGAAGACGACGATGGTGGTGGCCCCTTCGGTGGCATCCTCGAAGCACGCCGCATGATGGAGATCGAAGATCTGTCCACCCTGATCCAGGAGAATGTCTCCGTTGGCTCATGGGAAGACGACGGCATCCAGATCGAACCTGGCGAAGGCTTCATCCTCATCACCCACTCGCCGAACGTCCAGGGTGAAGTGCGAGCCTTCTTGGAAGACCTGCGACGCTTCAACTCCTCCATGGTCACCATCGAGTCCAAGTTCCTGACCGTGGGCGACAATTGGATCCAACAGATCGGGATCGATTTCCGCGGCTTGGACAGTGTCAATGTGTCGGACGTAACGAACGGCCTCGAAGACATGGCCTCGCGCGGTCTGGACAACGGCGGATCGGGCTCCTCAGGTGCCGGTGCTGCCGGCCCCCCGAGCGCGGGTTTCTACTTCGATGACGGGGGCGACGGCGACTTCCGTGCCACGACCCAGAACTTCTTCGGTACGGCCCTCGGCAACTCCCTGAGTGCCCTCGGCGGCCTGTCCTTCGGATTGACCCTGCTGGACGACGCCGAGATCTCCATGCTCATGCGAGCCGTGGAGAAATCCAGCCAATTCGAGATCGTCAACAGTCAGATCCTCTCGGTGCACGATACCCAGCGCGCCTATGTGATGGTCATCAACCAGAAGGCCTACATTCAGGACTTCGACGTTGAGGTAGCCCAGTTTCAGGCGGTTGCCGACCCGCAGATCAACGTCCTGCACCAGGGTGTTGTTCTCGATGTGCGACCCACGATCCACCAGGATCGTAAGTACCTAACCCTCGAGATCCAGCCCACCATCGCCAAGGTCGTGGAACTCAAGACCGTCTCCACCACCCTGGGTGGCAACACCTCTCCGGTGGACTTCCAGTTGCCCGAACTCGAAGTGCAGAGCGTCAACACCTCGGCCATCATCCCCGACGGCGGCACGATCCTCCTGGGTGGTCTCTCCAGCATCCGCAACATCGAGCGACGCGCGGAAATCCCCTGGATTGCCAAGATTCCCGTCTTGGGCCTGCTCTTCAAAGAAGAGGGCTACAGCGACGAGCGCGAGTCCCTGCTGATCATGATCAAGGCTTCTATCCTTGACGTGCGCGAGGCCGTGGAGACCAAGCTAGAACGCGGCTACTAACCCAAGTAGCGCCCCCTGAGCCCACCATCTGGGCGCAGTCTGGGTTCAGCCTGGGCTCAGGCAGCAAACAACAAGCCCCGCAAGCACGTGCCTGCGGGGCTTGTTTCGTTATGCCCCCCCCCACGAAATCCCGCTGGCCCCTGCATCGCCTGCTCCCAAGACGTATCCTTGCCCTGCCATGGCCGACCTGAGCGCTGTCCTGTTCGACATTGACGACACCCTGTTCTCTACCACGGTGTTTGCCTCCCGGGCACGCCACGCGGCCGTGCGGGCTATGGTGGAGATGGGCTTGAAGGCCACCGAAGAGGAGGTCTTCCGCGAGCTACAGGAGGTCCTGCGAGAGTTTGGGTCTAACTATGCCCACCACTACCAAAAGTTGCTCATGCGCTTCCCCAGGGCCGTCCTGGGAGAACTCAATCCGGCCCTCGTGGAGAGTGCGGGGGTCGTCGCCTATCACGACACCAAGTTCGGTAGCCTCGAGCCGTTTCCGGACGTACTGCCCCTGCTATCCAAGCTGAGGGATGCAGGCATTCGAACCGGCATCATCACCCACGGCTGGACGATCAAGCAGGCGGAAAAGTTGATCCGCCTAGGCGTCCTGCCCCTCGTGGATCCCAAAGCCGTGTTCATCTCGGATCAGGTGGGCATCTCCAAGCCCAACCCCAAGCTCTACTCCCTTGCCCTGCGCAGGCTGGGACTGGAACCCGAGCAGGTTATGTACGTTGGCGACAGCCTGGCACACGACATTGCCCCCCCAAGTTCCCTCGGCATCCATACGGTCTGGTCACGCCGAGCGGCAAAGGACGGTCAGGACCCGGAACTCATCCGTCCCGATCACATCATCGACGATTTCGGCGAACTGGAAGCCCTCTTGCGCGATTCGTATTCAGCCCTGCCCCCAGCTTGATCCCCAGGCGGGCGTGCTGTTCAACCAAATGCAACGAGGACTCGTCCTACTGCTGGCCGCCTGCGCGGTGCCAGCCCGTGGACCGGCTCCGGATATCCGAACGGTGAATGCCGACCTCACGGTGCCCGAACTCTCAGCGGGTGAACCTGGCGCCGGAAAGCGGGTGAAGCAGGCGCTGCCCGGATACGAGAAGACTGCGGTCCACCACGTCCTCTACCTCCCCACCGACTGGCAGGCGGAGAAGCGTTGGCCCGTCCTCGTGGAGTACGCCGGCAACGGCAACTACAGCAACAGCTTTGGGGATGTGAGCAGCGGCCGTCCGGACGGCAGCAAGATGGGTTACGGGATCTCTGGCGGCAAGGGGTTCATCTGGGTCTGCCTCCCCTACCTCAACGCCTCCGGGGATGACATCGCGGTGACATGGTGGGGTGACCCCGACAACCGAACACCACAACCCACGCTGGACTACTGCCGCAAAGCTGTTGCGTGGATCTGCGAAGAATACGGTGGCGACACGGAGCGCGTCATCCTGTGCGGCTTCTCCCGTGGTGCGATCGCCTGCAACTATCTAGGTCTCCACGATGATAGCTTGGCAGGGATCTGGCGGGGCTTCGTGGCATACAGCCACTACGACGGGGTCTTTGGAGGCTGGCCCTTCCCCGGTGCGGACCAAGAAGCGGCGCTGCTCCGTCTGGAACGCCTGAGCGGCCGCCCGCAGTTCATCTGTCAGGAGGAGTCGAAGAATGCGGGGACAAACCTCACGGCCACCCGCAGATGGATCGAGTCCACCACAGTGAGCGGTGATTTCACCTTCGCCGCAACCGGCTACCGCAACCACAATGATGGATGGCTGCTCCGTCCCGGGAAGACTCGGAGCGAACTTCGGGCGTGGGTGAGACGCGTCATCCGATAGAAACCGGCTCGCCCATGAGTGGACCTCGCTGACCAGCGGAGGGGGCTCACCGGCCCCACCCTTGTGCAAACCCACAGAGGAACCCAACATGGAGCACATGTGGAACACGCCCCGCCTCGATGTGTTCCGAAATATCCTGGGCCCGATGGGGTTGCTGTTCCTTTCGGCGGCCGGCGCGCTCGCCCAATCTCCACCGCGCATTCCGGGCCTGCAAGCTCAACACCCACTCAACACACGAGAGGTCGGCGGGCTACTTATTGAGGAGCTGGGCTGCGCCAATTGCCACACCGCCTGGGGGCCCGCCGGCGGCTCTATCCCCCGCCCAACGGCACCCCTACTGGAGGAGGTAGGAGGACGCGTCGAGCCGGGATACCTGACGCGCTTTATCGCCGACCCCAGTGGCACCCGACCGGGGACGCGCATGCCAGACTTGCTCAGCCACCTGGCACCGTCACAGCGAGTTCAGGTTGCCCAGGATCTGACCCACTTCCTCGTGTCGCGTGCGAGTCGCCCCTTCAACACAGACCCGATCTCCGCGGATGAGGCCCAGAGCAAGCAGGGAGAGGCACTGTTCCACAGAGTGGGCTGCGTCGCCTGCCACGGACCCGCGACGCCCGAACCTGCTGCTGCTCCGGTGGCAGACCTGGGCCACCTGCCAGCCAAGTACAGCCTCGACTCCCTGAGCGCTTTTCTTTTCCAGCCCCTTCACACTCGCCCCGGAGGGCGCATGCCGGACATGGGGCTAGACCGGGACGAAGCAAGATCTCTGGCGAGCTACCTGCTGAACGGAGTGCGTCCCCCGATCGAGATCTTCCAAGTTGATCCTCAGCGGGCAGCGGCGGGCCGTCTTCATTTCCAAGAGCTAGGCTGCGCGGCCTGCCACACAGAGCTCGGGCTCACCTCGACCCTACCGGCACCTGATCTGGCCAGTCTGCGGCCCGGGCGCGGTTGCCTTGTAGACGAGGGGGTCCGAGTGATCCCGAACCCGCTAACGGGTTTCCGAACGGGGCCTGCGCGCTTTGGACTAGACCCTGGCCAACGCGCGGCCATAGAGCAGGCCCTCGCCGACGACGCTCCGGAGCACTCCCCATCCACAGCCCTGGCCCGCTCCCTGACCGCGTTCAACTGTATCGCCTGTCACACGCGAGAAGACTACGGCGGAGTCGCTGAACCTCTGCGGCCTCACTTCCAGACCACCGAATTTGAACTGGGCGACGAAGCGCGCCTGCCCCCCGGCCTGAGTGGGGTCGGCGCCAAGCTGACCCGCGGATGGCTTGAGCAGGTTCTGTTTGACGGAGCCAGCGTGCGCCCCTACATGCTGACGCGCATGCCGCGCTTCGGCGCCGCGAACCTCGCCCACCTGCCCGACCTGTTTGAAGCAGCCGATCCTGCCGAAGAGGTGACTCTGCGAGAGCCCAAGAGCAAGTGGAAGGATGAGGAGTGGCAGAAGGTGGCGCGCAGCGCGGGCCGCGAACTTGTCGGGAGCGAGGGGTTGGGCTGTATTCTCTGCCACGACTTCAACGCACGTCCCTCCCCGGGAAAGCGTGGTCTCGACCTGATCTCCTCACCCGATCGCCTGCGCCCAGCCTGGTTCATGGACTTCCTCGTGGCCCCCGAAAAGCTGATACCTGGCATCGTCATGCCCCAGTCTTGGCCCGATGGTAAGGCCATGCACGAGGGGATCCTCGACGGAGATACCCGGGCCCAGCTAGAGGCCATTTGGCTCTACCTGTCCTTAGGGCGCTCGGCCCCGGATCCGCCCGGCATCCGTACCCACGGAGCGAATTTAGAGGTGGGATCCACTGTGCGGACCTACCGCGGGCGCAGTAACGTCGCGGGATTCCGGGGCATCGCCGTGGGCTACCCGGGGGGACTGTCCTACGCCTTCAACGCTCAAAACGGGAGCCTCTCGGCGCTCTGGAGGGGAGAATTCATCTCGGTCAATTGGAACGGTCAGGGGGCAGGGAACTTCAATCCCAAGGGCCGGCCCGTCCGGCTCTCAGAGGATGTGGCTTTTTGCCGCCTGGATAGCCCGGACCAGGTCTGGCCCCGCGCGCCACGAATGGACGACGAGCAGCCCATCAACCCCGACCCGCTTTACGCTCGCGACCAGGGCTATCGTTTCCGGGGCTACTTCCTGGGTGAATTGGACACGCCAACATTCATGTACTCAAGCGGTTCCGTCGAGGTCGAGGATGTAAGCCGGGTCGTGCAGATCGAAGACCGGACGGTCCTGCGGCGCGAGTTGCACCTTGTGGCGCCCGCATCCGAGACCCTGCACATGCGCATCCTCACCGGCGCCATCGAGGAGCACTCCCCCACCAGCTTCCAGACCGACGACCTGCGCATCAGCGTCTCCACAGGCGAGGCGGTGCTTAGAAGTGGCCAGATGGATCCTGAACAAGAAGGTGAGCACCCCAATGGGGATGCGTCGCTGGAACTCCTCTTGAAGCTCTCCCTTACCGAGGGAACGACCACCCTCATCTTGGACTATGAACTCCTTCGCTAGGCTCTCCACCCTCGCCGTCCTTGCAGTGCTGACCCACCCGGTTCAGGCGGGCAACCGCTCTGGCGAGGACCTGGGAGCCACCTGGGGAACCGCCAGCCGTGAGCGTGCCTACTACCGGATGACCACCTTGGCCATTCCCGCGGACCTCGTGGTCGAGGCGGGCGCCTTCGCCGTCCTGCCCGACGGGCGCGTGGCAGTGGGTACACGACGCGGCGACATTTACTTCATGGACGGAGTGGATGCAGAGAAGCCGGCCCCAACCTTCCACCTGTTCGCCACCGGCCTGGATGAGATCTTCGGCTTGGAACAACGGGATGGAGACCTATACGTCACTCAGAGCTGCGAGCTCACGCGCCTGCGGGACACCGATGGAGACGGCCGAGCGGATCGGTTCGAGACCATCTCGGATGAGTGGGGCTACGCCAATTACCACGAGTACGCGTTTGGCTCCAAGTTCGACGCCGAGGGCAACATCCACGTGGCCCTGGGGCTGTCCAACTCCTACCACTCGCGTGCCTTGTTCCGTGGCTGGACCATGCGTGTCACGCCCGACGGCCAGACCGTGCCCATCGCCAGTGGCATGCGCAGCCCCGGCGGCATCGGCGCCAACGAGCACGGCGCCTTGATGTACATCGAAAGCCAGGGACCGTGGAACTCCTCCTGCAGCTTGAAGGCCATCACTCCGGGCGCATTCCTGGGTCACCCGGCCAGCTTCAACTGGTACCCCTTCGCACCGCACCTGGGGCCTGCGCCGGCGGAGCCTGACTCCGGCTCGCGGGTACGCATAGAGAGCCAGCGCCTCCCCGAACTCCAACCCTACGCCGTCGTGTTCCCCTACATTCGCATGGGGCGCTCGATCACGGGCTTTTGCCTCGACGACACCGGCGGACGCTTTGGCCCCTTCGAGAATCAGATGTTCCTCGGGGATTTCAGCCTATCACTGGTGATGCGCGCCACCACCGAACAAGTGAACGGTGTCTGGCAGGGCGCCTGCTATCCCTTCCGGGAGGGTCTATCCACGGGCATCCTAAACGTCACTTTCACGGGCGAGGGCCGGTTGCTGGCCGGGGGCACTAACCGCGGCTGGCCCGTACGCGGCCTTCAGCCCTTCGCCCTAGAGCGCCTGGAATGGACCGGCAAGATGCCCTTCGAGATCGAGCGCATATCGATCACCCCGGACGGTTTCCGGGTGCGCTTCACCAAACCTGTGGACCCGATCACGGGCCAGGACCTCGCCACCTACAAGATGGGCACCTTCACCCACATCTACCATGGAGGCTACGGGGGTCCGGAGGTCGACCAAATGGTTCCCGAGGTGCGCTCGGTTCAACTATCCGAGGATGGGCTGGAGGCCACCCTGGTCCTGGATGAGTTGCGCCTTGGTCACGTGCACGAATTCGACCTCATTGCCCTGCGAGACCGGGACGGGGAGGCGCTACTCCACCGGGACGCCTACTACACCGTCAACGCAATCCCCCACTAGGGAACGCTCAGGTCGACGAGGACACTTCCGCCAGGAAGCAGGCGGCGTGGTGGCCTTTCTCGCAGGCCTGCATAGCCGGAGTCTCCCGGCTGCAGCGCTCTTCGGCCACCGGACAGCGTGTATGGAAGTGGCAGCCGCTGGGCGGTGAAATGGGTGAGGGCACATCGCCCTCCAGGTGCACGCGCTGGCTACGGCGCGAGGGGTCGGGCACCGGAATCGCGGCCAGCAGAGCCTTAGTGTAGGGGTGCTGGGGATTCTCGAAGATCTGCTCCACAGTGCCGGTCTCCACGATGCGGCCCAGGTACATGACCGCCACGCGGTCCGAGATGTACTTCACCACCGACAGATCGTGGGCGATGAAGATGTAGGACAGGCCAAACTCCTCCTGCAGGTCTCCCAGCAAGTTGATGACCTGGGCCTGGATGGACACGTCAAGAGCGCTGACCGCCTCGTCGCAGACGATGAGCTTGGGGCGCAGGGTCAGGGCACGGGCGATGCCGATGCGCTGGCGCTGGCCACCTGAGAACTCGTGCGGAAAGCGGTTGGCCACGTCCGGGCGCAGGCCCACCAAGCGCAGCAACTCGCTGACACGGTCATCCAACTCACTGCCCTGGGCGATCCCGTGCACGGACAGAGCTTCGCCAATGGCATTGCCCACGGTGATGCGCGGATTCAGGCTGCCATAGGGATCCTGAAAGATGATCTGCAGGTCCCGACGCAAGGCGCGCATCTTCTTCTCGGAGAGACCGAACAGATCCACCTGTGCGGCTC
Source organism: Planctomycetota bacterium (assembly GCA_028823395.1). Classification (GTDB taxonomy): domain Bacteria; phylum Planctomycetota; class UBA1135; order UBA1135. Next base: position 14,943 of record JAPKBO010000037.1, on the reverse strand, counting down.
CGGGTTCGGGCCGGTAGAGGGCTTCACCAGCAGTGGGCGTCAAAAGGCGCAGCAAGGAACGGCCCGCAGTGGTCTTGCCACAGCCCGACTCCCCCACCAGGGACAGAGTCTCCTGGCGTCCCAGGGTGAAGTCGATGCCGTCCACGGCCTTCACATCCCCCACGTGGCGCGAGAGGATGCCGCGATAGATGGGGAAGTACTTCTTGAGGCCCGTGACCTCCAGCAGGTTGTCGGGAGCGCTCATAGCTTCTCCGCCTCCTCTAGGTGATGGCAGGCCACGGTGTGGGCCGGGGCTCCCTCCAGAGGATCCAGGCTGGGCACCTGGCTGGCGCACAGGTCCGTGGCGATGGTACAGCGCGTCCGGAAACGGCAGCCACTGGGGAAGTGCGTGGCACTGGGCACCATGCCTTGGATGGTCTCGAGTCTCTCCCCTGCACCCGCCAGATCCGGGAGGGAACGGAACAGCCCGATGGAGTAGGGATGCCGGGGATTGCTGAACAGTTCCTCCACAGTGGCGTACTCCACCACCTTGCCCGCGTACATCACGGCCACATGGTGGGCTGTTTGTGCCACAACACCCAGGTCGTGGGTGATGAGCAACACGCTCATGCCATCGGCCTTCTGCAGGTCCGAGATGAGGTCCAGGATCTGAGCTTGGATGGTGACGTCTAGAGCTGTGGTGGGCTCATCGGCAATCAACAAGGACGGGTTGCAGGACATGGCGATGGCGATCATCACCCGCTGACGCATGCCGCCCGAAAGTTGGTGGGGATACTCATCCACCCGCGAAAGCGGAGAGGGGATGCCCACCTTCTCCAGCATGCTGATGGCGTGTTCGCGTGCAGCCGCGGCATCCATACCCTGGTGCAGCATGACCGTCTCCATGATCTGGTTGCCCACGGTAAAAACCGGGTTCAGAGCCGTCATGGGCTCCTGGAAGATCATGGCAATCTCATTACCGCGGATCGCCCGCATCTGCTCTTCGCTCCGATCCAGAAGGTTCTCGCCGCGGAAAAGGATCTCCCCACCCGCATTGAGGCCCGGTGGCATGGGAACAAGCCCCATGATGGACAGGGCCGTGACGCTCTTGCCACAGCCCGACTCCCCCACCACCCCTAGAGTCTCGCCCTCGCGCAGACTGTAGCTCACGCCGTCCACGGCCCTGGCGAGCCCCTCGTCCACCCGGAAGTGAGTCTTGAGCTCGCGCAGCTCCAGGAGCGGGGTGTTCCCGTTCGAGGATTTCGCGGGGTTGATGCTGGGGTCGGTCATATCTTCATCTTCGGATCCAGTGCGTCGCGCACGGCATCCCCCACGAGGTTGTAGCAGGTGACGGTGATGAAGATCAGCACGCCTGGGAAGACCTGAATCCACCAGAACTGGGGGTTGCGGCTCTCGTTGACAAGCGCTCCCCAGGAGGCCTCGGGCGGCCGCGTACCGAAGCCCAGAAAGGAGATGGCCGACTCGGTCAGGATACCCGCCGCCACGGAGAAGGCCGCCGAGACTAGTACGGGGCTCATGGCGTTGGGCAAGACGTGACGGAAAATGGTGCGCGCGTCGGAGAATCCAAGGGAGCGCGCCGCCAGGACGAACTCCTGCTCGCGCAGGCGCATGAACTCGCCGCGCACCAAGCGCGCCGTGCCCGTCCAGCGGATCAGGGCGATGACGAAGATGATGGCGAAAATGGGCGGCACGACCTTGGGGTCGGTGAAAGCCATAGCCATCAGGATCAGGAAGAAGGCGGGCAGGGACTGGATGATCTCGATGGCGCGCATGATGAACACGTCCACCCGTCCACCGAAGTAGCCGGCGATGGAGCCAATCACCACGCCCAAGACGGTCAGGAGCACGGCGGAGAGGATGCCCACCATCAGGCTCACACGCCCGCCCCAGAGAATGCGCGTGAACAGGTCGCGGCCCAACTCATCGGTACCCGCAATGCGGCGCAGGGGATGGTTGACGCCGGGCTCGCCAGGCTTGACCTGCACGGGGACCGCTGGCACCTCGTAGCCGGTGGCGTCAGTCTCCCCGGCGGCCGCAGCCCGAGCCCCTCGCACGTAGCGGCCATCGCTATCGATCTCCGCGTTAGCGCGCCAGGTCGGAGGACGGAAGTTGACCTCAGCATCGGAGCGCGTCTCGGCGGAACCGAAGGCCACTGGAGCCCAGACCACCGTATCGGCCTGCTCCGTCTGCATGGGCTGGCCTTCGGGAGTGAGCCACATGCCACCGCTGGCCAGAGCGCTCTTGTAGGGCGCCGTGTCGAAGGCACTGCCACCGCCGTAGAACGGAGAGTTCACCCACGCCATGCTGCCCAGCAGGGATATGAGAAAGACGCCCACGGACTTACGGCGTCTCCAGAGACGGATGCGCTCGCGATCCCCGGAGAGAACGGTCTGGTTCATCAGACGATTCCAGGCTGGCCAGGCCAGGATCAGGAACCAGAAGAGCATGAAGAAGACTTCCTTGCCCGAGAGGGCCTCGGTCAAGGGGTAGCTCTTGGCCCCTAGCAGGCGCAGGCCGGTAGAGTCGGGATCGGCGGGGTCCCAGATGGCCAGGGCGCGCCGAAATCCCCGCGCCAACTTCTTGGCTTCGGTGATCTTGGCCAGCGCCGCATCAGAATCTCCCGCATCGAAGTCTCCCAGTCCATCACGGACTAGGCCCTCGTAGATGTCCAGACCGGCACGCGGTCCTGGGGCATCGGGAGCCTCAGCAGAAGGCTCACCGTCGGCAGGTAGATACAGTCGCAGAGTCTCCAGTCGATTGGCAGCCGCCTGGCGCTCCTGCTGCAGAGCACCGGTGCGCTCCTGGGGGACGCCCTCCCTGCCAAGGGTCCCAGCGGAACGAAGACGCTCGGTGTAGTCCTCGTCGCTCTGCTTGATCAGGCTGCCCATGCCCGTCGTCACGGCCGAGAGGGAACCGGACGCGCTTCGGAAGGCGCGCAGGTCCACCGACTCAATCACGAAGGGGCGGTCATTGGCCAGGAACGGCGCGTAGATGGCCGAACCATAGAGGAATGCCAGGACGACCAGACCAATCTTGAACAGGCTGCGCTTGCTGAGCTGCTCGAAGACCAAATCCCAGTAGTCCTTGGAGTAGACCTGGGCCTCGAGCGCGCCATCGTTGGACTGGGTGGGCGCTTTACTCATTTCGGATGCGCGGGTCCACGAGGGAGTAGGTGATGTCCGAGAGCAGGATACCCACCTGGGTCATGATGCCCACGAAGATGGTGACCGCCATGACAATGTAGAAGTCCCGCTTCAAGAGGCCCTCGAAGGCATACTTGCCCATACCCGGGATATCGAAGACCTTCTCGACGATGATCGAGCCTCCGATCAGGATGGGCAGGATGGACGCCAAGAGGGTCAGCACCGGGATCATCGAGTTTCGCAAGGCGTGCTTGTACACCACCATCCGCTCACTCAAGCCCTTAGCACGCGCCGTACGGATGTAGTCCTGGCGGATCACTTCGAGCATCCCGGCCCGCATCTGCCGGGATAGGTAGGCGAGGCTGCCATAGGTCAGGGTCAGGACCGGTAGCACCGCATGCTTGACCACATCCCAGGCGTAAGCGACAGCACCCAGGGAGTCGGCATCCTTGTCGTGCAGTCCCAGTACGGGCAGCAAGTCCAAGCCCGTCTTGCCGAATATCAGGATCAGCATCAAGCCAGCCCAGAAGGTCGGAATGGAATAAAGAATAAACAACACGATGGTCAAACCACCGTCGATCTTGGTGCCCTGATTGCGCACGGAAAAGATGCCCAGGGGCAGGGCGATCAAGTAGCTCAGCAGTACCGCGATCAGGGACAAGGGCACAGTCACCTTAAGCCGACGCATGAGCTCCGCGGCCACGGGAGTATTGGCCTGCATCTCGTTGCCCAACTCCAGGCAAAGCAGCCCCCCCCAGGTGTTCTCGCCCGTGTTCGTTACACGGCCGCCTCCGCCCTCCTCGTAGTACCAGCGGAACCAACTATTGATTCGTGCACCCGGACCCAATTGCGCCTCTCGCTCTGGATGCAGCTCAAGCTCGTATCCAGTGACTTCCTGCAGGGCAGCCCCCACACGCTCGATCGCGGCACCTCGGCTATCCGTCTCCAGCCGCAGCTCCTGCAGGCTGCTCATCAAAGCGGGTAGGCAGGCTTCCCCCTTCTCGCTCAGTTGGCCCACAACGCCATTCCAGGCCGTGTCCCCGGCGCTATCATCCAAGAGCACCTGCCGCAGGTCGTCCATCTCGCGACGCTCCCCTTCGGGGGTGTCAGGCAGATACTCGATGGGCAAGGGTTTTCCCTCGCGCACGGTAGTTCCGTCAGAAAGCTCGACCTCTTCGACCTTGCGCTCCCCATAGGGGGAGGTGAAGAGTGAGCATCCATCGCGCGAAAGATTGACTGGACCGATGTAGTCCAGGAACTGGACTACCGGGTTCCTGTCGAGACCGTGCTTGATCCGGAAGGCGTCGATCTTCGAGGCCGAATCCGAATCCGTGGCCATCTGTCCGCCGGAGCCCATGCCCATCATGACCGTGGCCGGGTCCCCGGGGGCCAGGTGATAGATTCCAAATACGACCGCCGCCACCCCCAGGGTGGTCGGAATCATCAGGAGCAGTCGGCGGAGGATGAAGGCCAGCAAGGCAATTCGGAAGGGGAGGATCCAGTCCCGTCAGGGAAGGGGGGGCCGAAGATACACGGGTGCAGAGTCCGGGGGTAGAGCTACCCCCGCCCAAGAGCACCCCTTCTGAGGGATTGCGGGGCTAGCGGTCCAGGGTCGTGCGGGTTTTGTCCGTCGGCTCCCATAGGTGCCAACGCCGGATCACGTAGCCCGGATCGATGGCCAAGGTCTGGAATCCACGGAAGCGCCGGTTCAGGGCGAACTTCTGAGGCACGTTGTACATGAACAGGTAGGGGTGCACATTCTCGTAGAGGTAGCGGTGCATCTCACGCCAGATGGCCATGCGCTTGTCGAAATCGAGTTCGCGCTGCCCCGCAGCGATCAGCTCGTCGACCTTGGGATCCATGACGCCGGCGTTGTTGGAACCACGGGCGTCGTACTCCCCCCACTTGGAATGCCAGACCTGCTCGGGGTCGCTCTCAAGGGTTGGCACCCAGGCCAGGTTGCAGGCATCAAACTGGCGGGTCTTCATCTTCTCCAGGAAGGTGGCCCACTCCATCTGCACCATGTTGACCTTGATTTCGAGCTCACCGAGCGCCTCCTGCAACTTCAGACCGAAGTTCTTCGAGGCGTCGTTGCCAGACGGCATAAGGAAATCGATCTCCAGAGGCACGCCTGCCTTATCGCGAATGCCATCACCATCACGGTCGTACCACTCGGCATCCTCCAGCAGATCGATCGCCCCATCGGGATCAAAGGGCAGAGGTGTAACCCCATGGTCGTAGGCTGAAGAGTTGTAGGGGAATGGGCCAGTGATACGGCGCGCGAGCCCCTTGTAGTTGGAAATCCGGTAGGCCTCATAGTCCATGGCCATGGAGATGGCCTTGCGTACAGCCAAGTCCTTGAGCTGCGGCTTGTACAGGTTCCAACCCGTATAGCCGTAGGTGCCCAGATACTTAAATCCCTTGTAGTGGGTGGACTTGAAGTCGTCCCCTTCGGTGCGTGCACCGAAGTAGTCCGCGGACTTGACGCGCTCAAAAAAGTCAAGCTCACCGTTGAGCAGGGCATTCATAGAGGTCTCATCGTCATCGATGTAGCGCCAGCGGATGGTGTCCAGGTAGCCCGCGTTGTCCCGATCGAAGTACAGACACTTCCCATTCTCATCCGCGAACCGCTCGGCCTGCACGTACTGCTGGGTCCACTGGGTCACCCGATAGGGCCCCAATCCAACCCACAACTGGTTGTGAGGGTTCTCGTTGATGTGCTTGGCTTGCTGCTCCAGGGAAGCGTTGAGGTCGTGCTCGGGGTTGTCCGTGTCGGCCAGGTTGTAGATGTGGCTGGGCAGAACGGTCAGGGAATCTCCGATGGTTCCCTTCGCGAAGGCGTACTGCTCCTCATAAAAGAAGCGCACGGTCAAATCGTCGACGAGCTCCCCGTGGGTGATCTTCTCGAACATGAAGCGCTTCTCATCACAGTCAACCTTCGGGTTGGAATAGATCGTCCATGAGAACAGCACGTCCGCCGCGTCCAGCGTGTGGCCATCCAAAGCCGCCGCGGCATCGGGATGGGTCTCAGAGTAAACGAGGGAAGGATGCCACAGCACGCCCTCACGGAGCCTGAAGGTGAAGACCGCGCCGCGCTCAACGCTGTCGACATCCATCTTGGGAACCTCAACCGCCGCCGCCAAGGCAGCTCCCGCCGAAGCGGGGGTCACGATCCAGTTGCTGCCACCGTCTGTGACTTGACCGTAGTACGCCCGCACCAACTTCTGGGCAGACTGGCCTTCAGCCACCTCACCCTGGCGCTTGACCTTGGCATCGATGGCGCCGCTCAAGTCCCCATGACGACCGGCTGCCTCCGCTTTGAGGACCACTAGATCCTCCGTCACGACGCCGGCAGCCAAGCGCGGACGGTAGTCGTGCCACTCCCAGTCTTGAACCAGTAGGGTCTCGTGCACCTCGTAGAGGAGCCGGCGAGTCACAGCGGAGTTCTCGATGGGGTAACAGATGTTTTCGGGCAGACTGGCCAGATGGACGATCACACGGCCGCCATAGAGAACATCAGCGTCCTTGTCACGATCCGGGTGAAAGACGTCCGCGGCCGCCTCGCCGGGTCCGGCAACCTCAACGGGCTCGTCCTGACAGATGGCGGGCGCCAGAAGTAGGGCGAAGGAGCCGAGGCCAGAAAGGACACGTGTGGGGCGGATCGGGAAACAGATCATGGGTGTAGTTGCAGAAGGGAGCCAAGGGGCGGGACAAGTGTAGTTAGAGCCTGTGTGCGGCCCGGTTACACCCGCTAGCGGGAGACCATTGTTCGGAGAAGGTAGAGGATCGTCAAGCTCACACTGCCCCCGAAGGCCCTCCTTGCAGGGGACCCACCCGCTAAGTAGTCTGCACCTATGCCGACCACGCACGGTGCGCGCCAAAGGCGCCAGGGCCTCGCCGCCGTTCTCGTCGTCGGACTCCTCGGCGGGATGCTCTATTTGATGAGCGGCGCCCGCCTCGAGCCCGCCGACTTCACCTTCAATAACGGCACCGAGGTCTCAACTCTCGACCCGGCTACGGTCACAGGCGTACCCGAGGGACGCGTTCTGCGGGCCATTTTTGAAGGCCTCGTGGTCAAGGACCCGCTCACCCTGGCCCCCCAGCCGGGTATGGCCGCGAGCTGGGAGGTCTCCGAGGACGGCCTCACCTACACCTTCCACATGCGCGAAGACGCGCGCTGGAGTGACGGGCACCCGGTCACCTCTGAGGATTTCTTCTATTCCTTTGAGCGCTTCCTCAATCCGGGCACCGCGGCCTACTACGCCTACCAACTGTGGTACGTGCGCGGCGCACGGGCCTACACCAAGGAAGTCGACGAGGATGGCGCACCCATCAATGACTTCTCCACGGTGGGTATCCACACCGAGGGGCCGGGCACACTGGTAATCGAACTCGAGGCCCCCACTCCATTCTTCGTGGACCTGATGGGCTTCTACCCGTTGTTCCCCGTCAGCCGTCGCAACATCGAATCCGCCCAGGAACTCTGGCCGGATTCCTGGGAGATTCGTTGGCTACGCGCGGAGAACATTGTCACCAACGGTCCCTACCGCGTCCTGCACCGTCGCGTGAACGACCGCATCCGTCTGGTCAAGAACGAGACCTACTGGGATGCAGATAACGTTGCACTCAACACCATCGACGTGCTGGCCATTGAGCAGGACGCCACCATGCTCAACGTCTACCTGACAGGTGGCGCCGACCTCATCGACCGGGTCAACACCAACGTGGTGCGGGAGATGATGGAGCGCGAAGACTTCACGCCGGTCCCCTACCTGGGCACTTACTTCTACCGGGTCAACACCACCAAGCCCCCTTACGACGACGTTCGTGTGCGCGAGGCCCTGTCCCTGACCATCCCGCGAGCACAGATTGCCACCGACATCATGAAGATGGGCCAGGTCCCCGCCTATGGCTTGGTTCCGCCCGGTATGCCCGGCTACACGAGTGCAGAGTGCCGCAAGGAGGACACTGAGCGTGCGCGGGCTCTGTTGGAAGAGGCTGGCTTCCCCGGGGGCGAGGGGTTCCCGGCCATCGAGATCCACTACAACACCTCTGAGGCCCACGCGCAGATCGCCCAGGTGATCGCCCTCGCCTGGCAGCGCGATCTGGGCATCCGCGCCAAGCTGCGCAACGAAGAGTGGAAGGTCTACCTCGACACCCAAAACACCCTGCGCTTCGACGTCTCGCGCGCAGCCTGGATCGGCGACTACGTGGATCCCAACACCTTCAGCGACATGTTCGTGACGGGCGGCGAGAACAACAAAACCGGTTGGGGCCACCCCGAATACGACCGACTCATCACCGCGGCCGCAGCGACGGTGGATCCTGCGATTCGACTAGAGCAGCTGCGCCAGGCGGAAGAGCTCCTTATGAAAGAGTTGCCCATCCTCCCCATCTACTTCTACGTAACCCAGAACGTGGTGGCCCCGCGCCTGGGCGGCTACTACGAAAACATCCAAGACGAGCACTTCCCCAAGCACTGGTACTGGATGGATGACGATGAGCTGGTGGCCAAACGCGCCATCTACACGGATGGCAAGAGCCTGGTAGACCCCCACGGTCCGGCAGAGGGCATGTACTCGCCCGCCGAGATGCGCCGGAGGGCCCAGAAGTGACACGCTTCCTCCTGAGACGCCTACTCTGGTTCGCCATCACCATGTTCGTGGTGATGAGCGTCTCGTTTGTGCTCATGCGTTCAGTCAAAGGCGGACCCTTTGACCAAGACCGCAATGTGGAGCCGGCCATCGAGCAGAACCTGAAGAAGAAATACCACCTGGATTGGCCCATGTGGAAGCAGTTCCTGCACTACGTGGGACCCTTAAATCTGGACGAACGCGGCCTGTTCGGCGAGGGCGAGAAGAGCGGCGAAAAAGCCTTCGGGGGTGTCCTTTCTGGGGACTTCGGCCCTTCCTTCCGCTACCGCGACTACACGGTCAATGACATCATCGGCCAATCCCTACCCATCTCGGCCTTACTTGGAACCGTGGCCATGATGTGGGCCCTGGCCCTGGGAATCTCGACGGGAATCGCATCAGCCCTACGTCGTGGCAGCGGACTCGATCTAGCCATGCGACTGGCGGCCACAGCCGGCATTGCCCTGCCGAACTTTGTCATCGCCGGGTTCCTGATCGTCTGCTTTGTTTTCTTGATCCCCCTCTTCCCGGTCGCTGGCTGGGGTTCTATTCGCACTATGATCCTGCCGGGCTTCTGCCTGGGCCTGGTCTTTGCGGCCTACATCTCGCGACTGACACGCACGGGAATGCTGGAGGCACTCTCCCAAGAGCACATCCGAACTGCCCACGCGAAAGGTCTCAGTCCGGGCACGGTCGTCATGCGCCACGCACTGAAGGGCGGACTGCTTCCCGTCGTCAGCTACTTGGGCCCAGCGACGGCCGGCATCCTGACGGGCAGCCTGGTCATCGAACGCATTTTCTTCATCCCCGGAACCGGGTCACACTTCGTCAACAGCGCCATCAACCGGGACTACACCCTGGCCATGGGAGTGACCATCCTCTACACGGTCTTGGTCTACAGCCTGAACCTGGTCGTGGACCTGATCTACACCCTGCTCGATCCTCGTATCGCACTGGAGGACGAGTGAGTTCGTCCAACGCGAAGAAGGGCGCGGACACGCGCTGGGATCTGGGCGGCGGCGACATGGACCGCCTCTTGGCGGAAGCCAAGGCCAGCAAGGGTGAGAGCCTCTGGAACGACTCCTTACGCCGCCTCAAGGCCAACCGGCCGGCATGGTGGTCCCTACGCTTCCTGGGTCTGTTCGCCCTGATGTCCATCCTGGCACCGCTCCTGCCCCTGCGCTCGCCGGTGGCTGTCAATACAGCGTCGGGCGCCCAGGCACCGGCCCTCGTCTGGGGGGACGGGCAATACATGGCCGACGTGGCCGCCGGGGACGACATCACCGAACGCAACATCCAGGATTCGTACTGGGAGCTGTCCGCCCTGGACAAGACCCTGATACACGCGCGGGTGGGAATTTTCGGACGTTGGCAAACGGGGCACTGGTTGGGCACCGACCACCTGGGACGCGACCTCCTCTCGCGCCTGATTTGGGGGAGTCGCACATCGATTCTGGTGGCCCTTGCCGCGACTTTCTGCAGCCTCCTGATCGGCGTCGTGTACGGGGCCTTCTCAGGATTGTCTGGGGGGCGCGTGGACAACCTGATGATGCGCGTGGTGGATGTGCTCTACTCCATCCCCTTCATCTTCGTGGTGATCTTTCTGATCACGCTCATCGGTGACTACCGGATGTTGCTCGAAGAGAAGATGGGACTCGACCGCGAGAAGGTCTTCTACCTTGTCATCGGGGCCATCTACTGGCTGACCATGGCACGCGTGGTGCGCGGGCAGGTGCTATCCCTCAAGAACTCCGAGTTCGTCGAGGCCTCGCGCGTGCTGGGTGCATCCACGGCACGCATCCTGTTTCAGCACATCGTCCCCAACGTACTCTCCATCGTCGTGGTCTATCTGACCCTGACAATTCCCTCGGTCATGCTCTTCGAGGCCTTCCTGTCCTTCCTGGGCCTAGGCATCGAACCTCCTAAAGTTTCCTGGGGCACGATCGCAGTGGAAGCCACATCAGCCATCAACCCTCTGCGACTCTTCTGGTGGATGGTGGTTTTCCTGGCTATGGCCATGGGCTCCGCCCTCCTGGCTCTGAACATCCTCGGGGATGGCCTGCGTGATGCGCTGGATCCCCGCATGCGAGGCAAGGACTAATGGCTCTCCTAGATGTGAATGACCTGCGCGTGCGCTTTGAGACCCACCACGGAACCGTACGGGCCGTGGACGGTGTCAGCTTCAGCTTGGACGAGGGCGAGACCCTTGGCTTGGTGGGCGAGTCCGGCTCGGGCAAGTCCGTCACCAACCTAGGCATCATGGGCCTGGTGCCCTCGCCCCCGGGAGTCGTCGAGGCGGGCCACGTGCTACTGGAGGGCCGCGATCTCGTGCAAATGAGCGACGCGCAGCTGCGCAGTGTTCGCGGCAATGAAGTGTCCATGATTTTCCAGGACCCCATGACCTCGCTCAATCCGCTCCTGACCGTCGAACGGCAGTTGACTGAGGTGCTGGAACTTCACCGCAACATGACCCGTGCAGAAGCGCGCCGGGCGGCAGCCAAAGGTCTGGACGAGGTCGGCATTCCCGAACCGGAGCGGCGCCTGGAGCAATACCCCCACGAACTCTCAGGAGGCATGCGTCAGCGCGTCATGATCGCGATGGGCCTGCTATGCGAGCCTAAGCTGCTCCTGGCGGATGAGCCCACCACAGCCCTCGATGTGACCATCCAGGCCCAGATCCTAGAGTTGATGAAGGACCTACAGGAGCGCCGAGGCACGGCCATCATCCTGGTCACCCACGACCTAGGGGTGGTCGCTGGCATGGCCGACCGCGTGCACGTGATGTACGCCGGCCGCCTCGTTGAGACGGGGCCCATCGGATCCCTATTCAAGGATCCCCGTCACCCCTACACGCGCGGCTTGCTGCAGAGTGTGCCCCGCCTGACAGGCGACCCCGACGTGCCCCTTAGCTCGATCCCCGGCCAACCTCCCGATCTGGCGGCGTTGCCCCCCGGCTGCTCCTTCGCACCGCGCTGCAGCTTTGTCCAACCGACTTGCGAACTGGATCGGCCAGACCTCGCTCGCCTGCCCTCCGACGAGGCCCGGAGTAGCGCCTGCTTCGAAAATGAGAACCTACCGGCAAAGGCTGATCAATGAGTGAGGCCATCCTTGAGGTTCGCGACCTGTCCAAGCACTTCCCCATGGGCAAGAGTGGTTGGCGTAATTCCCAACAGACCTGGCTCAAGGCTGTGGACGGCGTCTCATTCGACCTGCACAGGGGCCAGACCCTTGGGCTTGTGGGCGAGTCAGGCTGCGGCAAGTCCACATGTGCACGCACTATTGTCGGACTGTACCCACCCACTTCGGGCAGCATCCGTTTCGAGGGCAACGACCTCGGGTCGTTGAGCGCACGAGGTTGGGCTCCTTATCGGCGCAAGATCCAGATGATCTTCCAGGACCCCTTTGCATCCCTCGACCCGCGCCAGACCGTGGGTTCGATCCTCACCGAGCCCATGGCCATCCACAAGCTGGGCAAGCCCCGCGAGCGGCGCCTGCGTTCCATGCAACTTCTGGAGGCCGTGGGACTCAACCCGCGCCACCTCTACCGCTACCCGCACGAATTCTCGGGAGGACAACGGCAGCGCATCGGTATCGCCCGCGCTCTGGCCCTGGAGCCCGAGGTCATCATCTGCGACGAGCCTGTGTCTGCTCTGGACGTGTCCATCCAAGCCCAGGTCATCAACCTGTTGGGCGAACTTCAGGAGCGGTTCAATCTCGCTTACCTCTTCATCGCTCACGACCTTGCGGTGGTACGCCACATCTGTCAGCGAGTGGCGGTCATGTATCTGGGGCGCGTAGTTGAGGTAGCCGACAGGGACACGCTCTTCGCAAATCCCTCGCACCCCTACACCCGCTCCCTGCTCTCCGCGGTCCCCGACGTAGATCCCGAAGTGGAGAGCGTGCGTCAGCGCATCGTTCTTCGAGGGGACGTGCCCTCGCCCCTCACCCCCCCCTCGGGATGCACGTTCCACCCGCGCTGCCCCGAACGGGAGCAAGTGCCAGGGGACCGTTGCAGTGTTGAGGTTCCGTTATTGCAAGGGTCCGGATCCGGCGACCAGCAGCGTACGTGCCACCTAGATACCTAGGGCATACGTAAGTTCCACCAAGCCCACTGCAAAGGTGCTTGGGTACCCCGAGGATTCGTGGGTTTTACAAGACTGCCGGTAACTTCTTGGGAAGCGCGACGTAGATACATGTGAACGCGTGGGAGCTGGCAGGCACCCCGCCGTTCCGAGGATTGCCTCAGAGGCGCAGCATGTTTCCCACGTGCTGCGCCTCGTTAATTTTGCGCTTCCACGCCAGGAGGCTCAGCGTCCACCGGTCCCTAATTTGTCCCTTGGGTCCAAAGGGCTCCCAACCAAACCGCTCCCAGGCCCAGAACAAGATTCAGGCCCACGTTGAGCAGCGCGCGCCCAAGCTGGTCCTCGCCGAACAGGCGCAGGGTCTCATGCCCGAAGGTGGAGAAGGTGGTGAACGAGCCCAAGAGTCCCACGACGAGGAACAGTCGGGCGTTCTCGGAGAGGCCTGGGTGATCCTGAGAGAGTCCCAAAAGCGCTCCAATTCCCAAACAGCCAAGAACGTTGACGGCCAAGGTCCCCAGGGGATAGCTGCCATCCACTGACGACCTGAGCCACTGGGACAGTCCGTAGCGGGACACTGCACCCAGGAAGCCGCCCGCACCCACACACAGGAAAGTCTGCATGCAAGGAGGGTACGCCGCCGGAGGTGCGGGAAAAAGACCGGGCGGCAGCGCATAACACGCTGCCGCCCGGGCGCGGACACCCTCCGATCCCGCTGCCCGCAGGAACCGGAGGAAATTCGCTTCAAGATGCGGGTGAGCCCGTCACTGCCAGGTTCGGGCCCGCTCGATCCAACGTCCTCTAGCTCAACTTCCGTGCCACCCATCACCCCCTCTAAATGGGCCTAGGGGCCCGTTCAGATGGGTAGATGTGCGATTCCGCCCACCCGATGGGCGCTCAGCGCACACTCTCCAGGGCCTGAGATATTCCATGGCGATGGAGGACATCCGGCTGGAGCCTTAGGCTCGGGTCGAGATCCGAGACCATCCCGTACGCCCAGCTCTCAATGTCCTCCCAAGCAATGGCCCCTCCCACACCCAAAGCGCTGCGTGTCGGCTTCGACGTGACCAGCGTGACGAGTCACCGCACGCGTGGGATTGCGAGCTACATCAAGGCCCTGCTTCCAGCTCTGGAGGCTGCCGCCCCGTGGGTCGAACCCGTCCTGTTCTTGCGCAACGAGCGCTGGCTGCGGAAGGAGGCTCTAGCCGATCTGCTACCGGACGCGGAGCGGCGCTGGATTCTCGATCCGCTCAAGACACCTCTCGGAGACCTCGATGTCTATCACGGAATGGGCACCCACCTACCGCGACGGAGAGGGACACGGCGCAGCTTCACTCTCCATGATTTGCGCAGCTTCGATTTGGACGGCGTTCTTCCAGAGGAGAGCAGCCGGCGGGTGAAGACCATTCGACGGGCAGATCGGATCCTCTGCATTTCAGAGTATGGCCGCGGCCGACTCCTCCACCACATTCCAGACCTCACCCCGCAGAACATCGAGGTCATCCATCACGGCGTCGACCTTGAGAGATTCAGGCCGCGAGAAAGGGCTGAGTGTGAAGCTGCCTTAGCGAGTGTTGGCATCACAGCACCCTTCCTGTTGCAACTCGGGAGCTTCTTCCCCCACAAGAACCTGGCTCTCTCAATCGAAAGCTTCGCGCGATCGCGGGCGCGAAAAGAAGGTGTCCATCTTGTCCTCATCGGAGGAGGGAGCAAGGATCACTCAGCGCAGCTCAAGAGGCGTTGCGCAGAGCTCGGCATGAGTGAGGAAGTGCTTTGGGTTGAGGGCCTGGAAGGCGCGGCCGTGCCCCTCGTCCTAGCGGCGGCGGAGGCCCTGCTCTTCCCTTCACGCTACGAGGGCTTTGGGTTGCCCATCTTGGAGGCCATGGCCTCAGGGGTTCCGGGCGTGAGTTCAGACTGCGCCTGCCTTCCCGAGATCGTCGACGGAGTCTGGCAGGGCTGTGATCCCGATGATCCCGACAGCTTCAGCGCCGCCCTCGATGAGACGCTCTACGATGAGGAGAAGAGAGCCGAGCGGATACGCGCAGGGCTCGAACGCGCTCGCGCGTTCACCTGGGAGCGCTGCGCGAC
>JAPKBO010000036.1 GCA_028823395.1 Planctomycetota bacterium | reverse complement strand
GAGTTGTTCAACTACAAGCCCTAGTGGATAGGGAGTGGCTCTCCCTGCCTCACCCACCTGGCATGCAAGTGTTGCACACGATCCGAGTCGCTTCCGCCGGACGGCACGTTAGGAACAAGGCCGCCAATGTGCCTTGGAGTGGCGCGCCCGCCAGGACTTGAACCTGGGACCGCCGGATTAGAAATCCGGTGCTCTATCCAGCTGAGCTACGGGCGCACCTGTCTGGTGAGCATAGCCTCCCGGGGGGCGCAGGTCGTGGGGGGACCTGAAGGTCAGGGGCGCAGGCTGCCGACCAAAAGGTCGAGCAGCTCATCCAGATCCAGGATGTTGGGCACCCGGGGGTCTGTGGAATCGAGAACGACCCGTTTGATGTTTAGGTTCTGAGCCGCCTCGCGTGCCAGGTAGAGCCTGCCGCCAGGACCCTCGAGAACCTCGTTGTGAAGGCGTTCTGAGAGGGCTCCTGCCTGGGCAAGGACGAGCTGGCCTTGGGCTCGGAGGCGAACCTCCTCGCTCTTGGCTTCCGATTGGACTTGATGGATCGCGGCTAGGCTCTCGCGCTCGAGGGCTCCAACGGCCTGTGCATGGGCCAATGCTTCATTCAGTTTGGCTGTCGTGAATTCGGCCTCAAGGGTGGTCTCATTCCTTCGGGATTCCTGGTGAGCCTCGGCCAGAGATGTGGCCGCCTGACGATAGTCGAGGATCAGGGGATCCGCTGACCCGCTAGCCGTTAGCTCCGAGTTCCATAAATTGTGGCTCAAGGCTTTGGCGGCGCTCAACAAGCGTTTGCCCTCTGCCTTAGACTGCGCCTCATTCACTTCTTCGGCGGCCGCCACTTCGTGCGGGTATTTCTGAGCAGCCCGTTGGAGGGCATGTAGCTCACGTTCCAATTCAATGCGCGCCTGAGCAATCTGCAGGTCCCACTCGGCGGCCAGGGCTTTTTGCTCCGAGGCCACCTCGTGCAGGCTAAACTCGCGCTGCAACTCAGCCGCTTTCAAGGCCGACAGGGACTGGTTTGTCAATTCGGTTTGGGTAGCCAGCTGCTTCTCATGCAGCTTGCTCTCGAAGGAGGGCTCGAAGTAGACCGCGCCGATGACGACCTCCATGGCCTCGAGGTGCACCTCTTCGAGGTCCGTATTGAGGCGTGTCAGTACCGCATCCTCGACCTGCGCGCGCGCGTCGCTGTTGGCCAAATCATCCGTGGATAATTGACCTAACTCCTCCAGTAACACGCGCCGCGCGATAGCCGTAACCCGACGTGGGTAGTCATTCTTCAGGCCAGCTTCCACGACACGCCAGGCCTGCCCAGGTTGTATCCGGTAGGGGATACACACGTTGACCTCGGCTGGGACGCCACCTTGAATGGCTACCGCCAGCATGGGTTCGGTTCCGCCGAGGTTCTCCCAGCCAAAAATCACAAACTGCGTGCCCCCGGCGATGGGATGCCAGGTGGAGCGGCCGCCCCAGGTTAGGTGCAAGCCTGAGTCGTGGTCCTTCTCTACGATGCCGGCGCCTTCGCCCCAGTTGATCTGTTCCACGGCCACCATGCCCGGCGGCACCCGCTCCAGGATGGAGGCGCCCACAATCCACACGACCGCTGACAGCGCTAGGCCCAGGCTGGCCCCCCGGAGGATTCGGCGAATGGGACGCAGGTGATCACGCAACTGCGTCGAGGAGGCGGCGCTCCGGGTGCGCTGCACGCAAGCTCTGAAGAAGCCTTCGAGGGCGCGCAAGAGGAAGGCGAACGGCCTGGCACAGGTGCTGAGGATGGCTTCGAGCCCACGCAGGAGAGCGGTAAAGAATCCTTGAATGGATTGGAGTGCTTTCATTGGATGGGCTTCGAGTAGGCAATGACCTGGGCCTGGTTGGGGGTCGGAAGGTGAGGTGTGGGTGCGATCTCAAAAGAGATCTCAATGAGCTTGTTGATCAGGGCGGCGCGAACGGCGGCGACTCCATGGGCGGCGAAGGCGTTGGTCTGGGCTTGGAAAGCTTGGGCGTCCAACTGGGCTACTTCTGAGAGGACCTGCGCCTCACGCTGATCGGCTGCGAGATCCAACTCCGCTTTGAGTACCGTGGCGAGCTTCGTGGAGCGGGCGACCTGCAAGGCCTCATCGAATCCCTGCTGTGCTTGGATCAACCCGGCCTGCTGCCCGTCCCGGATCTTGGCTTGCTCCAGCTCTAGCTCCCGGCGCCTCTGGTCAAGCGCGGCCGATTGGCTCCCTTGGAACGCCTGCTCCTGGGCCCGGAGGGCTGCGGTGGAGCGCTCCAGTTCCACGCGCAAGGCCTGTGCTTCGGCTTGGTTTTCGGCCAGAGCCAATCCAGAAGCCAGAGAGCGGTCCGACTGCTTGCGATCTGCCTCATAGCGGGTGAGCTCCTGATCTCGCAGGGCCTTTTGGATCGAGGATTGAAGCGTTTCGCGCATGCGCTCCAACTCAAGCTCCTTTTCTTTGCGAGCCTGTTCCAGGATCGCAGTGCGCCCGGCCAGCATCTGCTTGCGCTCCACGTTGATCTTGAATGCGTCCTGGTCGGCTACCTTGCGGCGGCTGATGGTCTCCTCGTACTTGCCGGAAAACGTGGGCTTGGACACTGAGACTTCGAGAACCGTCAGGCCGTGACGTCCCAGGCTGCGCTCCAAGTCCTCCTTGGCCGCGAGGGTGGCCGCCTGCTTGGCGTTGGAGAGCAAGACCTCGGTCGGGGTCAATCGTCCGAATGCCGCGCGCAGGGCGCCCCTGGCGTACGCGTCCACGATGCCATCCTTGAAGCCGCTGGCGGGCCCGGAGTCCAGGAGCGCACGGGTGGCTGCCTCCGGTTCCAGGGCGTAGAGGACCTCGACACGGGCGAAGGAGAAACAGGTTCCCTCCCGGCCGCGCACGACGAGGGTGGGCACATGGTTGGAATCCAGGCGTTCGCTACCCGCCATGATGTACTCCACGGGTCGTCGATCCAGGCAGTAGACCTCTTGGAACCAGGGTAGGAAGGTCTGGACACCCGGCCTTTCGATGTTCTCAAGGTCGTGCCCCAGGTGGTCGGCGAATACGGCCAGCTGATGGTCGTGGACGGTGGCCATTCCGCCGTCTTGGGCCACGTGGCGCAGAGCGAAGTAGAGGCCGGAGAGCAGAGTCAGCAGGGCCACGCCCATCTCGAGGATGATGGCACCGCGAGTTGCGGAGGAGTGCATGTTGTTGGGGGCTGGAGGATCGGGCGGAGTGTCCCGTCCGTGGGGCGCTCCTTGCGAAGGCCCTCCAACCCCGCACGCCGGGCGGGTTCCGTCTCAACCCGAAATTACGAGCCGCTCAGGTGGCCCGTTGCACCCAGGTCTCTGCAATTTTGCCCAGATCAGGCCGGCTTCCGTCGTCCTCACCGAAGTAGTGACCTTCGATGTTTTGGATCTGTCCCAACAGCTCTTCGCGAGAATGGGGCGTCAGGCCATTGGTGGACTCGATGCGCCGCAGCAGTCCGATGACCGTGAAGGGAGACAGGGGGTCGGGCACCGTGAAGCGTGCCTCGTTGGGCCTGCGTGCTGCAGACCTGAGAGCCGAACGCACGCCCAGGAACAGGGCCAGTGCCACACCGGCACCTGCCAGCCAGGTCCAAAAGCCCGGCCCGTCCACCTCGCCATAGCGGGCTTCTAATGAGATGGTCTGGCCGACGGAGGCCAGATCAGCGTCCACGTAACGCTGGTAGGTCACTTCAACGTCTTCGTCCGGCAGTACGGTGCTTGCGAAGGCAAAGGAGTCGGGCAGCTCGGTGAGCTTCTCCCCGGCTTGCATCTCGACCATGAAGGTGCGATCGCTGATCACCTGGGGGGCCGCGCTTTCGGCATCGAACTTGGAGATGGCATTGCCCTGGTCTTCAATCGACACCACGTAAAAGCCCTCCGGGGCCAGGTGGACGAGGTCCTCAAATTCGGGCAGGAGTCCACGGGCGCTGGCCTGGACTTCAAGCAGGAGCTTGCCGCTCTCGGCCTCACGCTCGTCCAGGGTTTGGGTGAGCTTGAGTTGTGCGAAGGGGCGCGGGTCCACTTGCCCCGAGCCGCAGTCGAGGACCACCGGCGACGACTCGATGGGTAGCAGGGCGTAACCCACGGAGTCCATGAAATCCAAGTCGAGCCGTAGGGAAGGGATGCGGTCCACCTCCGGCCCGCGCGCCTTCAACAGGACGTAGGCATAGGGCGTGAGGCGCCAGCCATACTCGGCTGTAGCGCGCGAGTGCGTGTCGGGATGATTGAACGTGATGGACTGCACCTCGAAGTGCTCGCTGAGAACGTCGTGGGTGAACTCCTCGAATTTGTCGCGGTAGTCCTCAGTGGGCCGTCCGTAGTTGAAGGCATTCACGGTGGCGTTCTGATTCACCAGGTATTTGCCAAAGCCTCCGGATTCTCGCTCGATGGCACCGGTGTGGCGCAGGTTGACGAATACGCCGAAGGGCTTCCCGCTGCCTACGTGAGCGCTGCCGTCCACTGCAACGTCCAGCTGGATCTCCGTGATCAGGTCCTTGTAGTAGGCCAAGATCTTGTGCGCCTCGCGGGTGCGTTCCGTCTCTCCAGCAATCTTGAGGCCCGACCGCAGGTAGCTGTACTTGACGGCCGGGTTGACTGAGCCGATACGCGTGAAGAGCGCGTTCGAGAAGCGATCCATGTGACGTTCCGCTGCCTCACCGGGGAGAGCTTCGATGGCACCCTTGATGAGGGCCAACTGGTTTGCCACGGGCTGCTTGTAGCTGTCCAGGGCCTGCAGGTCGCATGCTCCTAGGCTGGCGTAGAACCAAGTCTCATAGAGGTTCTGCGCCTCTTCGTCCTCGTCGAGGCCGGGGAGGGCTGCCTGATAGAGGCGCGCTGCATCGGCGAAGCCCGCCAAGGCCTCCTTGCGTTTTCCGGCGAACTCAGTGCTCTTGGCCACCTCTTGGCGGAAGTTGTTTTCGTCATGGGCCACTGAAGCTAGGGCGACGCTCAGGGCCCAGTCTCCGGGGTGGCTATCCAGGGACTCCTGGGCGACGCTGGCCGCCGTGTCGTAGCCGCTCAGGATCTCGGCCTCGATGTCCTTCTGTCGGCGATTGGTCTTCTTCGCTTCCTGTGTGGCGGGTCTGCGCCAGACGCCTACTAGGTTCTTGCGCATCTCCTGCACGAGAGCGGCGACCGTGCGGGGGGCCAGTTCGCTGAGGTCCCCAAAGACCCCCTCGATGGTCTCCACCCGGTACACCTCTGCACTGGAGTGCGCGTTGGTGAAGGCCGTCGCCACCAGCTCCTCGTTCACCCCCTCTAGAGGCAGGGCTCGAATACGTTGCACCCAGGCGGCAAGCTCCTTCAGGTTGCGCTCCTGCTTGGAGCGGGTGAGCGGGATTCCCGCCGACAGTTGGCTGAACCCGTACACGAACATGTACTCATTGGTGCGGTTGTTGCTCGCGTTGGGGTTGTGGTTCCTGATCCAGACGCGCAGGAACTCCTCGACGAGGACCTCGGCTTGATCGGGGTGCGTCCGAGCCAGACGCTCGATGTAGGGGAACGCCTCCTCCTCGGCCTGCACCTTGAGTAGCAGCTGGGCCGTGACCATCTCGAACTTGGGGCGCAGCCCCTGGGCGATCAGCTCCATCCACTGGCTGCTCGGTCGCATGGCGAGCATCTCGTTCGCCCCGATGGGGATGGGGGCATTGCGATTGAATGCGGCGTTGCTTGTGTTCGAGTAGAAGATGTTCCCGAAGGGGTCAACCTTCACGGCCTGTCCGCGGGATACCGTGGTGTCGAAGCTGTGTGTGCAGGTGGCCTCTTGCAGCCAGTTATTGGCCAGTAGGTTGAGGGCATCAGCCCACTCCAGCGCACGCGCGGGGGCGGCCTCCAGAAGGGCCTCGGCGGCGGTGGTCTGCAGTTCTAGGTTCGCCTGTCGCAGGGGCATGACCCTGGCCTGCTCGAACAGCGAGCGCGAACTAGATGCTCCCAAGAGCGATAGGATTTCAACTCCGCGCTGGGGGCGTGTGGTGAAGCTCTCTGTGAGCCAAGTCTGGCCCAGGGTGTCGTGAACCTTGGGTGCCAATTCTACGGCACGCTTGAGGGCCTCTTCCTTGGTGTCGTCTTCCAACTCACCGGGTGCCAGGGCGCTCATAGTGGCTTGCCAGGCGGCGTTCAGATCGATCTCGTTTTTGTCCCGTTGGAATTGGGCCAGGTGGTGCCGCGCCAGGAGGTTCAGGATAGGGCGGTCATCCGCTGACTGGGCATCTTCAAGTGAGGGTAGGAACTCGCCCGCCTCTACGAAGAAGCGGCCTTCGAGGAGGACGTGAGCCAATTGCTCGTGGGCGAGGGGGAACAGATCGTCGGTCAATGCCACGCGCAGGGCATCCAGGCAACTCTCTACCAGAACGCCCTCGTCGACGGTCAGGCGCAGGAGTAGGCCCAGTCCTTTGATTTCTTTCTCAGCCAGTTTGGCTGGCGTAGAACCCACAAGACCCACTAGATCCTGCGCGTCGAAGAAATTCTTTTCCGCGAAGGGGGCGAGAGTGCCGCTGACTCTGACGGGGCCCTCGGTCAGCGACTTGATCAGCTGTGCGTAGGCCATGCGGCCTTCATCCTCGGCGAGGGAGGCAAGGTAATCGCGCACGGCATCCCACTCACCCATGGTGACCTGGCGCTGGAACAGGGCCAGTTCGTACTCGAGTTGCTTTTCGACGAATTCTTCCGCTGCCTTTTCGGCCGCTTTCTCGGCTTCCTTCGTTGCGGCTTTCTGGGCCTTCTCTTGATTCTCGACGGCCTCCTCCTTGGCCTCCGCGGCTTCCTCCTCGCTCATGCCCTCGGTGTCGACTTCTTCTAGCGGGATTTCGACTGGCTTAGCTTGGGCCGGGGGCTCGGGCGTCTCGGCTGGTCCAGCGGCCCATGCGGAGAGGGATGTCGATGGGCGGCGATCGAAGACGAGCTTCGTGAGCTTTTTACCACGGTCGCTTTCGGGCTTGCCCTCCTTCTGTGGCTCATCGTCCCCCTCGCTGGGCAGGGCACCTTCGGGGATGAGTCCCTGTTCGGCCAAGGCCTGCAGTTCCTGCGGCGTGATGAACCCGGCCTGGGCGGGGGTCACCAGACGAGTCGTCCCGCGCGTGGTGGTGGCGCGAATTAGCGGCAGTGGTTTCACGCGCACGGGTGTCTGTGCCCAGACAGGTGCAATCCCTGCCAGGCAGAGAAGCAGGACGAGAGCCCGGGTGAGATCTTCGAAGAGCGAACGGGTGGACGGGTTCAGCATGGGAGGTCTAACCTCGAGCAGCGGAGAAGTGACAGCGGGAGATCAGGTTGATGAATAATCGTAGGGGCAGGCACTGCGTAAAGCCTCTTCCCGGGTCGTGGACCCGAGTGGGCGGACAGGCGAACTGCGCGATACAGGGGACTCAGGAGCCCGAGCCGTCCGGCGGTGGGCCGGAGGATGCACCGCGTGCGTCCTGGCTCTTCGGTCCGTTTGCTTTTCCCTTTCCTCGGCCGCGACCGCGACCGCTACCACAACCTTGTCATTGGCTGGGCAGGGGGAGACCCTGAAGTTCGGACAGGTCCATGCGTGCCAGCCGGATGGCGGACTCCAGGTCCTCGCGGGCCTTGATGACCTCTGATCCTTCAGCTCCAGTGGCCTCGGCTTGGCTGGCCAGTAGCTTGTACGTCTGCCGTGCACTGTCGATGTGAGGCTCCCAGTCCTCCCGTGCTGCGCCTTCCAGGCGCAGCAGCCAGGTCAGGTAGTACTGACTGCTGGCGAAGGTGCGCTGGGTGTCCGCCAAGAGAGTGGGATCTGCGTTCGGATCTTCGAGCAATTCAGTGACCAAGCCGGCCAAGGACGCGTTGGCGTCGGGCAACTTGGAGATGTTCATCTGGGCTTTGGCGCGTTCCAACTTAATGCGGCGCACGTCGCGCGCCGTCACCACCAAGGCCTTGAGCCCGCCCACGCGCTCTCCCGGCAGAAGGGACAGGGCCTCGGCGTATTCGGCCTCGGCCTCGAACCACTCTCCGCGTGCAGCAATCTCGCCCTCTGTGGCGGTCAGACGCACGGCCTCAGCGGCGTGGGCATCCGCGCTGGCAATCAGCGTGGCGGCTCCGTCTAGGCGCAGATGATCCTGGCCGGGGCCCATGTGGTAGGCGTAGGCGGCGACCGGCAAGGTCAGCCACGTGGCGATAAAGAGTCGTTTCATGACGGGTGTTCTAACGAGGTGGAAGTGGTGCGCACCGATTGCGCGACCGCATGAGCTTTTTGATTGTCGCTAACGCAACTCGATGAGGGGAGGGAAAAGGACGCTGCTGGCCGTTCAAATTTGGAAAGGCCCCCCTGGGAGGTCGTGGGGCATGGAGCCGAGAACTTCAACGTCGTATTCCAGGCCTCCAGCGGGTGCCGAACAGTTGCAACAGCAGAGGCAGGAGGGCTAGCCATCCTGCTCCGAGTCCGCAGGCCGCCAAGGCGTATTCGCGTCGACTGAGCTGTTCGAGCGGGCTTTCGGCGCCGCTCTGGGTCAGGTCGCGGATCAGTACGGAGCTCAAGTGTTTCGAGTTGCCGTTGTGGAACGATCCGCCCAGGCGGGTGGCTATCTGCCTGAGGGTGGAGATGTCCTGGCGGGACTGGGCACCGTCGATGAAGGAGCCTGCGCGCGGGTCGCCCACTCCTACGACCAGCACCGATTCGATGGAGGGGGGCATTTTGGGCATGCCTTGAGCGGGGACCGTGTCGCCATCGCTGACAAGGATCAGGGTTGTCGAGTTGGCCTCCCAGGCCTTCGCCGTTTCGGCCGCGGCCTGAAGGCCCTCGAAGAGCTTTGTCTTGCCGGCTTCGAAGGCGAAATGAAGTGGCAGGTCTCCCAGGATGTTGCGCACCACCTCCACATCGCGGGTGCGTTTCACGACCGGCTTGGCGCCGTTGTAGACGGCTATCACCGTGAATCGGTACTGCTCAAGAGGCACTCGGCGCAGGAAGGAGTCGAGCACGTCGCGCGCCCGATGCATGCGGCTCTGGTGCTTGGTCGGGCCTGCGTCTTCGAGGCGCATGCTGGGGGAGACGTCGAGTACCAACAGGACGTTCTTGTCGGCATCGTCCACCCCGAAGGCTCCGCCAGCGCCGCTATGTACCTTGGGGATCAGAGTCCAAAGTGTGATCAGGCCCCAGGCGAGCGCGCCGCCTGCGAGAGCGCGAAGGAATGGAACCGTGCGCACCCAGGTCGCGGGCCGTCCTTTGGGCCCGAAGGCCAGGTGTGCCACGGGCCCCAAGCGCCGTAGGTGAATCAGTTCCGCACAGAGGATGATGGCCATCACGCTGGCTGCAGCGAGCATTGCCGGTCCGCCGTCGACTTCGGGAACCTGGACCGGGTTCTGTTGCAAAACGGCACCTACCATGGGTTGTACCTCAATCCGAAGGAGGCTAGCAGGCTCCCTGCGAGTAGGGCTATAGCTGCCAAGGTCCAGGGTCCGTAGTCGTCGATGGCCTCGGAGGAGGTCTTCTCGATGCGCGTCTCCTGCATCTCATCGATGCGCTGAAACACGTAGGCCAGCCCTTCCACATCGCCAGGGCTGAAGACCGCGCCGCCTGTCCTGGAGGTGATGTCCACGATGGGCGCGGGGATGCTCCCGCCGGCCACGTGCACTCCGTAGACGGTGACATTATCTGCGATCAGGTCGCGTACGATTTCGTCACCCCGATTGCCGTTCAGGTCGGAGCTAAAACCATCGGAAATCAGAATGATCATCCGGTCGCCCTCTTCGCGCCCGGTGAGCACCTTGCGGCAGGCCTGCAACGCCTTGCCGATCTCCGTTCCGCCGAACCAACTAGGGATATTGCCGGGTCGCATGAAAGGCGGTGCGCAGCGGAACGCGGAGACGTCGGTGGTTAGAGGCACCCAATGCAGAACCGAGTTGCCGAAGAAGGTGAGGCCAAAGGCATCGCCCTCTCGGAAATTCAAGAAGTCATTGATGGCCACCATGGAGGCGTCGTACCGGTTGCCCGGTCCAAACGAGGCGGTCATGCTTCCGGACACGTCCACGCAGAATTCGATGTTGGTCAGGACCTTCTTCGCTTGGGGTTCATCCCAGCGCTGTGGGCCGGCCAGGAGGATGACGACCAGGGTAAGGATCAGGGCCGGCAGGGACTCCGCGCTGCGCAGTAGGGTGCTCAGGACCCGGCCACCCGTCGCGCTGCCGTGGTCGAAGGGCATAAATAGGCGTTGCCCTCGCCCGCTCCAGATCCAGACCAGCAGCGCACCGGGAATCAGCAGGCCCAAAAGGGCCCACGGCTGTCGGAAGGGAACCAGGAACTCCACGGTTCAGCCGCCCTGTCCAAGGGTGCCCGGCCTGGGCGCAGTGGCCTCCCATTCTCGATCCCAATCCTCCGACGAGAGGTCGCGGTAGGGAGCGAGGAGTTGGGCCGGGTCCACGCCCGTCTGCTTATCCGCATCGGCCGGACTGTGTAGCCAGCGTTCGAGTTCGCCTAACAGGACGCCCGCCTCCGCGTGCTGCTTGAGCTGCACCAACACCTCGGCTGCGGGCAGGCCCTGGAGACCAAGCCGTTTGCGCCAGATGGCGATCAGGATTAGTTCGAGGCGGGCCTGGTCTTCAAGGGGCAGGTCGCCGCGTACGCCGCGTTCCACCAAGGGCGCGAGGCGCTCGGCAAGGGTGGGAGGCGGGGTGTCTTCGAGTGCTTGGGCGGCGTGGTCCGTGCGGCGGCGGCTGAGCCACCAGGCCAGGGTGCCCAACCCCCAAGCGATTCCCAGTAACCACACGGCTTGCCGGTAGCCTCCGAGATCGGGGGTGTCACCCTGCGTTATGGGGTTTGGCTTGACCTGACCCGGGGGCAGGTGGCTCTCGATGTGGAGTTGCAGAGCGGGCAGGCTGCCTAGCTCGGAACCGTCTGCTCTTTGGAGGAAGTCCAGCAGGTTGTAGGTACCGGGCTCCAAGCCGTAGTACTCAAAGTCGTAGCGCAGGTCCGTTCCGTGGGGAGAGATGGAATCAATACGCACGATCAAGGGTGTCTCGGTGTCTGCGGGACGGACTTTGAGTGCCGTACCTCCAAGCACGACGTCTCTTGACCAGCGCGGAACACCGACGGGGATCGCGGTAGCCTGTTGGCTCTCCTCCTGGACTACCGATCCATGGGTGGGGGCTGCCGGGAATACCAGGGCTAAGGGGAGGAGGATCAGCCAGGAGATCATCAGCGCGCCGCCTTCCCCAGTAGACCCCGGGATGCAAAGAAGTGACGCACCCCGGCCAGGTAGGGCTGACCGCAGAGGACGCGGTGGTGATCAATGCCGGACCGGCGCAGTTGAGTTTCCAGTTGCTCCTGGTCGAGGTGCTGGCGTCGGCCGTGTGTGCTGAAGGTCTGGCCGCTCTCGGCTTCCTGGGCGCGCATGAAACCCGCGCCGCCCAAGCTCTCCTCCGCAGGATCTTGCATCTGCAGCACGGCGCAGTCGTGCAGCTGGGCAGCCCGCTTGAGTGCGTTGACTGCGCCGGGGTCGTGCAGGTCCGAAAGGACGAGAAGCAGGACGCGCGAGGTCAGGCTGGGCATGAGATCGCCCAGACGCTGGGTGAGGGTCGTGCCTTCGTCATGGCGGAAGCGGCGCAGGGTCAGCATCCACTGCATGATCTGCGCCTTGGATAGGCTGGGCCGCACCTGGAGTTGGCGCGTGCCCACCCCAAGGACCCCAACAGGACTGACCCGATCGAGTGCGGCAAGGGCGATACCTCCGGCGAGCGTCAAGGCCGTGGGGTATTTGCCCGAGGGCACCGATGAAAGTGTCATGGAGGCTGACGTGTCGATCAGCAGGTAGACCGGCATGCACTTGGGCGCTTCGTATTCCTTGATGTAGGCCTTGCCCGTGCGCGCGATTACACGCCAGTCGAGGTCTCGGACCGGATCGCCGTGCTCGTATTGCCGCGACTGTGCAAACTCAACGCCACTTCCCAGAAACGGAGAGCGGTCGCTCCCGTAGTTCAGATTGTCAGCCAGTCGGCGCATGACGATCTGGAATTGCCGGGCGTCGAGGAACTCGACCTGATCCAGTGTGCTGGTCTGCATGAATCGCGGTCGAGCCTAGGCCCCGGCCGTCACCGTGGAACCGTTTGTGCCGGGCGAGAGACTCTGGCCTTTCAGGTTCGCGCCGTCGCCGGAGCCCATGTCAGCCAGCATCTCCTGCAACACGACGGCGGTGGTCTTACCGTCAGCGAGGGCTTCGTAATTCAGGCGCAATCGGTGGAGAATGACGTCTTCGGCAAGAGCGAACAGGTCTTCGGGGACCACGTAGTTGCGTCCGAATATAAAGGCCCGGGCCCGTGAGGCCTTGATCAGCGAGATGCCCGCACGTGGGCTGCCGCCCAACTCGATGTCCGGGTGTTTACGGGTGCGTCCCACCAGTTCGACCACGTGCTCCAGGAAGGTGTCGCTCACGTGAACGCTCTGCACAGCTTCCATGGCGGCGACGATGTCCTCGATGCCGCCCACGGGACTTTCGTCGATCACGTCGAACTCCGTGGCGACGACGGCACCTCCGTCCCGGCGCTGCACTCCCAGGGTCGCATTGCGACGCAGGATGATGCGCTCTTCGTCGGGGGTGGGGTAATCAAGCCGGTGCAGCAGCATGAAGCGGTCGAGTTGGGCCTCGGGGAGCTCAAAGGTGCCCGACTGCTCCACCGGGTTTTGGGTGGCGATGACCAGGAAGGGCGCGGGCAAAATGTAGGGATCGCCACCAATGGTGACCTTGCGTTCCTGCATCGCCTCCAGCAGGGCGCCCTGGACTTTGGGAGCGGCGCGGTTGATCTCGTCTGCCAGCAGGAGGTTGGTGAAGATCGGACCCTTCTCCGTGCGAAAAGTGCTGGTGGACTGGTCGAGGATTTCAGAGCCCAGGATGTCCGCCGGCAGCAGGTCGATCGTGAACTGGATGCGGGAGAAATCCAACTGCATGGCCTTGGAGAGGGCCGAGGCCAAGAGTGTCTTGGCGATGCCGGGCACACCTTGCAGGAGAATGTGGCCACCGGTGAAGAGGGAGATCAGGAGGCGCTCCACGACGACGTCTTGGCCCACAACCACCTTGGCTATGCGTTCTCGTACGTCCTGGATGAACTGAGAGC
Source organism: Planctomycetota bacterium (assembly GCA_028823395.1). Classification (GTDB taxonomy): domain Bacteria; phylum Planctomycetota; class UBA1135; order UBA1135. The sequence goes on along the minus strand of JAPKBO010000036.1, from coordinate 10,396 downwards.
TCTGACTGAAGTCGGTGTTCGGGGTGGGAGGGCTTTGGCTCATGGCGGGCGAGGGGGAGTGCAATACTGAGGCGTCTAGTCCCGTTTGGGGCACCAGGGGGCGGCTGATAGTAGACACCCTAATGGCTGGAGAGACTTTCACCACGGAACAAATGCAGGCCTTCGGCCTCTGATTGTGGGGGGGGGCTCGAACGGCGGACTCGTAGCTCCCAAAGCCACTCCTCGATCAATGGAGGTGCTCCCCGTCGGCGGTAGCCCGTCCCAACCAAGATGTCAGCGTCACCCGTTTCGGGGCCCGGTCCCTGAAGCGCCCGAGGGCTATAGACGAGCGAGGTGGGGCACTCCGGTAAAGGTTTTGCGACTCGCGGTTGGTATCTTCGTTCTTGCAGCGGCAGCCGTTTGCGATCTACCCACTCATTTATCCTGCGGGTTCGCCCCCGTGATCCATCGAGGAGTCATTCGCGTGTCCGGAATATCCACTCTAGTTACCAGGGAGCACTTCGATTACATCGCGGCCCGCACCCAGACCGAGGACCCGTTTCTGGTGGAGCTCAAGGCGGCGGCGGCGGCGGCGGGAATCCCGGCCATCTGGATTGCTCACGAGCAGGCGCGCTTCATGGAGGTGCTCCTGAAGGCCGCGGGTGCCAGGGACGTCGTAGAGGTTGGGACCCTGGCAGGCTATTCGGCTATCTGCCTGGCCCGCGCGCTCGGGGCGGAAGGGCGGGTTGTCACGATGGAGGTCTCCGCTAAGCACGCGGCATTCGCTACGGACTGGATCGGGCGATCGGATGTGGCCGGGCGGATCGAGGTTCGGCAAGGCCGTGCAGCGGATCTCCTGCCGAAGCTGGCGGATGAGTCCGTGGACGCCGTATTCCTGGACGCCGACAAGCCCAGCTATGGCGCCTATCTCGAGGAGGCTCGGCGTATTCTGCGTCGGGGTGGATTGCTTCTTGTGGACAACGCCTTCGCCTTCGGCAATCTGTTCGACGGGGATTGTGAAGACCCCAGCGTGCTCGCTTTGCGGGAATTCAATGACGCCCTGGCCGCCGACGCGGACTTCGACGGGGTCCTTGTGCCCCTGGGGGACGGGCTCTGGGTCGTTCGGCGTCTCGGGGCCACGCCTCGCCCGTGAATTGAGATCTCGGCGCTGACCGGGTTCGGAGGCATGGAAGAGGGGGCCCGGGTTCCAGGATGGGGGCACTGGCCCCCCCGATCTAGGCCAGTTTTCAGGACGGGCGGTGCCGCTTCTGGCGCGCGCTGCCCAACCCGTATATCTTGATCCCGCTCGCTACGTACTGGGAGGTCCCAAGACCTGCTGGCCGCCTACCTCCCCATCATGCAGGACAAATTAACAATGAAAGTTTTGGTCGTGGGTTCGGGTGGGCGTGAGCACGCCTTGTGTTGGAAGCTGTCCAAGTCCCCCAAGGTGAGCGAGGTGCTGTGCGCCCCCGGCAATCCAGGTACGGCGCAGGTGGCCCGTAATGTGGATGTGGCTCCCGGGGACACCGAGGGTCTCTTGGCGCTCGCTAGCACCGAAGCCGTCGCATTGGTCGTCATCGGTCCTGAGGATCCCCTTGTGGGTGGGCTCGCGGACCGCTTGCGCGAAGCGGGCATCCCGGTCTTCGGTCCGGGTGCGGATGGTGCTCAACTGGAAGGTTCCAAGATCTTCTCCAAGAGTTTTCTTGATCGTTACCGCATTCCTACGGCCGCCGCGCGTCAGTTCGACCGCTCGGGCGCTGCCAAGAGCTATTTGGAAGGCTGCACAACCTGGCCTCAGGTGGTCAAGGCGGACGGCCTTGCTGCGGGCAAGGGCGTATACGTGTGCGCCGACGTGGCGGAAGGGCTTAGCGCAATCAACGTGATCATGGAGGAGTGTCGTCACGGCGATGCCGGTGCACGCGTGCTCATCGAGGAGTTTATGGACGGGGAGGAGGCCAGCGTCTTCGCGGTCACGGACGGCAAGACGATCCTCATCATGGAGGCGGTGCAGGATCACAAGCAGGTGGGCGATGGTGATCAGGGTCCCAACACGGGTGGCATGGGTGTGCACTCGCCCGTCGACGTCCTGAATGAGCGACTGCACAAGCAGATCGAACAACGCGTCTTGGTGCAGACCCTGCACGGCTTGCGTCAGGAGGGCATCGACTATCGTGGGGTCCTGTTCGTGGGCCTGATGCTGACAGATAGCGGCCCGAGGGTCGTGGAGTACAACGTGCGATTCGGTGATCCCGAGTGTCAGGCTTTGATGATGCGGTTGGAGGGGGACCTGTTCCCGATCCTTTTGGCTGCGGCTAACGGGGATCTGGCCAGTATCGATCCGCCAAACTGGGATCGGCGCGCGGTCATTGGCGTGGTGGCTGCGGCTAAGGGCTATCCGGGGACGACGCAATCTGGGGATCGGATTCACGGCCTGGAGGAGGCGGACGCTGTGGATGACGCGATGGTCTTCCATGCGGGTACGCGAGCCGAAGGCAACCAAATTCACACCAGTGGGGGCCGAGTGCTGTGTGTTACGGCACTAGGAGCGGACAAGGAGGAGGCGCGCCTGCGTGCCTACGAGGCCTACGATCTGCTTGAGTGGGACGGCAAATTCTGTCGCCGCGACATTGGAAGCCGGGCTGAAGCCCGAGCAGCCCTTCAGGCAGCCGCTGAAATCAAGATGGAACTGCTGAGAGAGCGGGACTGAGTCAAGCGAGGAGCACCGCCCCATGCAACCCGCCACCGTCCGTCGAAGATTTGAACGCCACCTGCAGGACGAAGGACTGCGGTTGACCGCTCAGCGTGTACGTGTCCTTGAGAGGGTCTTCTTGACCCACGAGCACTTCAGCGCCGAGACCCTGTATGGCTGGCTGCGTGCCGAGGATGGGCCCTCCGTATCTCGCGCCACGGTGTACCGAACCCTGGAGTTACTGGCTTCCGGGGAATTTGTGACGGTCTTGGACACCGGGCGAGGAGAGATGCTCTACGAGCACAGTCTCGGGCATACACACCACGATCATCTGGTGTGCAAACACTGCGGCCGGATTGAAGAGTTCCGTGAAGCGCAGATTGAGAAACTCCAAGAGGTTGTGGCCCAGAAGCATGGGTTCGAACTGACGGGCCACGTGCTGCGTTTGACCGGAATTTGCCGCAGTTGCCAGAAGGCGTAACGGCGCACGACGTCTATATCGCAGCGCGTGAGTCTTCGCTCACCTCAGTCCGCGCTTGATCTTCTCTAGCACCCGTTCGGCTTCAGCGTCGTCATAAAGGCCCCACTTGCGGACGGTGACCGTGATTTTTGTGCGACCCTCACCGAACGGTTGAACCCGTAGTACCACCTTGGCCTCATCGACCGTCGCGCTCGCCGCGCGGGCTTCATTGTCTGCCTCGATCGGTCCGTCCGAAATCTCGCCCAATGTTGCCTTGGCGTAGGCCCAAGCCAGTCCCGTATCCATGGTGACCAGATGGGCGTGGGCGTGCTTCGTGAACTCTTGGGTGAGCACCACACTTGCTGCTCCAACTGCCATCAGGTGGCAGCCAGCACTCAAGAAAGCTGTGCCCAGTAGGGCGACAAGAATTGCCCGAGGACTAGTTCTTCTGTTCATGGTGTAGTTCCTTGGCGATCAGGTCACACACCCTGCTGGCGAGGTCTCGGTCGTAGACGACATACTTCTTCGCCATCACCCGTATGCGGGTTTCGCCCGTGTTCCAGTTCTTGACGGCAACGCTTACCTCGGCGCCTTCGATCTCTGTGATCGCGGTCTTCAGGTCCTCGTCCGTGTGGATCATGGAATCGGTCATGTGGGCGAGTGAAGACTTGGCACTAGCCCAGACCATCTCGGCGTCTTGTTCCACCGTGACGGTGGTGGCGTTGTCTTGGAATTCCTCGGTGAGCACAACGGCGGTACTGGCTACCACGATTGCGGCGCACCCCGAGGCCAGCAGGCCAACCAGGGATAGAATTAAATACTTCATGCGGTGGGTCCCCCCCAGATGCACGGATTGAGCCGTGCGGTCTTGTTGAATGATTTAGCGGATTGGAGCTTGGCCGCTCCTGGCGTCGATCATACGAGAGCGGACTCGGCCACTTCCACCATACGTCGGTAGAAGGCGAGACCTTCGCCCACATCTCTCGGTGCTGCGCTTGGCTCCTGGCGCGTCCAGTGGGGGTGATTCCAGGGGTCCAGGTTGCGCTCGGGGTGGGGCATCAGGCCCAGAACACGCCCGCTGGGGTCGCAGATCCCGGCCACATCCCCGACTGCACCGTTGGGATTGTAGGGGTAGGGCAGGGGTTCCGTTCCGCCGGCGGAGCCGTCCGCCCAGCTGGGACGCACGTAGCGGAGAGCCACCTGCCGCCCAGCGACTAGGCGCTCCATCACGGTGTCGTCCCGCACGACGAAGCGCCCCTCGGCGTGGGCCACGGGCACGGGCATGCGCTCTCCAGCCTCCAGCCATGGGCAGCAGCAATCAGCGCTCTCAAGCTCCACCCAGCGACATTCGTACTGGTTGGAGGCGTTGGAGTAGAGGGCCACAGAGCGCTCGCCAGCCGGTTCGCTGGGCTCGAAAATACCGGACTCCACGAGCACCTGGAAGCCGTTGCAGACGCCGAGGGCAAGACCTCCACGTTGGACATGGGCGCGCAACTGCTCGCGCAACTGCGTCCGTAGCTCCATGCCCCAGACGCGGCCGGCAGCTAGATCGTCTCCGTAGCTGAAGCCCCCCGCGAACACCCAGATGCCATAGGGATCCAGAAGCTCTGGGCTCTCAAGCACGCGGTTGAAGTGCAGTACGTCCGTTTGGGCGCCACCCAATTCCAGGGCACGTGCGGTCTCGGTCTCGCAGTTCGTGCCGGAGGTGCGCAGCACCAGGGCCCGGGGGCGACGGGGCGTGTGGGAGCTGGTCTCGGGAGGGGACATGGTGGGAGATTGCATGGGTTACGAGCCCTCTGGGGCGACTCTCTGAGCAGGTGCGGCGGATGAATCATGGGTGCCAGTGAACGCGTGGGCGAGGTCCTCAACGCTGAGGTTGATCAGATCCGACCCACCAGCACCCCGAACGCAGAGGTGTCCATCGTTCGACACATCGCCGATGTGAGCGTACACATGGCCTTCCAGGGCGGCCTCAAAGCTTGCGGCGTTGTCGGGGCTGACTTCAATCAGGAAGCGCGAGCAGCTCTCGCTGAACAGCGCGGAAGTGTCCGGATGGTACCCCTCCGGCAGCTCGTCGAGTGGCAGCCGCGCGAGGTCTACGCTCGCACCTAAGCGCCCAGCCAGGCACGTCTCCGCGAGAGCCACGGCAAGGCCACCCTCACTCAAGTCGTGACAGGCACGCACCAGTCCCTTAGCCAACGTACTGTGCACCGCCTGGAAAAGGTGCGGGGCTGTCGCAAGGTCGGGGCAAGGCACCCGCCCGCCGTCGAGACCCAGATAGGCGTGGAGTTCGGAACCACCGAAGTCGGCGCCTGTACTGCCCACTAGGTACAGGCGGTTCCCAGCCTGCTTAGCGTCCATAGTCATGGCGCGTCGCACGTCGGGGACGATCGAAAGGGAGGAGATGTAGAGGGTCGGGGGGATGGAGAGCGTCTCATCACCCACCCGGTAGTCGTTGTTGAGGGAATCCTTGCCGCTGATAAAGGGCGTCTCGTAGGCCATAGCCGCCTCGTAGCAACCTTTGGAGGCGAGCACCAGTGCACCCAGGCGATCGGGCTTGTCGCAGTTTCCCCAGGAGAAGTTGTCGAGAATGGCCGTGCGGGTGGGGTCGCCACCAGCGGCAACCACGTTGCGCAGGGCCTCGTCGATGCACGCCATGGCCATGGACTTGGGATCAAGGCGGCCCATGGTCGCGGATGCGCCAGCGCCCAGGGCGATGGCTTTCTGCGATTCGGGAAGTGGCCGCAGGACCACGCCGTCCGAGGGGCCGTCCATGTGCACGCCGGTGTTCGGGCCTACCACCCGCATGCCTTGCACCTCGTGATCGTACTGTCGGGTGATCCATTCCTTGCTGGCAATACCGGGGCGGGCTAAGAGGTCGAGCAACACGGTCGAAGCGTCATCGAGTGCCGGTGCACCGGGATCTTCGATCTCGGGCGGGGTCCACTCAGCTTGGCGCGTGGGGCGGGGTGTGCCCTCATGCAAGAAGTGCATGTCCATGTCTGCCATCTCACGCCCCTGATAGTGCAGCGTCAGTCGGCCCGTGTCGGTGAACGTGCCGATAGCCGTAGCCTCAACCGCTTCGGCCTCGAATGTGGCGATGCATGCCTCTAGGGATTCAGGGGGGACGGCGAGCACCATTCGCTCCTGGGCCTCGCTGATCCAAATTTCCTCCGGGCTCAGGCCCGGGTATTTGAGCGGCACCTTCTCCAGGTGGACCTCGGCTCCGCACTCCGCTCCCATCTCACCCACGGCTGAGGATAGGCCCCCGGCGCCACAGTCGGTAATGCCTCGATAGAGGCGCGCATCGCGGGCGCGCAGCAAGCCATCGAGCACCTTCTTCTCCGTGATGGGGTCGCCGATCTGCACCGCAGCGGCGGAGAGGACCTCGCTCTCTTCGTGGAGTTCCGTGGAAGAGAAGGTGGCGCCGTGTATGCCGTCACGACCCGTGCGGCCGCCCACGGTGAGGATTATGTCACCGGGTTCCACGGACTTAGTGGCGCAAGAGCGGGGCAGTATGCCCACGGTCCCCGCGTAGACGAGCGGGTTGCCCACGTAGCCCTTGTCGAACCACACGCCACCGCTGACGGTGGGGATGCCCATGCGGTTGCCGTAGTCCCGTACTCCGGCAACGACTCCGTTCAGGATCCGCTTCGGATGCATCGTGCCCTTGGGCACCTGGTCCATGGGCAGGTCGGGGGGGCCGACGAAGAAGGCGTCGGTGTTGGCGATGGGTTTGGCGCCCAGGCCTACACCCAGGATGTCTCGGATGACTCCACCGATGCCTGTACCCGCTCCACCATAGGGGTCGATGGCGCTGGGGTGATTGTGGGTCTCCACCTTGAAGGCCAGGTCCCAGCCGTCGTCGACATCGGGCTCAAACTCGATGATCCCCGCATTGTCGTGGAAGACGGAGATGCACCAGGGCTTGTCCAGTTCGAAGGTGGCAGCGGCGATGGTGGTCTTCAGTAAATTGTCGATCAGCTCCCCGTCCATTTCGATGCGCCCGCGGAAAGTCTTGTGCTGGCAGTGCTCGCTCCATGTCTGGGCTAGGGTTTCCAGTTCGCAGGCGCTGGGATCGCGCCCCTGCTCCCGGTAGTGCTCGGCAATGGTCTGCATCTCCACTAGGTTGAGAGAGAGGGTGCCCTCCTGACTGATGCGCATGAGCTCTTCGTCACTCTTGTCTCGCAGGGGAACCTCGACGCGCTGGTGGTCCACCTCCACGCTGCCGAGCCCGTAGCTCAGGTGCTCCAGATCGATGGCGACATCTTCGATGACAGGGTTGGCCAGGATGCGTCGCGCAATCGTCTGCAGGTCCGTAGGGGCAAGGTCCCCTTCGAATTCCCAAGCTTGGAACGTGGCGACCTCCGGCCGCTCGGCGCTGAGGGAGCTGGTCTCCAAGGCACGCGCGAGGGTCTGGGCCACGGCGTCTGTGACGCCGGGCTTCTTGGCCACCAGGACGCGGTGGCATCCGGTGCTCGTTTCGGGTGGGCACTCGGGTTCGCTGATGCGGACTCGGTCGAGTACGGGATCCGCGAGTAATCCCGTGATGATGCCTTCCACTTCCGAGCGTTGGAGCTCGGCCGGTAGGAGGTAGCCGCGGCCTAAGCGCACGCTCTTGGCGCCATCGATACCCAATGAGGCTAGGACAGATTGGACGTGGGTGCCTTCGGGGTCGTCACGTTGGGCGTCGCGGAAGACCTCGACGCGCCAGGCCCGGGGCAGGGTGGCGGTGGTGGGGGGCATGGGGAGAGGTGGAGGGCTGGGTCCGGGGGAGAAGGGCGGCCAGTGTAGCGTGGCGGGAGGTGGGAATCATCGCCCGGCCTCGGCTTGCCTTCCCCCGCCCGCGGTCACGGTGGGGGCAAGGCATACCAAGGGGCGCTGAGCGAGAGGAGGAGGCCCAGCCAGCGCAAATCCGCAGTTCGCGTCTAGTGATCTAGCTCTTCCGCCCCCATGCCCGTGCGATCCGGGTTGGCCGGACGCGCGGGCGGCGTGTAAGCCCGCTCCGTGCTGAGCTCCAGGAGCATCTGCTCGATGGCCTTGGCCAGTTGAGGATCGGCACCGTCCTGCATGAGTGCCGGGTCGTCCAAGACCTCGATGTCCGGGGCGACGCCGTAGCCTTCGACACCCCAGGTTCCATCCAGCTCAAAGAAAGCAAATGAAGGGATGGCTAAGGTCGCGCCGTCGATCAAGGACGGGCTGCCGGAGTAGCCCACCAGGCCGCCCCAGGTGCGCGTGCCGATCAACTTGCCTAGCCCAGCCTGACGGAACAGGTACGGGAACATGTCCCCACCTGAGCCTGCGTCGCGGTTGATCAGCATGCACTTGGGTCCCTGGTGGCTGTCATGGGGAGTGGCCCAGTTTGCGCCCCAACGGCGCCCCCAGTAGTTGGTGCGCGGACGGTTGAGCGCCTCGATCTCGCGGTTGGGGAAGGAGCCGCCGCCGTTCCAACGCTCGTCCACGATCAAGGCATCCAGGTGCGCCTGACCGTAGAGTTGGCGGAAGAAGTCGTTACGGCCGCGGGAGCCCGTATCGGGCACGTAGATGTAACCCACGCGGCCCCCGGATTCCTTCTCCACCGTGGCGCGGTTGGTCTCAATCCAGTTTCTGTAGCGCAAGTCACCCTCACTCGTGAGCGTCTTGACTCGTATCCGGCGCGCCTGGTCGTCCAGGGTCGGTGCGCTCGAAACAGTCAGCTCGACGGTCTGGCCTCCTTTGCCCACGAAGGCGGCCCAGGGGTCGACGGCGGTATCCATCGGGACTCCGTCCACCGCCAAGAGATAGTCGCCCTCGTGAACGTCCACTCCGGTCTTGCTTAGGGGGCCGCGGGCATCGGCGTCCCACACTCCCCCCTCGATGATCTTGGTGATGCGGTAGGCGCCGTTCTCCAAGCTGTAGTCGCAACCCAAGAGACCGACACCAACCCGCGGCCCTCTCTCCATGGGACCGCCGCGAACGTACGTATGCCCGCAGTTCAGCTCAGAGACGATCTCGCGCAGAACGTAGTCCACGTCATTGCGCGTCACGCAGAAGTCGATCATCGGGCGGTACGCATCGTGCACGGCTTTCCAATCGACCCCGTGCATGTTCTCCGCATAGAAGTAGTCCCGGAACAGGCGCCAGGCATCCGTGTAGATTTGGGGCCACTCCTGGCGCGCATCGATCCAGCTGTCCATGCCGTCGGTCTTGACGACCTTGGGGGTGCTACCCTCCTCCGCCTTGCCGATGGACGGCGCGCTGCCGCGCAACAGCAAGAGCTTCTTGCCATCGCTCGATAGGCTAAAGCCCCCTCCGCCGGTGACGCTCTTCTCGCCTTGGTCGTCGTCGGTCAGGCCGTAGAGCTTGATGCCACCCTCGTTGCCTCGTCGGCTGTAGAGCAGTTGACCCTTATGGTTGACCGCCAGGTTGCCGAAGCTGCCCGCGCTGACCGGGAGCTGAAGGGCACGCCGTTCGAAGCCCTCGATGTCGATCTCGACCACTTTTGCGGGCTCGTCTTCGTCCTCATCCGTCCCCTCGTCGGAGCTTGAGGGAGAGGAACGGTCGCAGGTCATGCTGGCGTCGCCCTCAGAGCTGGAGATGGTCCAGGAGAGGGAGCCCTCCGAGAGCTTGCCCGTAAAAGGCATAGTGACCCCTGTATCGGTGTGGATTTCTCCACTGCACTCACCCGACCCGAGGTCGAGGGTGCCCGTCATTGTGGCGGTGCCGAGGTCGCTACTAATGGTCCCGGAGAGAGTTTTGCCGCTCATCGTGATCGTCATGCTCACGTCCATGGAACCCGTCCCAGGAATATTTAGGCGACCGGACCATGCCCCGGAGACACCATCGTCGGCGGGCTTGTCCTCTTTTTCATCGGAGTCGGAATCGGAATCGGGCTCTTGCGGCTCGCCGTCATCCTCGTCGTTGCCCTCCTCCTCGTCCTCTTTCTCCTCGCCCCAGGTCTCCTCATCGCTTTCTTCCGCCCAGGGGAACTCCACATCTTTGCGCAGGGGGACGGCCAAGAGTACTTGGGCATTCTCGTACACGTAATTTGAGTCGATGGCCGATCCACGCTGACCACTGAAGTTGCGCACACTGGTGAAGTAGAGGTAGTCCCCTTTGCGGTCGAACACTGGATTCGAGTCGCTGAACATGTCGCTAGTCACGCGCTCCAAGATCCCCGAATTCGTGTCGTACAACATGATCGAGGATCCCAATGCGCTGGCACCAGGCGTGCTGTAAGTGAGCCAGCGGGAGTCGTGGGACCAGTTCAGGTCCACTCCCCATTCCGC
>JAPKBO010000230.1 GCA_028823395.1 Planctomycetota bacterium | reverse complement strand
CGGTAGTCGTTGGAGGGCACGAAGCAAATCTCCTGACTGTCCCGCTTGTGATGAGTTCGCAGTCCGGCTTTTTCTGCCAGACGACGCACCTCGACCTTGGTCAGGTCTCCGAGCGGCAGAACCGTGCGCGCCAGATCTTCCTCACGCACGCAGAACAACTGATAGGACTGATCCTTGGTGTCGTCCACTCCACGGCGCACTTCGACGCGGCCCTTGTTTACTTGTAGGCGCGCATAGTGGCCCGTCGCCACGCCCACCGCTCCGAGTTCGTCGGCTAATGTGAGCAGACGTCCGAGCTTGAGATCCCGATTACAAAGGGCGCAAGGATTGGGCGTGCGGCCGCGGCCGTACTCATCCACGAAGTGGTTGATCAAGGAGCCGAACTCATTGGACAGATCCACGGCCTGAAAAGAAATCCCCAGGCCATCTGCCACCATGCGCGCATCGCGGGCGTCCGTACTGGAGCAGCAGGATTTCTTGCCCGCCTCCTCCTCGGTCAGCTCCACACCATTGCGCATAAACAAACCCACAAGATCGTGGCCTTCGCGGGCCAGCATCCAGGCCGCCACGGAGCTGTCCACACCGCCGCTCATGGCCACCACTAGGCGTTCGTCTGAATTGAATTGGCTAGGCATGGTTGGGAATGGATGGCAGACGCAAAGGATGAACGGAGCGCCGAGCTACCGGGTTCAGGCCGATTCTAGTAGCTTCTGCGGCCCTGAACAGCAGTCGGCCCGGATCCTCGCGAAGACCGATCCACAAGCAGCAAGGCCCCCGCACTCAATCTCCACGGCTATCCCCTCAGCCGAGCCCCCCACCACCGCACCCCATGCACCCCTCAGCTCCCATCTTCTTCCAAGATTCGTCCAGCGCAGCCTCCGCACCGACCCAAGGGGAGACACTCACCGCTCCCACCGAAGGGCCGCCCCCCCCGCCGACGGGCTCGGGCTTCCCCGACCCGACCCTTTTCCTGATCATCGGTGCGCTGTTCTGGTTCTTGATCCTGGGCCCCGAGCGAAAGAATCGCAAGAAGCGTCAGGCCATGCTCGATTCGCTTTCCAAGGGGGACGAGGTGATGACCACCGGCGGCCTCTTCGGACGTGTATCCAAGGTGGACGAGCACGAAGTCATTCTGGTCGTTGCCGATGGTGTGCGCTTGCGCTTCAGCCGCTCGGCGGTGCAGAGCCTCAGCAACGAGGAAGACGAGTCGGACGAAGCAGACGACAGCAAGAAGAGCTAAGCGCCGGAGCGCGCCCGTGATGGGCTGGTCCGCGCCCACCTGGCCCGCCACTATCCGAAAGGTCCTACGCAACGGACCCATCGAGTTCGCACCCCAATTGGCGCTGAGGTACTGGACGCTGTCCAGCCCGGAGCTGGGACGGGCGGGCGAGAATTTCAGCGCGCGCGCTCTGCGCCGGGCGGGCTGGAAAATCATGGGCCGCCGCATGACCACTCCCCATGGAGAAGTGGACCTGGTCATGACTGGAGCAGGGCAACTGGTGTGCGTGGAAGTGAAGGCGGGTCGGGTCCTGCACTGGCCCGTGTCGGACGAGAAGGTCCCGGCCGACTGGAATCCCCTGGGAAGGCCAGGCCGCCGAATGGATTGGAACCGCCTGTGTGCTCAGCAGCGGGCCGGCCACTGGCTGGCGCGGCGCTTCGAAGGAGGTCGACTGAAGGGAGGCCGCGTGGATCTCGTGGAGTTATTGCTGGAATCACATGGCTCCAGGCATGCCCTAGTCCACCATGCCCGGTGCCAGACACCCCTGAGCGAGAGTTCGGAAAATTCTTCTCCCACCCGGGCCCAGAGACCCATTCACCTCGACTCTGCCGAGATCCGATACAAGACCTGAAGAACCCCGGCCCGAGGCTTATTAGCACACGGTCACGGCGGTCGAAGTCCGCGATTCACACACAGACATCGATACCCACCCGCTGTTAGCCTGTCCCCACCCATGCTGCGCGTCCTCCAACACTTCCTGCCCATCCGAACAGCGCTGCTGTTCTTCGGCGAGACGGTCATCATGACCTTGCTGGTCGCGACTGGCATGTCCCGGCACCTGTGGGATTCAATGCGTGGCATTCGCGGCGAAAACTACCGAGAGCTGCGCCTGGCTCTCGGACACGTGGGATTGGACGAATTGGATGCCTTCTGGATCTGCATTCTCTCGGCGTTCCTCGTGGCCCTGTTGTGCCAAGTGGCCATCGGGTTCAACCAGCTGTACGAGTTCCGAATCTCCAACTCCCGTACAGAGCGCTCCCGCCGTCTGGTTGAATCGGCCGGCGCGGGCATTGCTCTGTGCCTAGTGTGTGTCAGCCTGACGCATGCCTGGGATCTGCGACGTGCACTGAACTTCCCCGGCCTGACCTACACCCAAAAGCTCGGAGGTCTGGTGGGCAGCCTAGTGCTCGGCTTCCTGCTCCTGTACATGTGGCGCACGCTCTACCACGGAATGATGCGCCGGGTGAATCTGAACCTCAGGGTGCTCATCCTCGGCTCCCGCGAGCCGGCCCATGAATTGGCACAGCTCATCCTAGATCACCCCGAAGCCGGCTATGAAGTCTTCGGCATGGTGCCCGAATCCCCAGGGGACGAAGATGATGGAACCGACTCCTCGGAATATGCACCGGGCTTGTCGTTCTCCCCCATGGGAGCCAACATCGCCACCGGATCGATGGCCAGCCCCCGCACCCGGGCGCTCATTCTCGACACGCTGCCTCTGACGGTACGTAAGCGCAATGGAGAGGCAACCTCACTGGAGAGCCTCGAAGAGGAAGGATCCCTGCTCGCCCTGGCTCGAGACAATCAAGTCGATGTCCTTGCGGTGGCACTTGAGGACCGACGTCTAGCCCTCCCCATTCAAGACCTCTTGCATTGCCGCCTCGGTGGCCGAGACGTGCGCGAGCGGGAGGAAATCTACGAACAGGTCACGGGCAAGATCGCCGTAGCGGCCATGCGGCCCTCCTATCTGATCTTCAACGAGGGCTTCCGACGCCATCCCTGGATCGACCTGATCAAGCGCGGGACGGACATCGCGCTCTCCCTGCTCATCTTGGCGCTCACCACCCCACTAATCCTCCTAACCGCCATTGCGGTCGCCTTGGATTCCCCTGGGCCAGTCCTGTTCCGGCAAGAACGCGTGGGGCAGGACGGGATCCTATTCACTCTGCGCAAGTTCCGCTCCATGCGTGTGGATGCCGAATCCACCACGGGCCCCGTCTGGTCCAGCGAGGATGACCCGCGCATTACTCGGGTGGGCAAGTTCATTCGCATGACCCGCCTCGACGAGCTGCCCCAGCTATTCAACGTCTTGCGTGGCAGCATGTCCCTGGTAGGGCCAAGACCCGAACGGCAGCACTTCGTGGACGAATTGGCGCAGCAGATCCCCTATTACAACCTGCGCCACATCGTCAAACCCGGCCTGACCGGCTGGGCACAGATCAACTACCCCTACGGGAGCACCGTAGAGGACGCCCTCCACAAGCTCCAATACGACCTGTTCTACATCAAGAACCACAGCGTCCTGCTCGACCTCTCAGTGCTGTTCAGCACCATCAAGACCGTTCTCCTGCGCCAGGGAACCTGAGCCTCCCAGGGGCTTTCTGCCACGCGGGCCGTAAACCCCGGACCAGCGAGTGGGAGGTGGCCCCAGAGGCGGCTATGCTTGTCGACCTATGGAGATCCTGTTTGTTGCCCTTGTAGCCCTAGCCGGAGGGGCCCTGCCCCTGCTCGTTCGCTGGACGGACCGTCACCTGCACACGGCCCTGGCCATGTCCACAGGGATATTCCTGGGGGCTGTTTTCCTGCACGTGCTGCCCGCACTGTCAGAAATGAGCCTCAGTTCCAGTGCCGCCCCGCCTCAAGCCGAAGGCGCACACCCAGGAGTGGACCTGAGTCACGTACACGGTGGAGATCCGTGGCTGTGGCTGTGCGTCCTCGCAGGCGTGCTCGCGGTCTACCTGATTGAATCCCTGGTGCTGCGCACCCACGACCACGACGAGGCGCACCAGCACCGGGCAGTGAGCCTCGCGGCGCTGGTAGGCCTCGGAGTACACGCGCTGACAGCAGGTATCGGATATGCCGCTGCCCAATCCCACACACATGTGGGAGGCGCGCTGCTCTTTGCCATCCTGGCCCACAAAGGATTCGAAGCCTTCTCGCTTACCACCGTCTTTCAGTTGGCGGGCGCGGAACGCAAATCGATCCTCTGGATGGTCCTCGGCTTCGCCGCCCTCACTCCCCTGGGCATGCTCCTTGGACATTCCATCTCCGCCCACATGGGTGACTTGGGAATGGGCGTCATGACCGCCCTGGCTGCTGGAACATTCCTCTTCGTATGCCTCTGTGAGTTGTTGCCCGAAGTGTTTCACCATCGCGAAGACAGTTGGCTTCGAATCACTCTGCTGGTACTGGGCATCGCCATGATGATGGCCTTCGAGGAGCTTGGACATTGATGGCCTGGCTGGCAGAGATCTGGAGCTTGCTCTGTGAATCTGGCCCCTACCTCCTTGTAGGTTTTTTTCTTGCCGGCCTGCTGAAGGTGCTCGTTCCGGAGCGCTGGATCCTGCGCCACCTGGGGAGCAACAGCTTCGGTGCCGTGGCCAAGGCGGCCCTCCTTGGCGCGCCTCTGCCTCTTTGCTCCTGCTCTGTGGTTCCCACGGCCATTGCCCTCAAGCAAGCAGGGGCTAGCAAGGGAGCCACCAGCGCGTTCTTGATCTCGACCCCGGAGACCGGCGTGGACTCCGTCGGCATCACCCTGGCCCTGATCGACCCCGTCATGGCCATCATGCGTCCCGTTACTGCGATTCTGACCGCAATGGGATGTGGTTGGATGGTGAACCTCAGCGAGCCCAAGAGCTCAGAGCCAGCCGTCGACGAAGAGAGCCCCGAGGCTCCTGAGACCTGCTGCTCACCCTCCGAGCCTG
>JAPKBO010000035.1 GCA_028823395.1 Planctomycetota bacterium | reverse complement strand
GGGAGCTGTTCATGCCGCGCTTCCTCGAGCGGGACGAAGGTATCCGGCGCGAGCCATGCCGCGAGTTCCCTTGGGACGGAGTGGGCGAGGTGCGTCCATTCGGTGCCCAGGCCGGGAACATCGTGGAGGGCGTGTACTGATACGATGCCTGGGACGCGCGCTAGTCGACGTCGCCCAGAGCATCGAGCCGGGCCGGAGCACCCGCTACTAGGGGCGCTGCCGATACGGAGCGGATCTCCCTAGAGGTGCGTCATTGTGGCGGCATCCACGTCCACCACCGCGTTGCCGACTGACCGCAGGGTGAAGCGGGTGTGGAAGATGGGCATGGAGGTCACGGGCGGCGCGCTCGCCGTGATGCTGTAGAGCTGCCAGGTCGTGCTCAGAATCTTGCGCTCCGTCTGCTCGAACAGGGGCTGGGTCCACATCTTCTGATCCCGGAAGTCGATGGTCAGATCCACCTTTTTGCCCGACTGCTGGGCGCGGAGCCAGACGTCCAAACGGAGGGTGTCCCCGTTCACTGCGGGGTTCGGTTGGTAGATCGATTCGGAGGTGAGGCGGACAAAGTGGTTCCCGTCGTGGGCTCCCGCTGGGTCCTCGATGCGTTCGACACCGGCTCGATCGAAGTAGCGCCATCCGTAGCCGCCGAAGGGCGCGCACTCCTCGAAAGACCCGTTGGCCAGGTTTCCGCTCAGGCCATAGCCACACATCACGTCCGTGGGCTGTGATCGTGTCCAGCCGAGCTGGCTCTCGAGGTGCTGGGCAAGATACTCCGCCATGCCTGCGTGGTCGTATTCGCAGCCGTGCCACTCGGGGAAGAGCCAGGGGAAGATCGCGGAGGACATGTTCGGGTCACCGCGCTCCATGATGACCTCGTGGGTGTAGTTCGCCGTTTCGTTGTAGTCCCAGCCCCAACTGTTGTAGAGCATGATGTGGGCCGTCGGGTGCACCTGCCGCAGATCATCCAGGAAGGCGTGGTATTTTGACTTGATGCTCGACTTGGAGCTGCCCACGTTGTTCGCTCCCAGGTTCATCACGACCAGCTCTGGCTCGTACAGACTGAAATCCCAGGTTGAATTAATGTCGTAGCGGTCGATCCGGTCGAAGCGCTTGTTCAGCCATTGGAGCGTAGCCCCGCTCACCGAAATGTTGTGGTACTCCGCGTCGAACATACGCGCGGTGATTCCCGCATAACCCAGTGTGGTTCCGATGAGTTTCGCGCCTCCTTTGTTCTCTTCGTGTTCCAACGAGTAGCCCGCTAGGTTTGAGTCACCGTAGAACTCGATCTTGCGCTGGGGCCGCGGTGGCTGTGGCTGCATGCCGCTGCCGATAAGCTCCAGACCGTGGAAGGAGCAGCTCGTTCCCTCATAAGTTTCCTTGACCAGCTCGACCAGGTGGACGCCGGGGCTCATGCCCTGGGCGAGGAGGTAGGACGCCTGGCCGGAGACTGCGATCTTCTCGGAGCCGGCGTAGTCACCATCCACGACCACGCGGAAGTACTCCTGCGCCGATCCAGAGCTCAGCTCGGCGCTCAGGGCCGTGCCGGTAAAGCGCAGCCGCAGGGCCGATCCTTGCCAACCACACTCGGGAGCCTTGGGGTCGCTGAAATCCCAGCGGCCGACATACTGCAGCTCCGGATGAGTGGGCCGGATGAGGTGGCGCGACTTGGAGCTGATCTGAGCCGCGAGGGGGGTAGCTGCCAACCATGCACACAGGACAAGGAGTGTCAGTTTGGACATGGGACTGAGGATAGGGAATGCAAAGGGCTTTGGGTGAGGGGGAGAGGCCGGGCTAGCGCGAGTCCCTAGCTCGCGCAGTGCTCGAGCAGGTAAGGGTTAGGTCTGGTCTGGCCCTGCTGGGTTCAGCTTGCCGCTCTAGAGCTCCGATACGGCCCCTAGCGGTCAGAAGGTGCATGCCTCCCCCCCTTAAGCCACGCTGCGGCAGTCTCCATCCCTTCTCACGCATACACGATCTCAATCTCAGTCTGGGGGCGGCGATCCCGCTGCCCGGGACCGAGGCTTCCCTAACGGCGGCGCGATCCACACTTGCTGCAGCGGGATCCCCACCCAATCTTGGACCGGGGCAGTAGCAGCACTAGAATCTGGGGACTTGGCCCCGAGGCTCACTGCTTCTCACTGGCCGATCTTGTTTTGAGCGAACTCCAGCAACCTCCCAGGTTCCACGGCCATCCCATGGGCGGAGAGGGGTAGAGATGGGTGCCCCCTGGAAGATCCCCGTCCTGCGCTTCGGAACGGACTACGAGAGCTTGGAGCAAGCGGACGTGGTTGCCGCGGCTAGCGGCGAAATACTGGCTCAGGTCAGCCAGGCCAGCCCTGGAATGGTGCGTCGCGATCTTCAGAAGCACGCCCAGGGCGCGGCAGATTGCCTGCGCTCCATGGAGGTTGGCGAGCTGCTCTCCATCTGCGAACGGGCCGGCGTCTTGTTTGAAGAGGCAGACCTTCCCGTATCTGAGGCGGGGCCAGCCCAATCCCCAGACGAATTCGTGCGCTGTCTCTCGGCCACTAGCGGACTGCCCCACAGCCTGTGCCGTTCCAACATGGCCAAGATCCGTCAAGCGTTGGAGGGGATGGCGGGTGTGCTGCGTGGCCTGACCCGCGGACTGGATCTGGCAGTGCTCGATAGCGGCCTAGTGGAGCAGGACGGTGTCGACCTTTGCTATGCGGCCAATGCACGCCTCCTCGGAGCGGTGCTTCCCAGTAACTCGCCTGGCGTGAATTCCATTTGGCTTCCGGCTTTCGCCTTGAAGACACCCGTGGCTGTCAAACCCGGTGGGGCGGAACCTTGGACGCCGCTGCGCATCATGCGAGCACTCGAAGCCGCCGGCCTTCCATCTCAAGTCCTTGGCTTCTACCCCACCAGCCACGAAGGGGCCAGTGCGATTCTCGAGGGTTGCGATCGGGCCATTCTCTTCGGCGACGCGAAGGTGGCCAAGGCGCACGCCAACTCACCCCACGTGGAGGTTCACGGCCCCGGACACTCCAAGGTCATCCTCGGCGAGGACGAGGTAGATAACTGGGAGCAGCACTTGGATGTGATCGCGGCCAGCATTTTGGACAACGGTGGGCGCAGTTGCGTGAACGCAAGCACCTTGTGTGTTCCGCGTCATGCCGATGCGATTGCTGAGGCCCTGGCGCAGCGCATGACGGCGGTGGTCCCGTGCGCCGCGGATGATCCCGAGGCGCGGCTCTCCGCTTTTGCTGATCCGGCAGTCGCCGCCTGGTGCAACCAGACACTTGACGACGGTTTGGCTGTTGGGCAGGTCGAAGATGTGACTGCGCGCCTGCGCGGAACCCCGCGTCTGGTGGAGTTGGACGGTGCGACCTACCTTCAACCCACACTTGTGCGCGCCCCCAGTCTTGAACACCCCCTGGGCAACACGGAAATGATGTTCCCATTCTGTGCTGTCGTCGAGGTTGCGGAAGCTGAAGTGGTGAAAGCTATGGGCCACAGCCTCGTGGTCAGCGCTATCACGCGTAACCCTGTGCTTACCGGCGAGTTGTTGGCGTGCTCCAAAATCGATCGCCTAAACCTGGGCAGCGCGCCCACCACCCGTATCGACTGGGAGCAACCTCACGAGGGCAACCTGTTCGAAGCCCTCTACACCCGTCGGGCCATCTACCGCCAAGCGGATTGGTAGAGCCGGAGCCCGGCCAGTATCCTCATTACTATGTGCGCTGCCGAGGCTCTTGAGCAACTTGCCCGATGTAAACGACCGCGTGTGGTCGTAGGAGATGGGGCTCTGTCACAGCTGGGGGAGCTCTGCGGTGAACTGGGCGCGAGTCGAGCCTTGTTGGTGAGTGACCGCGGCCTAGTGGATGCGGGCCACACTCAACGTGCTGAAGAGTCCCTGTCCTCTGCGGGGATTGATGTGACTATTTTCACTGAAGTGGCCCCCAATCCAACCGAGTCTCACGTTCAAGCCTGCGCGCAGGCTGCAAGCAGTTCAGGTGCAGAACTCCTCGTGGCCATTGGCGGAGGTAGCGCTATGGATACGGCCAAGGGTGCCACGTTCTTGCTGGCGGGCGGCGGGCAGATGGAGGATTACTGGGGCCGTGGAAAAGGACGAGGCGATTTTCTACCACTGGTGCTGGTGTCGACTACGGCGGGTACCGGTAGCGAGACGCAGTCTTTCGCTTTGATCACTCGCGAACGGGATGGACGCAAGATGGCCTGCGGGGACGAGCGTGCAGTGGCTAGTATTGTCATCTTGGATCCGGAGCTGACCGCCAGTACGCCGTCTGAGGTTGTGGCCACTTCTGGACTCGATTGTCTCACCCACGCGGTGGAGACGGCGGTCACCTCCTGTGCCAACCCGCAGTCTCTTCGACTATCTCATCTGGCCTTTCAATTGGTCTGCTCCTCCTTCTCGGAGGCCTTGCAGACGAATGCCATCGGTGCCCGGCGGAATATGCTCATGGCCGCGAGCTTGGCCGGGCTCGCGATCGAAAGCTCCATGCTTGGCGCGGCCCATGCCCTCGCGAACCCTTTGACCGCACGGAAGGGTCTGAATCACGGCCGTGCCGTTTCCACGATGCTGCCCCACGTCGTGCGCTTCAACGCCCAGGACCCCGTGGCTGCCGCAGGCTACGAAGAGTTGTGCAGGGTCGCCGGAATTGAGGGCGGGGCGGAGGGCCTGGCGAGCCGTATCGAGGCCTGGCTCGATGAGGCTGGTATTCCCCGGAGCCTCGGGGCAGCGGGGATCGTGGACTCCGATTTGGGGGCCCTGGCCGAGGCGGCCTCCCAGGAGTGGACGGGCGGCTTCAATCCGCGGCCTGTGGATGCGTCCAGTTTGCAGGGAATCCTGCGATCTGCCCTCTGAGCGAGGGCTGCGAACATCATCCAAACGGGAGACGGGCCCACTTGAGGGTGGTCTTCGGCCACAATGGGGGCATGTTGTGCCTCATTGCTCCTGCTCTGGCCCTGACCTCGCTCGGTGCGCTTGGGGATTGGCCCATGTTCCGAGGCAACTCCGGTCAATCCGGAGTGGCGTCTGGAGAACTAGCAGAGGATCTGGAGCTGGCTTGGAGCTTCCTGGCGGGAGGTGCCATCGTCTCCTCACCCGTGGTGGCCGACGGGCGCGTGTTCTTCGGCTGCGACGATGGCAAGTTGCACGCGCTGAACTTCGAGACCGGGGAGGAGCTGTGGACCCTGACCACGGAAGACATCATCGAGGCTCCGCCCATGGTGAACGGGGGCACGGTCTACGTCGGGTCCAGCGACTTTTTTATGTACGCGGTTGATGCGCAGAGCGGCCAACTGAAATGGAAATTCGAAGCAGCGGACAAAATTACCGGTGGGGCAACCTGGGTAGCGTCACCCACGAGTACGGACAAGGACAAGGTTGACGCTGGCCGCCTGCTTTTCGGCAGCTACGACACGCGCTTGTATTGCTTGGATGCCGCGAATGGAAAAGAGCTCTGGCACTACGAGACCGGGAACTACATCAATGGCACCCCGGCGGTTGACGAAGGGGTCGTCGTCTTCGGTGGATGCGATGCCGTGCTGCACGTGGTCTCCGTCGCCACGGGGAAGGCCTTGGCTCAAGTTGAACTGGGATCCGACAGTCACGTGGCAGGATCCGTCGCACTCGCAGGAGGCCGCGCCTACCTCGGGCATTACGGCAATGCCTTTGTGTGCGTCGACCTGAAGGAACAAACAACAGTCTGGAGCCACCGGCATAAGAGCCAGCCGTTTTTCTCATCTCCTGCGGTGGGTGAGGAGTGGGTTGTCTTTGGCGGCCGCGACAAGCGCCTGCACTGTGTCCAGCGCAGCGATGGTAAGGAGGCCTGGAGCTTCCCAACCCGGCGTAAAGTGGACGGATCGCCCGTAATCGTCGGGGACAAGGTGGTCTTCGGCTCCGGAGACGGTTGGGTGTTCGTGCTGTCCCTAAAGGATGGCAGCAAGCTGTGGTCCTACGAGATCGGCCGGCCGATCATGTCCTCTCCAGCGGTCGTGGATGGCCGTGTACTGTTGGGAGCCAACGACTCCCGCCTGTATTGTTTCGGTCCCGCACCGGTCAGTCCGGAAGATGAGATCAAATGACCATAAGCCAACCCGTCGACCCGACCCGCGCAGGGAATCATTTCTTCAGTAACTACCCGGCCTATTCCTTCTGGAACGCCGAGCAGTTGCCGGATGTGCAAAAGGTTCTGGCTTCGCCTCCCGAGGTTGAGAAGCCGCTGATCCTCTACATACACATCCCTTTCTGCCGTCAGCGTTGCGAGTTCTGTTTCTTCAAGGTCTACACCGGGAAGAGTAGCTCGGAGGTGCGCTTCTACTTGGACGCACTTTTGGCTGAGCTCGAGGCTGCTGCGCGTGCCCCCTATCTTGCGGGCCGCTGTCCGGACTACGTCTACTTCGGCGGCGGGACACCTTCCTACCTATCATCGGACCAACTGAGTGAATTGTTTGGAGCCATTCAGACGCACATGGGATGGGACGGTGTGAAGGAGGTTGCCTTCGAGTGCGAGCCGGGCACCGTCAAGGAGGGCAAACTGCAACGCCTCCGGGACCTCGGCGTCACTCGCCTGAGTCTGGGGGTCGAACACTACGATGACGAGATCTTGGAGATGGCCGGTAGGGCCCACCGCCAGAAGGAGATTTACATCGCATTCGAAGCTGCGCGTAAAGCGGGCTTTTCCCAGATCAATATCGATCTAATTTCGGGGATGGTTGGCGAGACAGAACAAGGCTGGCAGGATTGCATCGACCGCACCCTGGAGTTGAATCCCGACAGCATCACCGTCTATCAGATGGAGGTGCCCCACAACACGACCATCTACCGCAAGATGCAGGAGGGGAGTGAGGAGTTGGCGCCAGTCGCTGACTGGGAAACTAAACGCCGGTGGGTGGATGAGGCTTTCCGGGCTTTTGAGCATGGCGGCTTCAAGGTTGGGAGCGCCTATACGGTGTACCGGGGTGAGCAGACCCGCTTTCTCTATCGGGATTCACTCTGGCACGGGGCGGACATGTTGGGCATTGGCGTGTCCTCCTTCTCTCATCTTGGAGGTGTGCACGTGCAGAACCACCCTGACCTGGAGACTTACCAGCAGCCAGCTCTTGCTGGCGAGGCGCCGCATTGGCGGGCCTACTCCATGGACTCCGAAGAGCGCTGGCGTCGGCTGTTCCTACTCCAGATGAAGCTCGGCAAGATAAACCTCGGTTGGTTCCGGTCGGAGTTCGGAGTTGATCCTCTCTTGGAATACGGGCCGCTCTTGGAGCAGCACTGCAAGGCTGGCTGGCTAGAGGAGTTGTCCGATACGGTCCAGTTGACCCGGGCCGGACTCCTACGGGTGGATAGCCTGATATCCGAGTACATTCCCGCTCGCCACCAAACCTCACACGTCGTCTGAGTCTTGCGCATTTGCCTGCTGATCCCCGGGACGGGGCACTTTCATTGTGGAAGTTGCCTACGGGACGAAACGCTTGCGCGAGGCCTTGAGGCTGAAGGGCACGAGGTCATGGTGGTGCCTTTGTATTTACCCTTAGTTCTCGATCGTCCACCGAACATTGCAAATCGCGATGCGGTGCAGATGGGGGGAATCAATCTGTACTTGCTTCAGCGGCTGCCTTGGGCGGCTCGGCTGCCCAAGTTCTTGGCGCGACAACTAGATAGGCCTGGATTGCTGCGTTGGGCTTCGAGGCGAGGCAACATGACGGATTCGCCGGACCTGGGCCCGCTAACCGTGGAGACTTTGCGCGGGGAAGCTGGGCGCATGGTCACGGAGGTTCGCAAGTTGATTCAGCGTTTGTCTATTGGCGAGCGCCCGGACGTGGTCGTTTTGTCCAACGCGATGCTGACTGGGCTCACTTCAAGCTTGAAGGAAGGGCTTCCGGGGGTCCGAGTTGTTTGCACACTTCAAGGTGAGGAGCCCTTTCTGGACCGATTACCCGAGCCTTTCCGTGAAGAGGCGTGGGCAGAACTGCAAGCCCGTGCAATTGCTGTAGATGCGTTTATCGGCGTGAGTGAATGGTACGCATCAAGGATGGCCACCCGACTGCGGATTGAGCCGGAACGGCTTCACGTCGTGCCCAATGGAATTGATGTCGAGGAGTTACAGACCCTGACGCCAATGTCTTCAGGCGTCCCGACTATCGGCTTCCTGGCACGCCTGTGCGATGACAAGGGGTTGCATTCACTAGTGGACGCATTTGAACAATTACACGCTCGCGGGAATATCCCTGGGCTACGCCTGCGCTTGTGCGGGGCGGTGCTGAGTGAAGACCGCCGTCCCCTGAAGCTCTTGCGGAAGCGCCTCAAGCGAGCGGGGCTCCAGGATAGGGTGGATATTCTGACGAACGTGACGAGAGCTCAGAAATTGGAATTCCTCTCCACCCTTAGCGTTCTCTCGGTACCCGCTACCTATGGAGAGTCGTTTGGCCTTTACGTCCTAGAAGCTTTGGCGGCTGGTGTTCCGGTCGTGCAGCCCGATCACGGAGGCTTGTCGGAATTGGTTAACAAGACCCGCGGCGGCGTGCTCTATGACATAGCGAAGCCGGATGCGCTTGCTTTGGCGTTGGAGTCCTTCCTGCTCGATGCGCAAGAGCGCAAGGCGGCCGCGGAGCTTGGGCGTGCCGCAGTGCTTCGCTATTACAATGCTGATCGTATGACCGCCGACGTCGCGGAAGTTTGCCTGAAGGTTTTGGAGTAGAGGACATGGGCTTTTTAGACCGATTCAAAAAGGGTGGAACGGGGCCTTCAAAGGATGAACCCGCGGAGTTTTCCTTTGCGGATCCGTCCAATTGCCGCCGGGTGGTGCGCGCCTATCATCAGCAGACAAAACATGGGCTGCATCGGTACGCTGCGGGTCCCATGGGCTTGGACTGGGAAAACCAGCCGGACCCCTTCCGTACGTGGGAGGGCACAGAAGTCGTTTCCCTTGATGTCATACCTCCTACGGATGAACCCCGTTACGGTTCGGCTTTCAGTTCAGGGGGGGTACCCAAGCGAGGCCTGAGCCGTCAGGCCATCTCCCAGCTGTTCTTTGACAGCCTCTCGCTTTCGGCGTGGAAGCAGGCTGGCGAGGCCCGGTGGGCCCTTCGGGTCAATCCGTCAAGTGGCAACCTGCACCCGACCGAAGGCTACCTCCTAGCACCTCCGATTGAGGGACTCTGCGAGCATGCGGTCGTGGCCCACTATGCACCGCGCGAACATGGCCTTGAGCTGCGCGCGCAGATTCCCGACGAGCTGTGGGCGAGCCTTACGGACGGTCTCCCACCGGATGCGTTCTTCGTCGCGCTCACTTCGATTCACTGGCGCGAGGCCTGGAAGTACGGAGAGCGCGCGTTCCGCTATTGTCAGCATGACGCCGGGCATGGAATTGCCGCGCTGACGGTTGCCGCGGGCGGCCTGGGCTGGAAAGTGGCCCTGTGCGATCAAATCGGCACGGAGGATCTGGCGCGGTTGGTGGGTGTATCGGAGGAGGTTGGACCTGATGCGGAGACGCCTGAGTGCTTGTTGCTCGTTTGTCCAAGCGGAGAGCGGGGCGTTCTAGATGCCTCGGTGTCGGCTAGCGCGGCCCAGTTTCCCGCATTGGACTGGAGAGGCCGGCCCAATGATCTCTCGCATGAGCACGAGGACTGGGACGCCATTGACTTGGCGGCTCGCGCTTCTATTCGACCGCCAGGTTCCGGCTCGTACGGGGAATGGAACTGCACGTCCCGGACGGCGGCTCTTCCACTTGAAACCCCGAGTCTTCGGCATGTCGTTCGTCAGCGGCGTAGTGCCGTTGCCTTGGACGGCAAGACCGGCATTTCTGCTGAGGCGTTCTATGGGATCCTCGAGAATGTAATGCCGAGGGCTGGAAGGGCTCCCTTCGATGCCCTGCCATGGAGTCCGCGCTTGCACTTGGCGATCTTTGTTCACCGAGTCGAAGGGTTGGAGCCAGGGCTGTACTGGTTGCAGCGAGATGCGGACCGGCAGGATGCTATACGCGCAGCCTGCAGGCCCGAGTTCCTCTGGGCGAAGCCAGCAGGGTGCCCCCCGGACCTGCCGCTTTCACTCTTGTTTCCATCCGACTTGAAACAGGCGGCGTCCCAGATTTCTTGCGATCAGGCTATCGCTGGCGATGGGGCGTTCAGCCTAGGAATGATCGCTGATTTCGATCGGTCCATTGAGGAGGGGGCTTGGTTCTACCCGCGCTTGTTCTGGGAGGCCGGGGCCATCGGCCAGGTGTTTTACCTAGAAGCGGAGGTGCTGGGATTGCGAGGAACCGGAATAGGATGCTACTTCGACGATGCGGTCCATTCGATCCTCGCGCTGAGGGACACGACTCTGCAAAGTCTGTATCACTTCACCTTGGGTCAGCCGGTCGATGACGAGCGACTGACCACCCAAGAACCCTACGAATGACCATGGCACACGCCTTCTCCCACACCATCCAAATTGAGTTTGGCCACACGGATATGGCGGGCATTGTGCACTTCGCCAATTTCTTCCAGTTCATGGAGGCCACCGAACACGCGTTTTTTAGGTCCTTTGGTCAGAATGTGCACGTACAGGACGGGGCGCGGGTCAGCGGTTGGGTGCGCGCCCACGCCGAGTGTGATTACCGCATCCCGGTACGCTACCCCGACGAGGTGACCATTCACCTGCGCGTCTTGCGCAAGGGGAACAAGTCTCTGAGCTATGGGTTTACCTTCGAATGCTCAGGCGACAAGGGCGCACAAGTCGTTGCCACCGGTAAGCTGGTGGTTGTCCATCTAACAGGCATGCACGGTGGGGAGGCTCCTCACACCGCTCCCATTCCCACAGCAGTATCCGAGCTCATCGAAGAGGCTCCAGATCAGGTAACCCCATGACTCCCGACCAATCTTCATCTGCCAACCTTTGGCTCCTGTTTTCTCTGCTGACCGTCGCCACCTGGGGCCTCTACGGGGTACTTCTCCATAGTGGCCAGATGGCCATGGGGGATCCCGCGAACGGCCGCTACAAAGCCTTCCTTTGGGTGGGGATAGCCTACGTCGTTATTGCCGTTGTCGGCCCACTCGCCATGTTGCTTGCGAACGGCTCTGACTGGGACATGCCGGGCAAGGGCATCCTTCTGTCCCTCCTGGCGGGCACAGCCGGTGCACTTGGTGCCTTTTGCGTGTTGCTTGCTTTCGGAGCCCAGGGACATCCCGCTGTGGTCATGTCTATCGTCTTTGCGGGGGCACCTATCGTGAATGCGATCGTGGCTTTCAGCTTGCATCCACCCGCGGGTGGAATGGGGGCACTTCGGTGGCCCTTCTATCTGGGCCTCGCTCTCGCTGCGACGGGCGGGACCCTGGTAACTCTCTACAAGCCAGCCCCCGGCAAGCCACCTGCGCCCGTAGTGGAGGAGTGAGCCCTTGCCCTTGCTCGAACTGCAGGGAGTGACCCGCAGCTTTGGCGGCTCGGGGGGGTCAGCCACGACCGAGGTCTTGCGTGGGATTGGTCTTGCCGTAGATGCCGGCGAGGCCCTAGCCATCGTGGGCCCATCCGGTTGCGGGAAGACCAGCCTGCTCAATCTTATTGGCGGCTTAGATCAGCCCGATGAGGGCAGTATTCGCTTGGGGGGCCGAGACTTGGCACAGATGAATGCTGAAGAGCTGGCGGCTATGCGAGCGGAGGATTTAGGCTTCGTGTTCCAAGCCCATCATCTCTTGCCCCAGTGCACCGCCCTGGAGAACGTGTTGGTGCCCTCTCTGGTGTGTACAGATGCGGACCTGCGCGGGAGCGCACCCGAGCGTGCCCGTGCGCTGCTGGATAGGGTTGGTCTCGGCGAGCGCCACGATCATTTCCCTGCCCAACTTTCAGGTGGCGAGGCCCAGCGCGTGGCCGTGGTGCGGGCGTTGATCAATGAGCCACGGCTGCTTCTCGCCGATGAGCCCACCGGTTCCCTGGATGCCGAATCAGCGCAGCAGCTGGGCGATCTTCTGCTTGAAGTGCATGCGGAGCAGGGCACGGCCCTGATTGTGGTAACCCACAGCAATCAGCTGGCCGAGCGCCTCGGCAGGCAGTTGTCCTTGCGGGGCGGCCGCGTTGAAACCGGGGTCGATACGCGGTGAACGGAGTGCGACTCGCTTGGCGGAGCCTTCTTCATCACATGGGCTCCCACATCTTCACCGGATTGGGAATCGTCCTTGCCGGGGCCGTTCTGACCGGCGCGTTGCTCGTGGGAGATTCCGTGCGGGGCACGTTAGAGGCCCGCGGGCTGTCGCGTATTGCCGAGGTAGATGCTGTACTCGCCACCCGAGAACGAGAATTCCGCGCTGACCTCGCAGAGGAGCTTGCCGGGCATCTAGTCGACGTGCAGCTGGCCCCTGCCTGGCGCATGATCGGACAGGGGCGCTCGGAGAGTGCAGGGTTGGGGGGCGTTCAGGTGGTTGGTTGCGATGCGCGTATGGGTGCCATGGCTCACAAACCCTGGCCGCAGCCTGAGCCCGGCGAGGCGTTTGTTTCAGAGTCGCTGGCCCAGGAGTTGGGGCTGAAAGAGGGGCACGAGTTGCGCGTACGCGTACCTGCGCCGTCGGCTCTGAGTCTCGATCTCGCCCTGACCCCAGCGGATGAGAGCACCGTGGGGCTGCGTATGAAGGTGGTGCGCATCCTGCTGGAGGCTGAATGGTCGGAGTTCTCTCTCCACAGCTCCTCGGAGGCCGTGCACAACGCGTTTGTAAATTTATCCTGGCTGCAAGATGAACTGCAACGGGAAGGAGCGGCCAACCTCCTCCTAGCAAGTGGGCGGGCCGGTCAATCCAGTGCGGACGTACAAGCCCAGTGCAATGAGGCTCTGACTCGGGCCTGGCGATGGAGCGATGCTCAGATTCAGGTGGTCCGCAACGATGGCTGGACCGAGTTGTCCACCGAGCGCGTGTTCCTCGATGCCATTGTCGAACAGACTGCGCGCTCACTAACGCGACCCTCTCTGGGAATCCTGACGTATTTCGTCAATTCGATTTCTGGTCCGATTCGCACGTGCCCTTACTCCACGGTAGCCGCCGTGGGCACCCTCGTTGCGCCCATCACGGATGTGGACGCCATGCCCCAGAGTGGTGATCTGGACGAGATTGTCATCAGCACCTGGCTCGAACAGAATCAAGCGCTTATTCCGGGTGATGAGGTGCAACTGACCTACTTCGTACCCGCCGCTGGCCGCGGTCTTATGGAGCGCGACACTTCGTTTGTGGTGGGTGCTTCCGTTCCCCACACCGGTTTGGCTGCCGACCCGGGGCTGATGCCCGACTTCCCAGGCCTCGAAGGCGAGGAGCACTGCCGGGATTGGGAACCCGGGATTCCCATCGACCTCGATCGCATCCGAGACATCGACGAGCGCTACTGGGACGAGCGCCGTGGCACACCCAAGGCTTTCATCTCTCTTGAAGCGGGCCAGGCTATCTGGGCCAACCCTTACGGTACGCTGACTGCGATTCGTGCGCCGGATGCGCAAGGCGACTATGCCGAGGTGTTGCATGATGCGCTCAATCCTGCGCGGCTGGGACTCGACTTCCAGGACCTGCGCTCCCCGGCTCTTGCTGCGGCCCGCTCACCCACGGATTTCGGGGGCCTGTTTCTGGGCCTATCGTTCTTCCTCTTGGCCGCAGCGTTGGGGCTGGTGGTGTTGCTCGTGACCTTTGGGATTGAGCGGCGCTCCCGGGAGGTGGGCTTGTTGCTGGCCATCGGGTTTACCCACAAGCGTGTACGCCGGCTGTTGCTCGCAGAGACTTGCCTGGTGGCTTTGGATGCCTCCATCTGTGGCGCACTTCTCGGCTGGCTTTACCAGGGTGGCATTTTGGATCTGCTCGCTGGACGCTGGAGTGGTGCTGTGGCGGGCCAGGCTCTTGAGGATCACGGTCGCTGGACGACAGTGGCAATAGGTGCGGGCGTCACGTGGGCCGCAGCCGTGTTGGCAGGTTGGGTGGCCTCCCGTGGGCTCACCAAGTTCGAAGCACGGACGTTGCTGGCAAGCGGTGAGGAAGCACCGCCAGAGGGCATCGCATCTCCATCACCGCGCGCGCTCTGGGCGGCCCTGGTGTTCAGCACCCTGGCGGTGGTTCTGGTGACGACGGGCTCCGGCACCCCAGGTTCATTTTTCGGTGCCGGATCCTGTCTGCTCATGGCGGGTATCGCTTGGGGCCGGCTCCTGATGACGAGGCGGCGGCGTTCGCTGGCTAGGAGCGTGACCACCTTGGGGTGGCGCGCTATTGGCCGCCGGCCGAGCCGCAGCTTGACGGTTGTAGCCCTCCTTGCCATCGGATCCTTCCTGGTCTTCTCGATGGGTGCCAACGTGAAGGGTAATCGGGTGGACGGATCGGACCCCACTTCAGGCACGGGCGGCTTCAGTCACTTCGCCCGGTCCGCTCTGCCCCTTTTTAACGACCCCACAACGGAGAGCGGGCAAGATGCCTATGCGCTCATGCCTGCGGACGTCGAGGGTCTGCAGTTGACCGCATTGAGGATGGGCGAGGGGGACGAGGCGAGTTGTTTGAACCTTGGTGCTCCTCAGCAGCCGCGTCTGGTGGGGGTTAGGGCAGATGGCTTGGCCCGCCGCGGTTCCTTCACCTTTGTGGAGTCGCTGCTGCCGGATTCGTCTTCGGACAATCCCTGGACCCTGCTCAACGACTGGTCACCGGGCGACCCCGTTCCGGCCGTGGGGGACGCGGCTAGCATCACCTGGTCTCTCAAGTCCGCCGTGGGCGAGAGTGTCGACGTCGCCGACGGCCAAGGCGGTTCCGTCGAGGTCCGGATCGTCGGCGCCGTACAGGATTCCATTCTGCAGGGCATGCTCCTCATTCCCGAAGAGGCCTTCGTTCATCACTTCCCTGGGAGCAGTGGGTACCGAGGTTGGCTCATGGAAGTGGATCCGGAACGTGAGGCCACTGTGATTGCCTCGCTTGAGAAGGCCCTCGCTCCCGAGGGATTTGAGGTTGAGGCTAGCGTTGAGCGGCTTGGCCGCTTTCGTGCGGTTCAGGACACTTACCTGCGTGTATTCCAGGCCCTGGGTGGTTTGGGTGTGCTGCTGGGGAGTATCGGTCTTGCCCTCGTCCTGCTGCGCAATGCTCACGAACGCCGTCATGAGTGGCGCGTACTGTCCGCTCTGGGACTTGGACCTGGTGCCTTGCGCCGCATGCTCATCGTGGAGCATGGGGGCTTGGCTCTGCTCGGAATCGCCGTGGGCGTGGTGGCGGCGCTCCTGGCTTTGGTTCCCACGGGATTGGATGGAGACAAGTTGGGCCAGCTCGTGCCCTGGCTCGGGGTCTTGGTAGCCAATGCCGGATTCTGGATCCTGGCCGGAGCCCGCTGGGCGAACGTGAACGCACGCAGGCGTCCGTGATGGGGGACGCAAATTTGAACAAGCCGGTTGCCACTCAGCGCGTGCTCTCCATGGTGATTGCGCTGCTGATGTGCTCGTGCCAACAGAACTCGGGCCACAATGCACCTGCCGAACCCGTCTTGCGCATGCAGTATGAGGCTGAGCGTGGTGAGGCACTATGTGTTGCGTTGTGCGAAGCAAGGAGCTTACTCGCCGCGGGCTTTTCAAATGACAGGCTGCGGCTGTTCTCCACGGCAGATGGGGTGTTGCAGGAAGAGGCCGTCGGTCATCGCCGGGGCATCACCTGTGTTGCCTTCTCTCCAGACGGACTCCACTTGGTCAGTGCTGGGCCAGATCGCACCGTGCGAATTTGGACCACTCGGCCTCTGACTGAAGAGCGGGTGTTGGAGGGTATCCACGAACCCTTGGCCCGCGTGGCCTGGCGCGCTGATGGGCAAGCCGTGCAAGCTGTGACCGTCGGCGGAGCGATGTATGCCTGGTCCATGCCTGATGGCGAGAAGCTGTTCTTCAAGCCGGGGCCCATGCAGCGCGGTGTGAGCAACATGGATCTGTCTCGCCATGGTGCGGTGTTCGCTTGGGCGGCGGATGGGGGGAATTTGCGCACATGGGACGGGGTAAGCGGGGACAAGCTCGGAGGCTGGCGCATGCAGGATGGGTTGCTGGTGGGGGCTGTGGCGGTGGATCCCTCCGGAGCGCTGGTGGCGACCAATGAAGTGGGCTCAGACAGGCTTGACGTATGGCGCATGGGGCAGGGGTATGTCTCCAGTGCGGTGGATTTGGGTAGCCCCTCGCGCTCACTGACTTTTCTAGGAGGGCGCGGGATCCTGGCCGCCTCGTCACTGGCTGGCGTGTTGCACCTGATCGAGGTGGAGGGGGGGCAGGTGATTGAAACTCTGGACTCGCCCATGGGCTCGGTCTTGCGTTTACACGCGAGCGCATCGGGAAACCTGCTGGCCGCTGCGGGGCCGGGCCGGCGCGTGATGCTATGGGACGTAACCTCGGTAGGTTCGGCGGTAGAGGTGCAACGGGGCCAGCCTATTGATGCACCGGTTGCCAATAATCCTCCCGCCTCATTTCCCGATGAGGGCGATCTCATGGACATGGCCCTCTTGGCTCTTCCGGATTACGACCCGCCGGAGCTGCGGCACAATCCAGAACCGTATTCGAAGGGGCAGTTCCCCGCCGCCATTCGCGCGCTTGACGGACACGTCTTCCGCTTGCGTGGGTTTCCCTTGGCGGCGGACATGGAGGGTGAACTCGTACAGACGATCTTACTTTCACGCTTCCCCCCGGGTTGCTGCTTTGGGTCGGTACCGGTGATGGATGAATGGGTGGAGGTTGCGGCGCCGGTGGGTACCCGATCCCTGAACCCAGATCTGCGCATCGAGGTACAGGGCGTATTGGAGGTGGGTGAAATAGTCGGCCCGGAAGGCTTTGCATCAAGCCTCTATCGCCTGCAGGCCACCTCGCTAGAGTTGCTCGACGGCTAGCGCTCCTGTCTACAGAACTTGCACACCGTCCAGCCCAATCTGTGCAGCCCTTGGCGAAGGGGTCGCGTAGACTGAGGGCCACAAAACTCTCCTGGAACCCCCCATGATCCTGACGCTTCTTCCGCTGGCATTGCTCACACTTTCACCCCTGGCTACATCTGATGATTGGCCCCAATGGAGGGGCCCCACTCACGATGGCTTGTCGCGCGAGACCGAGTGGCGCTCGGAGGGCACAAAGGCTTGGAGTAAGCAGGTGGGGCTTGGCTATTCAGCCGTCACCGTCGTGGGCGAGCATATGTTTACCGCGGGATTTGACGCGGAGGCCAAAGAGGATGTGATCTGGTGCCTCAATGTGGACAGCGGGGAAGAGGTCTGGTCTTTCCGTTATCCGGCCAAAATCTGGAACCAGTTTCACGGAGGGGGGACGCTCTCGACTCCGGTTATTGACGACGAGGTGCTGTACTACCAGAACCGCGAGGGTGTGCTCTTCTGCTTAGACAGCGGCACGGGCAAGCTCCGGTGGGAGAAGAACCTGCACGAAGAATTCAGCCTTGAGCACCCCACCTGGGGGTTTAGCGCTGCGCCACTGCTTCATGAAGATCGGATCATCGTGAACATGGGGCGCGTGTTCGCGTTCAAGCGCAAGACCGGCAAAGCCATTTGGGTCAGCAAGGAGGATGTGGGGCACGCCTACGCGACGCCCGTGAGTTGCAATCTCGCTGGCAAGGAGGGTCTGGCCGTGTTCGGTGGAGGCGGCCTCTACCTGCTCTCGCATGATGGGCAAGAAGTGATCGCACACCACGAGTGGAAGACGCGTTACGACGTAAATGCCGCCACACCTGTGCAGGTTGGCGAAGATCAGTTGCTGATCTCGTCGGGCTATGGCCACGGAGGCAGTCTCCTGAGGCTCACCAAAGACGGCTTCGAGGCGGTCTGGGAGACCAAGTCTCTCCGTAACCAAATGGCGACCAGCATGTTGGTTGGAGATCACATCTACGGCATCGACGAGTCACAGCTGCGCTGCTTCGATTTGGCGGGCGCGGAAAAGTGGCACATGCGCGGTGTCGGGAAGGGCGCTATTGCGGCAACTCCTGGGCGGCTTCTGCTGTTGACGTCGGATGGGGAACTCGTGGTGGCCAAGGCCAATCCCGAGGCCTACGAGGAGCTCTCGCGCCAGGAACTGTTTGACGGCGGCGTCTGCTGGACAATGCCTGTCCTTGCCAACGGTCGCATTTACTGTCGGAACAGCAAGGGCCATCTGGTCTGCAGCGACCACCGCCTCCAGGATCAGTAGAAGTACCCCCGGCAACCGCTACCCCGATAAAACGCTATGCCCTCTCAGCGCCTTTTCCTCTGCATCCTGTTTCTCTCCGGCGTCTTGGCCTCTCCCGGCCAGTGCGACGTGCGTCTCGCCAGTGTTTTTGGGGACCACATGGTCTTGCAGCACTCAAGTGAAGTGACTGTCTGGGGTTGGGCCGACCCGGGTGAAGAAATATCCGTGGACCCCTCTTGGCCATACCCTGGATCGGACGGGCCGCATCCGACGACCGCGACTGCCGACGGGCGTTGGCGAGTGAACTTCATGACTCCCGCGGCTGGCGGCCCTCACACTCTCACCGTGCGCGGTAAGAATGAGATTGTCTTGAAGGACGTCCTGATGGGCGAGGTCTGGGTTTGTTCGGGGCAATCGAACATGCAGTGGGGCGTTCAGCAAGCTGATAACCCTCAGCAAGAGATCGCCGCGGCAAACCATCCACAGCTGCGTCTGTTCCAAGCTCAACGCGCGACAGCTATGGCCCCGGCGGACGACATTTCCGGAGCATGGTCTGTCTGCACTCCGACGACCATTCCAGGCTTTAGCGCCACCGCCTATTACTTCGGCCGCAAGCTTCACAGCGAGCTGGGCGTACCCGTTGGATTGATTTCCACCAATTGGGGCGGAACGGTTGTCGAGGCCTGGACCAGCGCCGAGGCCCTCACCGCGGTAGGTGAATTTGGAGAGGCTCTCAGCCTTTTGAAGGACGCAACGGCTGACTCTGTCGGTGGGGACTCGCTGGATCAACTGCAAGGCCGTTGGTGGAAGGACCTCTTTCGGACCGACCCCGGCTTCCGGGACGATTGGGCCAGCCCTGGCGGGTCATCTAAGGGTTGGACGCCCACTACGGTTCCGGCGGCCTTCACCGCGCTGGACTTAGGCGATTTCGATGGCTGTGTTTGGTTTCGACGCGAGCTGGAGGTGTCCGCCGACATCGCAAGTGTGGATACCATCTTGGAGATCGGCCCTGTTGATGACATGGACGTGACATTCATCAACGGCGAGGCTGTCGGGGCTACCCGTAGTCATGGCCAGTGGCAGACGCCGCGAGAGTATCGCATCCCCGCTGGAAAGCTAAGAGCGGGTGCTAACACGATTGCCGTCTGCGCAGTCGACACAGGCGGCGCGGGAACGCTGGGGGCAGCCGGCGGGGTGCAATCTCCCATGCGCCTGCGTCGTGCTGACTCTGAGAAAGGCGCAGGCATTCCTCTCGAAGGAACGTGGCATGCACAAGCGGGTGCTCCCATGTCCGAACTCGGTGCCTTTCCTGTTGCTACGTGGTTCCACCAGAATTACCCCACTGCTCTCTACAACGCGATGATCGCGCCGATCATCCCCTTTGGGATACGAGGTGCCATCTGGTATCAGGGCGAATCCAATCGCACCCGTGCAGAGCAGTACCGGAAGTTGTTCCCGGCGATGATCCAGGACTGGCGTACGCGTTGGGAGCTGGGGGATTTCCCCTTCTACTTTGTGCAGATCGCACCTTACAGGTACGGCAATGACACAGGTGAAGCCGCGGAGTTGCGCGAAGCTCAGACCATGACACTTTCATTGCCCAATACGGGGATGGCTGTGACCATGGACATCGGGAATCCAGGCAACATTCACCCTACCAACAAGCAGACGGTGGGAGCGCGATTGGCCCGCTGGGCTCTGGCTCGGGACTACGGTCGCGATGTGGTGCCGTCAGGCCCCATGTACCGCTCGATGGTGGTGGTCGGGGATGAGGCGCGACTGCATTTTGGCTACGCCGACGGCGGCCTGTCCGCCCTTGGAGGTGTGCCGACACACTTCACCGTGGCCGGTGAGGATCAAGTCTTTCACTCCGCCACGGCCCGTATTGATGGGGAGACGGTCGTGGTGCGTTCAGTGGCCGTGTCACACCCGCGTGCCGTACGGTACGCCTGGGGAGCCGCCGATGAGCCCAACCTGAAGAACGCTGCGGGCTTGCCGGCTCCATCGTTCCGCACGGATGACTGGCCGATGGTTACCCGGGATCGCTAGAGTCTGGCCAAGGAATCATCCATGGCCGAACAACATCATCAACGACGAGCTTTCTTGACAGGAGGGCTCGTGGGGGCCGCGGGCGGTATCTTGGGCGCAGCGGCGTCCAGTACTTCCAAGCCCAAACAGGTCGGCGGGCCCGCGATTCATACGGGCAAGCGCGTGGAGTGGCGACTGGCGTCTAGCTTTCCAAGTTCATTGGATACGATTTTCGGAGCCTCGGAAGTCCTGTCCGAACGGGTGGCGGCCATGACCGGTGGACTGTTTCGCATTCACGTCTACCAAGCTGGCGAACTTG
The DNA here is from genome assembly GCA_028823395.1 of Planctomycetota bacterium. Lineage (GTDB taxonomy): Bacteria > Planctomycetota > UBA1135 > UBA1135. The sequence goes on along the minus strand of JAPKBO010000035.1, from coordinate 3,134 downwards.
TTCCCGGCTTGCAGGTACTCGATGCCGTGCAGAAGGGTTCGGTCGAGGTGGGGCAGACCGGCGGCTACTACTACATCGGCAAACACCCTGCGCTGGCATTTGACACCTGCGTGCCATTCGGCCTCACACCGCGCCAACAGAACGCGTGGCTCAATGAGGCCGGTGGTCTGGAACTCATGCGCGAGATCTACGCGCAATTTGGGATTCGCTCGTTCCCTGGGGGCAACACCGGTGTGCAGATGGGAGGGTGGTTCAAGGATCCAGTCGAAGGCCTTGACGACCTGCGCGGACTGAAGATGCGAATACCTGGCCTGGGTGGAAAGGTCATGGACGCACTGGGTGTCACCGTCCAGGTCTTGGCTGGTGGTGATATTTATACCGCCCTGGAGCGGGGGGCGATTGACGCTACGGAGTGGGTCGGACCCTATGACGACGAGCAGTTGGGCTTCTACAAGGTGGCCAAGAACTACTATTACCCGGGCTGGTGGGAGCCCGGCCCGTCCCTGTCCTTCCTGGTGGGGCAATCGGCCTGGGACGCGCTGCCCGCTGAGTATCAAGAGATCTTCAGTGCCGCCTGTGCCCAGGCGGCATCCGCCATGCAGACACGTTACGACGAGCGTAATCCGGTGGCGCTTGAGCGACTTCTGCAACAGGACATCACACTGCGCCCGTTTAGCGAGGAGATCATGAAGGGGGCACAATTGGCCTCCGAGCAACTCCTTGCCGATGAGGCTCGCGGCAATGCCGAGTACGCCCGCATCCTTGAGCACTGGCAGGCTTTCCGCAAAGAGTCCTTCCGCTGGTTCGGAACTGCCGAGTTGGCTTACTCGCGCTTCGTCCTGAGCTAGAGCATTCCCGTCACAATTTCAGGGAAGACGATGACGAGAGTCAGACAGATGAGTTGGATGATGATGAAGGGCACGACGCCGCGATAGATCGCGCTTGTTGGGATTTCCTTGGGCGCCACGCCGCGCAGGTAGAACAAGGAAAAGCCAAAGGGCGGCGTGAGGAAACTGGTCTGGAGATTCATGGCGATCATCACGCCGAACCAAACCATCTCATCGCCCGTAATTCCAAGGTATGCGGCCGCAGGATGAACCAGTGGCAGAATGATGAAGGCAATCTCGAAGAAGTCGATGAAGAAGCCCAGGATGAAGATCGCCAGGTTGACGACTATGAGCAACCCGACTCGGCCTCCGGGCAATCCGGTCAGGAGATCCTTGATCCAGTCGTCTCCGTGTAAGCCTCGGAATACGAGGGCGAAAGCCGTGGAGCCGACCAGCAAAAATACGATCATGCTCGTCAGTCGCATGGTCTCGTTCATGGTCCCGTCGAGGGCCTTACGGGTGAAGCGGCCTCCCAGCCAGGCAAGGGTCATGGCGCCAAGGGCACCCAGAGCGCCAGCCTCCGTCGGCGTAGCAACGCCGGCGAAGATACTGCCGAGCACCACCACGATCAGAACGAGAGGCGGGATCATGACCTTGACCGTTTGTCGCCAAAGGCTTCCAGCGGCCTCACGCTCTGCGCGGGGAATAGCGGGGGCAATGTTGGGTCGCAGGAATGCGATCACCAGGACGTACACGGCGTAGGACGCGGAGAGCAGGAGACCTGGCAGTAGCGCTCCTACAAACAAATCCCCGACGCTGAGTTCTAACTGATCGGCTAAAACCACAAGGACGACGCTGGGCGGAACGATTTGCCCCAGGGTTCCAGAAGCACAGATCACGCCGGTTGAGAGGGAGGGCTTGTAGCCATAGCGAGTCATGATGGGCAGTGAGATCATGCCCATGGCCACCACGGAGGCTCCGACGACTCCCGTTGCTGCTGCGAGCAACGTGCCCACCAGAACCACAGCTAAGGCAAGACCGCCGCGTACCGGGCCGAACAAGAGCCCAATCGTGCGCAGTAGATCTTCTGCTAATCGGGAGCGCTGCAGCATGGTGCCCATGAAGATGAAGAAGGGCACGGCCAGCAGGATCTGATTGCCCATGATGCCGAACACGCGCTCGGGGAAAGCGCGTATTAGGTCCCATCCAAACTCCCCGCCCGCGACCCCGATGACGGCAAAGGCTAGGGCCGTGCCGCCCAGGGAGAAGGCCACGGGATAGCCAACGAAGATGAGCAGGAACAGGACCACGAACATGAGTGGGCCGAGGGTCTCGAAGTTCACGCCTCGCCCTCCTCAATTTCTTCCAGTCCAACGGATTCGGGGCTCATTCCACGAATGATGGCAAGGCGTTTGATGATCTCCGAGATGCCTTGCAGACCTACGAGAAAGAAGGCGATGGGTACAACGGTCTTGAGCGGATAGCGCGGCAGGCCGCCAGGGTCGGATGATATTTCCCGTTGAATCCAGGAGTCGATCACGAAGTCCGTAGAGGCCCAGATCGCGAAGGCGCAGAACGGCAGCAAGATGAGCACCCCGCCCACCAGATCAATCCAGGCCTTGGCTAGCGGTGGATGGCCGCCGTAGATCACATCCACGCGCACGTGGCGATCGCAGCGCAGGGTATAGGGTGCGCCCAGGAGAAAGATCAAGCTGAACAGATACCACTGCAGCTCGACGTAGGCGTTCGAGGAGAGGGTCAGACCCAGGTCCCGCTCAAGGTATCTGGCGATGGCGTTGTAAGCTCCCACCAGCACCATGATCAGAGTCAGCCAGGCGACCATCTTCCCCACGCGACGGCTGAGTCCGTCTATTCTCTTCGCGATGCGTAGCAGCCCGACCATGGGCAGAAAGATACAGCCCCCAGGCCCTTCCCCCATAACGTTGAATAAAAGGGCCTATCGTGTGTAGGCGTATTCCATGCACAAGACTCCCAACATCCCCCATGGCCCAGTCCTCTGCCTGAGCGTGGTGCTGACCATGGTCTACACCGGGCTTGCGAGCATTTGGGCCATCTGGACCTTCTCCACGCTGCACTTTTGGACCCTGGAGGAGGAGGCCGCTGCAACAGAGCCCTTCCGAGTCCTCTCGACCGGCCACTACATCTGGGTCTGCGTACTGAATCTGTCGCTCACGCTGTTTTTGCTCAGCGACGCGCGCCGCGTCCGCCGTGAGCCTCACCCCACCCGCCGTGCATTCTGGGCTGGGATAGGAATGGCCCTACTTGTCTTGGCAGTGCTACAGATGG
>JAPKBO010000034.1 GCA_028823395.1 Planctomycetota bacterium | reverse complement strand
CAGGCGGATGTCGCATCGCAGCCAGTCCTCAGAGACATCGATCTGCTTCTTGGGGTTGTTCGGATCGACTTCCTTGTGGGTCTTGACGATCTTGGACCAGCTGCCACCGGCCTCGCCCTTACCAAACGCCATGCCCGGGATCTCGAATCCTGCAGCGCGCTCGCCTGTCTCGGCATTGATCATCAGCAGGTTGTCCACGTCCAGGTTGAGGCCGTCTAGGAGCGAGTCCAATACGGGCGTTTCGGCTTCAGCTTGAGCCTCGCCTTCGGCGCCCTCCTCATCTTCCTCAACCTTGACCTCCGGGGTCTCTCCCGCGGCGCGGAAGGAGATGAAGTAGTTGCCTGGCGCCAGGGCTGGCTGGAGCATGGGCTCTTTGATACTGAGGAAGCCCAGAGGAGCTGGGACGCTCAGGCTGTCACGCCGGAAACTGGCGTCCTGGGTCTCTTCGAGCTCGGCCAAGGGTACGAACAGGACGTACTGGTAGTTCCCAATGACCCCGTAGTTTTCAGGGGCGCCTTCGCCAACTTCGTCCGCTGTCCAGCGATCCTTGGCCGTCACTTGTTCCGGGGCATAGGTCACGCCGTTAGGCCTGAAATCGGAGTGCTTGATCTGCGTATTGAAGATCGAGTTAGCCATGTCCGAGCCGGGACTGGGTGATGCCGCGATGCGGAAACCCATGGCGTTGGTGACCTCATCCCGGGGTGTGCTGCGGCGCACCGTACAGCGGGCTGCCACACGGGAGTTCTGGAAGGATCCTCCGACCACGATGCGCTTGTTGCCGTTCCACAAGGGGGAGAAATCCACCTTCTTACCTTCCACCTTGTACGTGTTCTTCTTGAATTTCTCAGGGGCGACGTAGGGACTCGATGTCCACTCCCAGACGTTGCCTGACAACTCGTAAAGACCTTCCTTGGACTTGCCCTCTTCGAAGTGGGCGACCTGGTAGGGCTTGGCGTGGCCGCGCACTTCGCTCGTGCCGCAGTACTTGCCCGTCTCCCAGTCCTCACCCCAAGGGTAGGGGTCTTTGCCCGAGCCGCGTACGGCGTGTTGGTACTCCTCTTCCGTGGGTAGTCGCACTCCCGCCCATGCGCAGTAGGCCTCGGCGTCGGCGAAATTCACGTGGGTGACGGGCATGAGCTTGATGCTGTCGGGCACGTTCCAATCCGAAGCTTGCCAGTTCTCTTCCCACCACGTGGCTATATCGAACTTCTCGCGCAGGACGGTCTTGCCTTCTGCTCTGCGCTGCTCGTTGATCGTGTTCATCTCTTCGAACCAGGCCAAGCGCGCTGTCTCGATGGCCTTGGCCCCCCAGTCTTGCAGAGGACGATAGCCGGTGGCGCGCGCGAAGGCTGCGTACTGCTCGTGTGTGACTTCCGTCACGCCGTAGTAGAACTTGGTCACAGCGACTCGCCGCTGAGGTGTTTCGGCATCTAGGATCCGCAGGACGCTTGCAGCACCGGGGACGCTGTCCACAAGGGCCTGGATCTCCTTGGGTGTGGAACCCACGATTGTGGTGCCTCCGTTCAACTCCAGGAGACCCGGGGGAGTCAGGGATTCTGTCCCCTGAAGGTCCGCAGGATCCGATCCGTGGGAGAACAACGCGGTGGACAGGACAATCGGGAGGAGTGTGGTTGAGAGCAGCATGGGCAGCGCAGGAGGGCTAGGAAAGGCCAGGGCAGAGGCCGGAAGGGGCGCCAACCCCTTTCGGTAATCGGGGGAGGGTGCCATCCAGTGTTCACTACCCCCCCAAGGGGGGTGCGTAACAGATCCACTGGGCAACAAGGATAGCGATCACCTCGCGTGGCGCAAGATAGGTACCGGGCTGCAGAGGGGCTTCCCCTGTCGGGGCCCGTGGATCAGCCTTGGCGGGTGCCGTCGCCGCTGTCGGTAGCCGCGGGATGGATTCCCGCAGCCTCCAGGTCCCGCTGCGGGGCATTCAGCCAGTTGGCTCCCTGGGTTTCGAGTTGGCGCAGGAAGATGTCGAGGACCTCGGGCTCGAAGGCCTTGCCCGACTGGGCATCGAAGAAGTCGATGGTCTTGTCCAGGCTCCAGGGATTCTTGTAGGAGCGCTTTGTGGTCAACGAGTCGAACACCTCGACCACCCCCAGGATGCGGCCAGCGGCCGAGATTTCCTTGCCCTTCAATCGTAAGGGGTATCCCGCTCCATCCCAGCGCTCATGGTGTTCGGCCACGAAGCGGCAGACATCCTTCAGCTCGCGGTGGCTGCCGAGTTTGGTGGCGCCCACTTCGGGGTGGCGTTGCACTTCCTTGTATTCCGCCGAAGTCAGAGGCCCCTTCTTGGTCAAGAAACCCAGGTCGTCCAGGTAGATTTTCCCGTAGTCGTGGGCAATGGCGGCCAACTCCAAGCGCTCGATCGTGACTTGATCCAGACCCAAGCCGCCAGCGATTTGGCGGCAGTACTTGCGTGTGCGCTCTCCGTGACCAGCTGTGTAGGGGTCCACGCGCTCGATGGTCTGGGAGACCAGATCCGAGAGGATATCCACCATGCTTTGAAAGGTGAATTCGTCATTCTGACCCCGCAGGTCGCGCTCACGCAGGGCGCGGTGGATGGTGGCGCCCAGGACCGCGGAGTCCACCGGCTTCTGCAGATAGTCCACTGCGCCGTCCTTGATGGCGGCGACGGCTCCGTCGATGTGAGGATAGCCCGTCATCAGGATGACAATGGCCTCGGGACGCATCTCGCGTGTCATGGCGAGGATCTGGGTGCCCTCTGAGTGACCGTCAAACATCACATCGCTGACGACTGCATCGAAGGGATTTGCTTCCAATTGACGCTTGGCATCGCTTGATGAGGCGGCGAATCTCACGTTGAACCCTTGGGCCTCAAGGAGCGTGCCCATGAGTTCAAGGGTGCCGATTTCGTCATCGACGAGGAGAACCTTTCTTGCGGTGGTCTGCATGGCTGCGGCTGAGAGGGGAACGGGCCGAGGACTTATGGCAAGCCGGTGGTGCGGGGAGCTGAGTGGTTTACCCTATCATCCCGAACCCGTTGTCCGAGCAAGCAATCATGAAGCCCCTCTTTGAATCCCAGTCCATCCACGTTTCCGCCGATTCGGAGGGCAAGCGCCTCGACCTGCTCCTTGTGGAGAGGTTGAGCGGTGTCTCCCGGTCGCACATCCAGACCCTGATCAAGGCTGGCCGAGTGATGGTGGACGAGGAGCGTGCGGCGCGGCCAGGTCAGCGCCTGAAGGGGGGCGAGAAAATCCTCGTGGAAGCACCCGAGGCCGAGGTGGCCACCACTCCGGCCGGGCGCCCGATTCGAACCCTCGACGTGTTGCATGAGGATGAGCACCTGATTGTGATCGACAAGCCCGCCGGCCTGCTAGTGCACCCCACGGATCGGGTTGCCGGGGGCACGGTGGCGGACCTGGCCCAGGATCGTTTCGGTGAGCTGCCCGAAGTACAGGGTGAGGGGCGGGCGGGCATCGTCCATCGCCTGGACCGCTTGACCAGTGGAGTCATGATCCTAGGTCGTACGACTGAGGCACTCGAGAACCTCAAGCTGCAGTTCAAGGAGCGGCGTGTGCAAAAGACCTACCTGGCCTTGTGTCACGGAGAGCCTCGCTTCGACAACGAATGGGTGCGTGGTTTCATCGGTATCGACATCCGCCGTCGAGACCGCTATCGCGTTACGGATGAGGGAGGGGGTCGCGAGGCGGCAACCCTGGTCGAGGTGCGCGAACGTCTGAGTGGGTTTTCGTACATCGCGGCTCACCCTAAGACCGGGCGTACCCATCAACTGCGCGTTCACCTAGCACACCTTGGTCATCCGATTGTGGGGGACCGCGTGTATCGGCATCCTGGTGCGCTGCCCGTTCCTGTGCCTGACGATGCGCCGACGATGGGGCGACAGGCACTTCACGCCGCACGTCTTGTCCTGACCCACCCCGAGTCGGGTCAAGAGGTGAGCTTCGAGGCTTCCATGCCCGATGACATGAGTAGCCTGCTTGAGTACTTGCGCGAGCGCGCAAGCGACTAGTCGGTGACGATCGTCTCGATCTTGTGTTGGCCCGCTTCGACTAGGACGCTTCCCGTGAACACGCCACCCGCAAGGGTTCTCACTCGGACGGTGTAGGGGCCGGGGGGCAGGGCACCGAACCTGGAGCTTGAAATCTGCACTTCTTCCAGGTGTTGAGTGGTCGCAGAGTCGGAATCCACCGTGGACAGCGGGACGTATTCGCGTTGGGATTCATCCGTCAGTCGCACGCTGGCGCCTTGAGCCTGGCCGGCACGGTCAACGACCTTCACGAGCACGCTACCTCCCTCGACCAGCACGAGTTCGACATTAGTCACGGCGCCTTCCTCTAGGCGACATGATTGTGTGCAGCAATGCAGGCCCTTGCTTGCCTGGATCGTGACCTCGCCGGGCGCCAGGTTGTCCAAGCTGAATCGCCCTTGTGCGTCTGAGCGTATCGTTCCGGCCGGGATCGCGGATTTGGCAAGAGCCACGATAGTTGCCGCGGGGACGGGTTGGCCGTCCGGACCGACAACGGTTCCCGTCACACGGGCGGTGTCCGTGAACGCGAGAGTTACGGTCTGTTTCTCGCCAGCGCTCAACAGCACTTCATGGGAGGGTGCCACACGTCCAGAGCCGTCGGATGCCGTAAGGGCAAAACGGCCGGGCATAACGTGATTGAACCAGGCCTCAGAGTTGGTCGTGCGAACGGAGCTGCTGTTCTTACCCCAATCGACCGGAAGGCTCTCGAGCGCGTGCAGCTGCACAATCACCGGCGGCGTAGCACCTTGGACTATGGCGATGATAGATCCCGTGGGAATGCTGATGTCGTGTCGGAACTCGGCGACCGGAGGCACGTCTACGACGGAGACTGGCGGTGTGGAGATCCGCTGGTAGAAGATCACGGGACCGGGTGAGACGAGTTCCATGGAATAGGAACCGTCTTCTCCCAGGACTGCGTAGCGCGCCTTCTCAAGGGCCGGCCCCCCCTCAGAGATAGCGTACAAGTGGCCATTGGCGAGGGGCTCTCCAGCCATCGTGACGGTGCCGAAGATGCGCACCGGGAACTTGGGCTCGACGATCTGCACCGTGACTTCCGCGGTTTCTCCAGCCTGCACGGCGACCTGCTGGGTGTGAAGTCTCTCCCAGAAGTCAGGACCCGAGTCCTCAGAGAGGTCCATGTAGATGGCTGCGATCAGGTATTCGCCGGGAAGGACCGGCTCGAAGATGAATTCGCCGAACTCGTCCGTCCGTGTGCTTGCCAGTTTGTTCTTGCCCGACAATAGCACGACGTCGATCTCGGCCGCCGCCTCGTTCTTCGCCGTGAACACCCAACCATGGATGCGCCCCGTAAGCGGGAAGCGAATGACCACGTCGCGCAGTTCGGCGCCTGGGAGTAGGTCCAGTTCGATCTCCGCTCTTGCCGGTCCCCGTGAGGCCTTCAGGGTTATGGGGCCAGAGGCGAGGGAGGCGAACTCGAATTCGCCGAGCTCGTCGGTTCGCTGGCTCTCGTTGAGGTTGGCCAAGACCCGGACGCTCTCAAGGGGCAGGCCTCCGGCATCGAGTACCACGCCTCGTACAAGCCCGGGGCGTGGAAGGACGATGTCTAGGATTTCCGTGGCGTGCGGCAATAGGACTTCGAACATCTCCCGTCCTCGTCCTCGACCCCATCCAAAGGCAGGTGCACTAAGGATCAGCCTCCATTCACCTGCGCAAAAGCCGGTTACCTCAAACGTCCCAGAAGGCTCACCCACCGAGCGGGCCAAATGAACGGTGCCGGGTTGGGTTCCATCCTCCAGGGGTGCGGGCGTGTGGTAGGCGTGAAGGAGGACCAATTCAACGGGCAATCCCCGATCATCCCGAACCCGCAAGGTCAGGGTGAGGTCGCCTACGGAATCACGTGGGGGGATACTCTCGGCGGCGGCGAGGTCCGCTGGGATCTCCGCGCGCTGGGGCTCCGCGCCGGTCGCCTGCTGGTCTGGGGCCAGGGACGTCAGTTGGGGGTCCCTTTCCTGGCTGGGGCCAATGGATGACTCCATAGGTCCGGGCATTGGGCTCGAAAGCGGAGGTGGCTCGCCGCCGCCTAGCCAATAGAGCCCGCAGGCTACAAGGACCGCCAGTCCGAGGAGGACCAAGAGGGGCGAGGGGCGCATACGATCATCTTAGCCCAATGGGATCCGGAAGACCTGTTGCCCCCCCGGCGGTTAGCGGTGGGGGTAGTAGCGATTTCCGCGCTGGAAGAACTCCGTCACCTCTCCCAGGGTCTGGTTTCCGGTGTGGCGGCGCAGGATGCTTTCGGTAACCGTTGCCGGTGTGGGGGCTTTGATCCCCTTTGAGCCCGACTCCCTGGGCTTGTTCGCCTGATAGACGCCTAGGTCGTGCAGGATCGGGGACAGCGAGCCCTCGCGGTACTCCTGAAGGAAGCGCACCAGAGCCCAGGACGTGCTTGCGTAGGTCTCGTTGTAGGTGCCAAGCTCCCAGAGGGCCATATCCTCAAGGGCCAGTGATGAATTCTCGCGATTGGACCACAGGTTCTTGAGATCCTGCTCCCATTGCTTGTGCTGCTGGTTGTTGAAGTCTCCAGAGCGGTTGGGGAAACAGTGGACGGAGTGCTGAACCTCGAACTCTACGTCCCATGCGACTCCCCTTTCGAGCCAGTGGGGGACCGAGCCGAAGCGTGATTGACACAGAGTCGCTGCAAGCCTGTGGACCATTTCGTTCTCTGGGCGGTAGCCCTCTTGCTCGACTCCGGTTTCGATCCAGGCTGCGCACAGGGGCTCGGCCAGTATGAATCCGGACTGGAACTCCATGTCCTTTGCCCAGGATTTTAGCTGGGGCTGGGTGGCTCTTAGGAAATCGAGCACGGTCAGATAGTCAGCCCGATTGTGTAGACGCAGCAGGACCACGGGTGCCTCCTGGCGTTCCTCGATGAGGCCTTCATCTGCTCCCCCTGGACGTGATTTAGGAGTCGGCAGACGGCTGTCAAAAGCTTTGAGCGTGCGCTCGACAAGCTTGTCTTCCTTGCAGACGGAGCGATTGCGATCGGTGCTAGAGACCGTCATGACGCGCATGTCCGCATCGAAGTCCATGCGATATCCCATCTCTTGTGCCCAGCCACGCCAACGTGAGATGAGAGCCTGGCCCTCGGCCGGTAACTCCACGGGCCACTGACCCGGCTCAAAGGTCTTGCGCTGCCAGTGCACTAGGGAGGGTGAGCTGAGATCCGAGGTCGGCTTCTCGTTGGCCTTCGCCTCCGGAGCCGCAAGGGAGCAGAGAAGGATCAGCGATAGGCAGGTCTGAGCGAAGAGGAGGGGATTGGAAGCGCGCATGTCTGATTTAGCGGTTGGATTGCGGTCCCCGTCGAGCGTGCCGGCTCATGCTGGCATGGGCGCTGCGGTGGGGGACCCGTTGTGGGTCAGTCCTCCTATCGGCCGCCCTGGAGGGCCTACCTAAAGCCCTAATCCGAAATGCAACTTTGTAATCAGCCCAACGTATCCAGTGATATCAAATTGAGTCGCTTGCACTTCTGGGGCCCTTGGAAGCCCAAGGGCGGGCACCTCTTATTGGCTACCGGTTCCCGATTCAGCAGTGGCCTTGTCGTCTGGTTGGGGGACTTCGGTCTTGCTGAAACCGGCGATCGCTTCCAGGAACAGGGGGCCAGGGTCTGTCGCCTTGCGCTCTCCCACCCCCTTGAGGGCCAAGAGATCTTCCCGTGTGCTGGGCCGGTGGGCGGCCATCAGGGCCAGGGTACGGTCGTTGAAAAGAATGTAGGGAGGAACACCACGTTCCCGGGCCAGCTTCCGGCGCAGGCTGCGCAGGTGTTCAAACAGCTGGGGATCGGGCGCGAGCCCCCCTTCTTCGGTGGCTGTGGCCAAGGGCGAGCTCTTGCGTTTGGCTCCCTTGGGGAGTCGCGGGAGGAACAGGCTGACCTCGGTTTCCCCGCGCAGGACCTGTGCGCCCGCTTCGGTCAGCGAGAGGGTGGGGTAGTCCCCACGCGCCAGGGCAAGATGTCCCAGGCCGAGGAGCTGGTCGATCCATGAGCGGATTCCACGCCCCGGATGGTCCCTTAGTAATCCATAGGTGCTGATGGAGTCGTGCCCCCGCTCGCGTATGCGCGCCGTATCCGCTCCTCGCAGGACATCGCTCACATGGGCCGCACCGTAGCGCTGGTCGCAGCGGACCACGCAGGAGAGGATCTTCTGAGCGATGACCGTCGCATCGGGGACTTCTTCCAACTCTCCCAGGCACACGTCACACGCACCGCAGTCCTCGCCCTCCAATTCCTGGCCAAAGTGCTCGACCAGGGCCCGGTGGCGACACGTGGCCCGTCCGGCTAGGGCCCACAGCTCAGAGAGACGATCTAGGGCCGTCGCCAGGAACTGGTCCATGCCCTCCAGCCCCTCTTCGGCACCCTCGCGAGCGCTGCGCTCCAGGATGCCGCGCCAGAGGTGGTAGTCGGCACCCGAATACAGCATGACGCACTCCGCACTCAAGCCGTCGCGTCCGGCGCGGCCGGTCTCCTGGCTGTACTGCTCGATCCCCTTGGGCAGGCTGGCGTGGATCACAAAGCGCACGTCCGGTCGATCGATGCCCATGCCGAAAGCCACTGTGGCCACGATCACATCCGTTCCCTCGGAGAGGAAAGAGTCCTGAGCCTTGTGGCGCTCCGCGCTCGTGAGACCTGCGTGGTAGGGCATGCAGCGCACTCCGTTTCCTGCCAGCTTGCGGGCCAGGGATTCGGTGTCCTTGCGGCGCAGGCAGTAGATGATGCCCGCTTGTCGGGGGTGGCGGTCGACGACCTCCATGCACTGACCCATTAGGTCGGTGCGGGGTAGGGCGCGGTAGGTGAGGTTGGGTCGATCGCAGTTGGCCACCAACTCAAAGGGCGATTGCAGGCCCAGCGCGCTCACGATGTCTGCCTGTACACGCGGTGTGGCAGTGGCTGTCAGGGCCGTCACGGTCAGGTCGGGGTGGCGCGCCTTCAGTTCACCCAGCATGCGGTATTCGGGCCTGAAGTCGTGGCCCCAGTGGCTGATGCAGTGTGCCTCGTCCACGGCCACCATCCAGGCTCCCGCGCGCATCACGCGCTCCAGGAAGCCGGGAGCTGCGAGGCGTTCGGGGGAGACGTAGAGCAGGCTCAGTTGGCCATCGTCCAGTTCTTGCTGGACCGCGCGGATGTCCCCGCTGCTCTGGGCGCTGGTCCACATACGAGCCTTGACGCCGCTGGCGTTCAGCCCATCGATCTGGTCCTTCATCAGGGCGATCAGAGGGCTGACGACCAAGACCAGACCGGGTTCGGTCAGGGCCGGGGCCTGGAAGCACAGACTCTTGCCACCGCCCGTGGGGAGGACCACCAGGCTGTCTTTGCCTTCCAGGGTGGCCCGCACGGCCTGATCTTGGATCGGGTGCAGGCCATCGAACCCGAAGGTGCGCCGCACGGCCTCCTGAATGCGCTCCACCCGCTCATCCACTGTTCCCATGGGCTGGCTTCGGGGGGGCGTGCTGGGGGGGATGCTGGGGGGCATGCTCGGCAACTCCCAGTTGTTCCGATCCTCGTCCGGTGACGCATCCCCTTCTGCGAACAACCATGAGCGCTCTTCGTCTCCTAGTTCAGGGACCGAAGAGGATGGTTGCTGCGGTTCCTTGGGAGGGTTGGTCAAAATGCTGCTCACCTCTGGGAGGTAGACCGATTGGACCAGTTCCGGGTGTCCGATCAAAGCACAAGCCCTTCCCTATTCCCGTTCCGCGGCTCCAATCGGACTGGCTCGCCGGCGCTGACCCTGAGGCGCTACTTTGACGAGAGCACGTTAGCCTTGAGCCACGTGTAGATGCCGTTGTTCAGACGCTTGTCCGTGAGCATGTCTTTGGCACTGGAGTGGAGGCTCTGGAGGTCCACGTACTCAAGACCATCGTTATCCTCGTGACACTGGCTTTGGAGGCCCGAGTGATCCTTGCGGCATTCCTTGGGGCTGACAATCAGGGTGGGCATTCCACCCAGGTCCGTCAGAGCATTCGCCATATTGAGGCCCAACGATTTCTCTGGCGGGTTGAGCAGCACCGTTGAGCGGACGTTTTCGTCATCCTGCGCGTGACGGACGGCCAGGCTTGAACCCGCTCCAAGCCCGATCACTGTCAGGTTGGCTGTATGGACACCCTTCTGCGTACGCAGGAACTTGGCCGCGGCTGCCATGTCCCGGCTGGCGAAGGCCCACTGGGTCGTGCGGCTGCGTTCGTCCAGCTTGGACCAGTCGAGTTTCTCGGTCCTGCTGTCTCCGTGGCTGCGAAGGTCCAGGAGCAGGATGGCGAAGCCTTTCTTGTTCAGGTATTCGGCCATGGGCTGCAGGCCCTTGCGGTGACCGCCGGCATCGTGAATCAGGATGATGGCCGGAGCGCGCTTTGTCTTCGAGCGCGGGGGGTAGTAGTTGGCCGCCAGATGCACCTTGTCCATGGTGGTTAGGCGGACCAGTGTCTTGGTGTCATCTCCGACGAGTGCAAGTGCTGAGACTGCCTTGCCGCTGTCCTGGGAGGCATTCACGACGGACGAGGCGCCGCCAACGGTCGCACCACTCAGTGGGTGTACGGGCGTAGACCCGATCGCGGATAGCACCGCGAGGGTGAAGGACAGAAGCATGCTTTGGGGGTCTGCGGGGTGGGGGGAGAAGGGCGACCGGAGCGTTTCGCGAGCAGACCCTATCCGCCGATTGTACCTGAGTCGGGGGCCCGTGCAATCGCTACCCCCCCCGGTGGCCTCCGGCAACGGAGTTTTTGGGAGTCCTATCCCAGCTCTAGCTGCTTGCGGGCGTCGATTTCATCCCGATTGAGGGCCGTGACAGCGTCCTGGAGCAGATCGTATAGGTCAGAATCGGGACCGACTGCTCGTCTCACATTGCGCAAGAGTTGGACGCTCATGCGGAACACCCGGCAGATATCACCAGAGGTTGAACCGCCGTCCTCCTCCAATTCCTCAAGCTCCGCTCCGTCGTACCAGCGCTGTACGGCTGGAGTCAGACCCCAGTCCGGGCGTTTGACGGGCGGGTCGATACCAAGTCGGGCCTCCAGCCCGTTGATATCCCTTACCACCTCTGAGACGGAGCGGCGTAGAGCTCCATACATGCGCTCGGGTATCCGTGGCGGGTCGTGCCGCCGGCGCTCCTCATAGACCAGGCCCACAAGCACCGTGGCCAGAGCTTTGGGATTTAGGTTTTCAAGGGTACCGCGGAAGAGGAGCTCGCTCATCTGCAGCTCATAGCCGTTCAAGGTGCAGGCCACCCGGCCGCGGGGGGTCAGCGAATCCCCGTCCAAGTATTCCAGTTCGTCGAGTACCGTGAGGTAACGATCGATGGAGCGGCGTTGGTCTCTACGCTGCCGCGTGCGAGCTTTCTCGTTGCCCTCACGTCCTTGATAGCAGTGGAAGGATCGCTCCCAGGCTTCGTGCAGGTATTCGCGTCCCACCCGCTCAACCAAGTGCAGGATTGAGGAGTAGGAGAGATTGAAGCGGCTGGTGACCGCCTCCGGCTTGCCCGCGAAGAGCCTCTCCAGCGGAGCCTCGAGAAGATCTCGATCGCCGAGCACGCAATACACCTGGCCTTTGGTGTCGATTCCCTGGCGCCCGGCGCGCCCAGCCATCTGCAGGAAGTCTCGGGTACGTAGGTAGTCGAAGGACACCCCATCGAACTTGCGCAGGGCGTTGAAGACCACTGAGCGTGCGGGCATGTTGATCCCGAGGGCGAAGGTCTCGGTGGTGAAGAGCATCTTCAGGAGACCTGCGGTAAACATGCGCTCCACCATCTCCTTGAAGACGGGCAGCATGCCTGCGTGGTGGTACCCCACTCCACCGCGGGCCAGGGCGAAGATCTCCCCACGTAGGGTGCGCTCAGGCATCTGGAAGAGTTCGACCAGTTCCAGTTGAAGTGTACCCATGGCCTTGGACTCTTCCGGGGAGAGCAGTTGGCGGTGCTCGTTGCGTCGAGCCAGGCGTTCGCAGTCCTTACGCGAGAAGGAAAAGCTCAGCTCGGGCATCTCTTTCTCCGCAATCAACTCATCGAACAGGGGGGTGGGGTCGGGGGGACCGCTGAAGGAACCTCCACCTCGCCCGCGTCGGCCGCGGCCCCCGCGGCGTCCACCCCTGCGACTGCCCGCTGCTGCCTTTGCTGATTGCGCGCGATTGCGGATGCCCTTGAGCTTGCCGGGAATGAACGTGCCGTTGCGTTCGGTCCAGCAGTAGTTGGCCAAGGGCACCGGCCGTCGGGATTCGCGCACCACCTCCATGGGCTGTGTGCGGATTTCGCTCAGCCAAGATCCCAGCTGATCCACGTTGCTCACTGTGGCCGAGAGACAGATCAAGCGCACGCTTGCGGGCAAGAAGATCAGGCTCTCCTCCCAGACTGTTCCGCGCTCCCGGTCGTCCATGAAGTGGATCTCATCGAAAACCACGAAGCCCACGTCCTCTAGCAGAGTGGGGTTCTCGAAGATCGCGTTGCGCAGGATCTCGGTCGTCATGATCAGCACCCGACCCTCGGGGTGGATCGTGACGTCCCCTGTCATGAGTCCGACGTCCACCTCCGGGTCGTCCCGGAAATCTCTGTACTTCTGATTGGAGAGGGCCTTGATCGGCGAGGTGTAGATGCAGCGCTTGCCGCGCCGCACGGCGTCCTCGATTGCGTACTCGGCCACCAGCGTCTTGCCCGATCCCGTAGGCGCCGCCACGAGGACGTTGTGGCCCTTGCGTACCGCTTCCACAGCCTGGATTTGGAAGGGCAGAAGTTGGTAGCCCTTCCACTCGCTGAGGCGCTCCCCTGCTCCTGATGGCGAGGGATCTGGGGGGAGGAATCCGAAAGGCGGGTCGCCTGAATTGTTGGAAGGGTCCTGAGGCATGGGATGGGGAGGATTGGCAATCCGGGTGGACTTCACAAGTCAGTTCTTGAGCCGGACCCTCCAAGTGGGTATCAAAGCTACACAGTGTCCCCGTTCCGAGCCTGAGAAGGCCCACTGGGGATGCCTTCAAGCCCACCCGCGACTCTCGGCGCGCCCGACGAATCGACCTCCACTGACGCTCAGAATCACACACCATGGATAGTAAGCAAGGCAACCAGTTCAGCCGCCACCTCGCCCACGTCAAAGTCGTTTCCCGCCTGCTGGGTCACGAGCTGCACTCTCAGAGTGCAGGTAAGTCCATCACCCTCTCTAGGGATCAGGTGATGGAGATCCAAACCTCCCTGGACCTGTTCATCGAGGAGGCAGGCAGCCGCTTGTCGGGAGGCTCCGGAGGGGGGCGCTTGATAAATGAAGACCGGGCAAAAGAAACGCGTCTGGTCACGGCCCGCAACTAACGGGACGGTTCCCCCGCGTAAGGGTTCGTTCCTCGCGGGGGAAATCTCTCCCTGATGGGATCTCAAGCTCACGCTCCTGCGCCCCCACGCCAGACTGGTTTGGCGTGGACTTCTTCAAGCCGAGCCGGAGTTTTGGGATCGGTTCCCGTTTGGGTTCCCCTGGCGATTGTTTTGGCAGGAGCGGCCTGGGTCTGGCGCACGGCCGAGAACGAGGCCCGCTCTCGTACTGGAGCCTGGGTGGACTTGACGCGCAGCGCCCTCTTCACGGAGAGCCCCGGAGCTCTGCCCCAATGGTCCGAGACCCTGCGCCGAAAGTTGGCCGAAGCAGGCCAAGTGTGGGCGGACGATCCGAGTGCTTTGGAAGATCTGTGTTCTACGGTAGAGCAGTTGCCGTTTGTTGCCGAGGTCGGACCCGCACGGCTCATCCGGCCTGACGGACTCGACATCCCGTTGCGTCTGCACGAACCCATTGCCTGTGTGCTGTGGGGATCTAAGTTTTTTCCGGTGGCCATGATCACCGATGGGGACAACGTGCGCGGTGTGCTTCTACCGGGTGCGGCGGATGGGCCTCACCGGATCGGCTTCGGTGAAGAGGCGTACTTCCTCCCGAGGCTTGCAGGCTTTGATGGCCGAGGCCCCCATGCCCCTCGGGTGGGGGATGAACTGCAGAATGGTTCGGTGTTGGCGGCCCTTGATATTGCGCACTCCATGCATGAGCACCTCGACGCGAAGGACCGGGTGCTCCTGGGGCGCTCATTGATCGATGCCACAAAGGAAGAGGCCTTGGATGGACTGCCAGGTGGCGCTCGTTTGGAACTCGAAGCGGTAGGGGACCAGGCTTACGGTCGGCTCATCCACTTTGGCGATGCACCCTGTGAGGCTGGGCCCGGGGAGTTGCCGGAAGAGTACAAGTGGAAGCACGTGAGAGAGGCTCTCGAGAAGGGCTTCAATGAGGTGGACGTGCGCTTCGACAAGGCTGAGTACAAATGAGATCGATTATTCCAGCGCATCATCCGAGGTGTCCCACGTGGTGACGGCAATCATCAGCTGGCTGCTCTGCTTTATCCTCTTGGCCGGCCCCACCCTGGGCCTGGAGGCCTTGGCGGAGCTCCCGCGCTCGGCCTGCATGCTGCTGATATGGATCACACTGGCGGGGGTGCCCCGGGCTGCGCGCTCCACTGATTCCGAGGGGTATCCGGTCCCGATGGCCGGGCTTCTCACGCGGGTGGGCCTGTCCCTGGCCCTCATGGGCCCGCTCTTGTGCGTGGCGGGAGCCCTGGACCATGCGGCGGGTTTTCCGCCTTCCGCCCTGTGCTTTACTCTCGCCAGCGGCACGCTCCTGGCACTCGGATTGCAGGTCGCAGCCCAACGTTCGAGCCTGTCAAGTCGGGGTGCTCTGCGCTACGGGTGGGGTTGGCTGACGTGCGTACTCTTGGCTCCCACGCTGCAGGCCGTGGCTGGTTGGGACGGATCGCCAGGGGGAACCCGGGAGGGTTGGGCTGATTTCGCCGCACTCTCACCACTGGAGTGGGTGCACGGGCGTGCCATGGCCTTGGATTTTCAGTGGCCGATCCTGCCTGCGGTACTCGCGGTCGGGTTATTGCTGCTGGCTACTCCGCCCATGCACCCAACCAAAGACAAGGTAGGGGACGGAGAGGTGTCCGCGTGAGTACGCTTCAACGCTCCCTTGGGCTCGTAGCCTGTTTCCTCCTCTTGATCTCTTCCGGAGCGGCACGCTCGCACGCGATAGCCGGTGGTGACCTGTTGGAGTTTGGGCGCCTTCAGCTGCACGGCCCCGTTCAAAGTGTGCTCCTGGAGATGGGCAGCGCAGGCCAGACACGCATTGAGTTGGGGCTGGCCGCGGGGGAGAGCCGTGAACTGATCGTGCCCCTGCCCCCGCGAGCCCTGGACGATGGGCCTCCACGTATCCAGGTGCAGCCTAAGGAGGGCCGTGCCATCTTCGTCGGTTGGGTGAATGGGGACGAGCGTCAGTTGGAGTGGGAGCGCCATTCACCTCGACTGCGTCAGAGAACGAGGCCTCCCGTGAAGCCGGGACAGATTCGGGCCACACTCCCTTCGTTGGCGCTGGCTCTGGCGGCGGCGTTGCTTGTGATCGGGCTGCGCTCATCGCCGTCGGCTGCATTCCTCTTAGCTTGTGCCCTGTGCTGCGGAGGCGTTTGGCTTGTACGTGCCCAAGGAGATCGCGTTGCCACCCGCGTGCGGGTGATGGAGGGGTGGGGGACCACAAACGGAACGGGGTCGCAGTGGCTGCTGGCCCGCAGTGCCGCGGGACCACTGAGCGTGGAATTTGAGGACTGCCTTCGCATGGAGGGCACGCAACCGGGTCGCCTGCGCTGGGAGGTGGCCTTGGGAGAGTGGGGACACTCTCGGGAGGCTCAGCTGGACAATGGCACCCTGACGGCGCTCTCAAAGCTGGATCCGCAGAATCGACGGTGTGGGCCAGACCTGAATACTTGGGGGGCCATGGACCGGGTCTGGACCCGTGCCGAGGACGGCTCGTGGCAGTTCCATGGGGCCTGGGAGTTGGGCGAACCCCTGCCTGGGCTTGCTCTTGAGGTCCCAGCCGTGGGCGTCCCCCCCGTTCTTCCCGGGTGGCTCTCAGCGGGCTTACCCATGGGCAAGAGGGTGCTGGTGGCACATATGGCTGAGGGGGCTTGGGCGGGTCCGGCACGGGCGCCGGGGGAGGACGCTTGGTTGCGCTGGGTGGCCTGGGCCCCTTAGTTTGGCTCGCGGACTCCAAAAAAAGGTGGTCAGGACCTTGGGAACCGCCCCCGGGGCATTGCTGGCCCGCCGCTGGGACACTAATCTCACGGGCTACAATTCTTGAGACTCCCGATTCACACGAATCCTTCTGCGGATTCGCGACAGCCTTCGGCGGTGGAATCCCTTCCCCGCCAGTGCCCTTGATGGGCGAAGCACGATGACCACTACCCACGTCCGCGCACAGGATACCGAAGAGCGCTGGTTGCTCTACGATGCCCGCGAACACACTCTCGGCCGCATGGCCGCCGTGATCGCCCGTAACCTCATGGGCAAGGACCGCCCGACCTATACGCCATCGGAAAACGGTGGTGCCCACGTCATCGTGATCCACTGCACCAAGCCCCGGCTCTCCGGGACCAAGGCGGAGACGAAGACCTACAATCACTACACCGGCTACATCCGTGGACTCCGCGAGGTCAAGCTGGAAGAGGTGGCCGAGCGTCGCCCCGAGGACATCGTCACCTTGGCCGTGCGACGCATGCTGCCCAAGACCCGTCTCGGGCATTCCATGCTCAAGCGCCTCAAGGTTTACGTCGGCGCCGATCACCCTCACTCGGCTCAGCAGCCGGTGAAGGTCACTGAGCTCTAGCGGCTCTTCTTTTTCAAGCTGAACACCAACACACACCTCCCGATACTGAAATCATGGTAGTCAACAATCCTTGGACCTGGGGTCTCGGCCGACGCAAGAAGTCGGTCGCTCGCGTGCGCCTGAAGCCCGGTTCCGGCGGCTTTATCGTCAACGGTCGTAGTCTGGAAGAATTCTTCCCGACCCGGCAGGCCACGCTTGCCGCGCGCTCGCCCCTCGTAGCCACCGAGTCCGAGACCACCTACGACGTGTTCTGCAACGTATCCGGCGGCGGACTCACAGGTCAGTCCGAGGCGGTCTGCCTGGGGATCTCCCGTGCGCTCAAAACGATCAACCCCGCGACTTTCGATGTTCTGCGTGAGAACGGGCTTCTGACTCGGGACGCGCGTGCCAAAGAACGCAAGAAGTACGGTCGCAGAGGTGCGCGCCGTGGCTTCCAGTTCTCCAAGCGCTAAGTCTCCGCTTCGATTGCTCGGAATTCACGGGGGGGGCTTCCACCCTGGGCTTGGCCCTTGGGTGGAATCCCCTCTTCGATTCCATCATTAGGGAGGGGCCTCAAGCCCCCGAGGATGACGACCATGGCTGGCCACTCACACTCTGCCAACATCAAGCACCGCAAGAATGCGGTGGATGCCAAGCGTGCCAAGGCCTTCAGCAAGCTTGCCAGGAATGTGATATCCGCTGCGCGCCAGGGAGGCGCGGAGGTGGAGACCAACCTGAAGCTGAAGTACGCCGTCGAGAAGGCCAAAGCGGCCAACATGCCCAAGGACAACATTGAGCGTGCCATCAAGAAGGGCTCGGGTGAGAAGGGCGGCGCGGACTTCGAAGAGCTGATCTACGAGGGCTATGCGCCCGGCGGTATCGCGCTCTTGATCTGCTGCCTGACCGACAATCGCAACCGCACGGCACCGGACGTCAAGTACACCTTGGAGCATGGGGGGGGCAATCTGGGCTCAACCGGCTCGGTCTCCTTCCTTTTTGATTTCCGTTCGATCATGGCTGTAGACATGACGGGAGGCGCAGATGGGACGTCTTTCGATGAGGAGACGCTCATGGATTTAGGCTTGGAGATTGGCGCCGAAGACGTAGATGTGGACGGTGAGATGGCCATGGTGCTAGGTCCGGCGGTGGATTTTCTCGCCCTGAAGGAGGGGCTTGAAGCGGCGGGCGCTGTGCTTCTCTCCGCAGAGATGGGCTATATCCCTCAGACCTCGGTGGCTGTCCAAAGCAAGGCGGATGCGGCCAAGCTGATCAAGTTGATAGACGAACTCGAGGAAAACGACGACGTTCAGAACGTCTACGCGAACTACGAGATGGACGACGCCTGGCTGGCGGACCTCCACAGCTAGGCCGCTGGGCTGCTATAGCACCTATCCTGTGGCCGCATTGGTAGTTCCAAGGGGATTCCTGCGTGACTCACAGTCCCGGAGCAGGCAGACTGGTAGTAGATGAAGACCCCCTCGAGGGGTAATCAGCACAGTTCCATTCTCGCCTGAGCCGCGCACAGCGTCTTGGGCGTCTCACCTCAGCACTCGACAAGGACCCCAGTTATGGGAGACGGACTCCGCACCCTCCGCATCCTGACCAAGGACGATTCTCTTCTCGCTTCCGCAGAGGCTGCCCTCTCTTCCATGGAAGGTTGGGAGTTGTCCCATGTGTCGGATGCCGACATCTTGCTCGAGAGTCCCCCCTGTCCCGGGGACCTGCTGCTGATCGACGCCTGGGTGGGAGGTCAGAATGCCTATGAGTTGTGTCGGCGTCTGACGGGCCACACCCGCTGCCGTACTTTCCTGGTTGTGGATCTGGAGAACGATCTGGCCGAACCTATCGCGCGTTTCTGCGGGGCGACGGGAGTTCTGAACCGGCCTCTGACCCGCGGCCGTCTCTCCGATGCGCTGGCAAATCACACCTCGGCCGGTCCGGTCTTGCCCGCATCCAAGCGCAATGCTGAGACACCCACCGCGGAGGAGCTTGAGTTTCCCTCGGCCTTGCTTACAGACTTGCGTACAGGTGAACCCAATCAGGGCCTGATCACTGCCATCATCGACGAAGGCACAGGGTTGTTCAATTACGCCTTCCTCAACTACAAACTCGACGAGGAGTTCAAGCGTGCGCGACGCTTTAGTGACCCGCTCGCCTGCGTGATGTTGGGCTTCGAAGGTCAGGCGGCGGACGGCGTGCTGAAAGAATTGGCGGGCATCTTCCTCGCTTCCTCACGCGACACGGACATTCTCGGTCGGTTCGATGAGAGCTCGTTCTTGTTCCTGCTGCCCGGCACGGGTGTAGACGGTGCCTCGATCATGGCCCACCGAGTGGCCCAGATGGCTCAGGAACGTGGGTTGAGCGATTTGGTTGGCGACCCCATGTGTATCTCAGTTGGCATCGCCCACTACCCGTCTCCCGACATTGACCGTCGAGAAGATCTGTATCACAGCGCCCGGAACGCTTTCGTCAGCGCTCGGGATCAGGGCGGTGGTGTGGTCGTGACCTACTAGCTTCACCCGAATAGCTTCACCCGAACTTCGGCGCGTGCAGGATTTAGAACGCCACGCTGGAGAAAGTTCCGGCGAGGTCTAAAGCATGCCGTCGCGTCCGAACTCTTACCGCGCTCAACTCGCCCTCGACGAGGGCGGTGAGGCCATGCTCGTCGTCGGAACGTCCCTGGAATTGGGACATGCCATGGGCGGCCAGGCGGACGTGCCCCTGTGGGGAGACCTCGCAGAGCGTGTATTGGAGCTCACTCTGGCTGAATCTTTTCATGCCGGCGCTCGCTGGAGGATGCGCGCCCTTGGCGAGCCGAGCGTCTCCGAGCTGGAGCATGACGCTGTGATATCCATCGGGTCGGCTGGGGGGGTACGCCTCACTCAGCCCTGCACCGCCAGTGCTGCGGGGGTACTGGAACTCTCAGGCACACTCGACGCGGGCGGAGCTCAGAGGGTCCTATTGGTTCCGCCTGGTGCGGGAGGGGTCGTGCGTATCGGATCCACCTCCGACTGCCATCTTTTCTGGAAGGGCGGGGGCCCCGAGTCCATCGCGGAGTTGACCGTGTGTGAGGAGGATGGAGCCCTCAGCTTGCATCTGCGTTGTGCGGAGGGTTTACGCATTCCCGGCGGCGAACTCCAAACCCACTGGACAGGGCCTTTTCCGCCCCGGGAGCGCATGGAGATACATCTGGGAGATCCAGATTCGTCTGGACCACCCTGTGCCCTCTGCCTCTCGCCTTGCAGCCACCCTACAATCGACCGCGGCTCGGCCTGAAGCGCGAGCCCAAATCACCACCATGGATTGGGAGGCCTTCTACAACAACTTTCGCAAGCCCGATTTCATTTCGGGCTACGAGATCCAGAACCGCTTGGGCGGTGGAGCCTTTGGGGACGTGTACAAGGCACGCAAGCAGTCCATCGGCAAGTCCTTCGCTATCAAGTTTCTGAAGTTGGAGGACGACGCCCAGCGTGAGGCGGTTGAGCGCGAACTATCCCACGTAGGCCACTTCGCAGCGATCGATCATCCCAACCTTGTGACCATCGAAGACATGGGCACCGTCATGGGGGTGCCCTATCTGATCATGGGTTATGCGGGAGAGGAGACGCTTAGCCGGCGACTTGCGGGCGGGCCTTTGGGGGAAGATGAGGCGCTGATGATTTTCACCCAGATCTGCCGAGGTGTACTCGCCCTGCACGATCGCCGCTTGGTGCACTTCGATCTCAAGCCCAGCAATATCTTTATCAAGGGTGAGGTCGCGAGGGTGGGGGACTACGGCCTCTCGAAGTTGCTCACCGACGGACGCATGACGCTCTCCTTTGGCCGTGGAACACCCCACTACATGGCTCCCGAGGTCTTGCGCAGCCGTGCGAACCATCGTGCCGATGTGTATTCCCTGGGAGTCATCCTCTTTGAGTCCCTCGTGGGACGCCCGCCCTACACGTCGACGGAGGGCGGGACCCTGGTGCTTCGTGAAGACGACTCACCGCCCGAATTCCCGACGGGATTTCCCGAGCGGGTGCGTGCTGTCGTCGTGCGCTGCGTGAGGATGGACCCGGATGATCGTTTCCAGGATGTAGCCGCCCTGCTCGAAGCACTGGGCCAGACTGCGCGCCAAGGGGAGTCCATCCGCTTGGAACCGGTGGATGAGGCCGTCATCAGGCGCCCACCTGCCGCGGGTGAATTGACGGCGGTGGCACTGGCGGAGGCGCGTGACGCCGAGAGAGTTCAGGCGGATTTGCGACCGGTATCGGAGATCGGCATTCGACTGGAGTTGCCCACGTCGTCCGAATTCGCTGCTCCAGCACATGGGCCGGCCACACCCACGATCCCCGTTCCGCCGCACGTGGAGGGTGGCACCCTTGGGACCATCTTCAGCAGTGTGGTGGTGGCCATGGAGGTCCTTGTGGCCATGGTGACCCTGCTCATGAAGGCCGTTCCGATGATCTACACCGGGCTGAGCGATGCACTCTTGCGCAGGCCGAGCGGAGTCGGCGGCAGGGCGGCGGGACTCGCCATGTTCATGATGGTTATGGCCCTCGCCGGGTTCATAGCCATTGGCCTCGGCTTGAGCTTTATGGACGCTTGGGGAACTCCTTGAAGGAGCTTTCGCTCCAGATCGATCGCCTCCAGGCCTTGGAGAATGACGCGTGGGCAGCGGTCGAGCACCAATTTGCCGGCCGTCTGTACGCGTACGTGGCGCGGCGAATCCCTGACCAACAGGCGCGCGAGGATGTATTGCAGGAGATCTTCCTGGGCGCCGTGCGCGGGATCGGCGGCTTCGATCAGGTCTACACTCTCGAGCAGTACCTGTTTGGGATCTGCCGCAATCGAACCATAGATCACCTGCGTCGCCGCCGGGACACCACCGTTTCCAGTTCCCCTGAAGGAGTCGATGAGACGGATCCTCTGGATCAGATGGCCATCGAACGATCCAATCCAGGAAGCATTGTCGGAGAGCGCGATCTACGGACGCGAACCCGCAGCTTGCTTGTTCAAGTGCTGCGGGATTGGGTGCAAGAGACCTGGAGCCAGGGAGAGTTCAAGCGCTTGATGGTGGTCGAGGCATTGTTCCTGGGCGGTTGGCGTAACCGTGACACTTGGGAACGTATGGGGCTGTCAGGGGAGAGAGCCGTGGCGGGCATCAAATTCAGGGCGCTGGCACGTATGCGCGCTCTCGCGGGGCAAGGTGATGCCGATCGCGGGCTGCTGGAGGTCCTGTCCGAGGAGGAGGGGGCCGTTGGGGGCGCTGAGGTTCTACTCGTCTCGGACGAGTGGGCGGCGTCCCATGCCTCCTGCCCAGCACGTCACTGGCTGGCGCGGCACCTTAACGGCAGCCTTGACGAGGGGCCGAAATCATTTGTGGAGTTCCATCTGTCTAAGATGGAGTGTCCCTGGTGTCTGGCCAACTTGGACGACCTGGAGCAGGAACGTGTCGCACCTCAGGCTCTCATCGAGCGTGTGCAGGCATCCACCATGAACTACCTCCGATCCCGCACCCTGCCCCAGGAGCCCTCCTAGTCCGTGTGACTAGAGGATGAACCCACGGTGATGCAACACAGGTACTCACGGCGGTTGCTGGGACGGGTGAGTGTGCTCGTGTTTATGTTCTTGGCTGTGCTAGCCTTCTTGGTCCTGTGGGTCGGCTCTTCAGTGAGTCCAGAATTCCGCTCCGGTCAGAGCAGCAAGGGGCGCCTTTGGGAGAAGCCCGGCAGCGGGCAGTTGGTGCCCATGCCCACCCGCGGTGGCCGGGAGGCCTCTCTCGCGGATGGTCGGATCCTTCAAGGTCAGGTGCGTCTCGACGATGGAATAGACCCTCTTTCTCTAGTGATGAAGGTGGAAATCGTGGAGGACTCCAGCAGCATGACGCTTGCCTGGCCTCTGAGTGCTCGAGGGGACTTCTCGGTCACGGACCTGCCTCCGGGCGACGTGCGCGTGACGTTCGTCATGGGACAGGGCGAAGAGGTCGTGCATGCCATCGATAAGGTTCCGATGGAGCCTCAGGGGACGGTCACACGCCTGGAAGTGGATCTGCGCGGTGCTATGCACATGTTCACCTTCGAGGTGTTCGGGCCCTTTGGTGAACCCGCTACGGACGTCATGCTCTTCTGGCGCAGGGCGAGAGCAGACGGGGAGCTGGACGTCTACACAAGCTGGGTGCGGGGGGCTTCGCCGCATGTGATCACTTCCACTTCAGAGTGGGTCGACGTGGCTGTGTTGGCCAGCGGCGCCCGGGTGCTGGAGGTTCCGGCAGTGAGTTTTAGCCGACCCCTGCAGTTGCGTGAGGGTTATCCCGTGCGCATCGCCCTGCCCGATAATGTGCGTCCCGCGGATGACCAAGTGAGTCTGGCTCTGCGTCTGGCCGCTATGGAGTCTGATCCGCGCTTTGAACGTGCCACGCAGCGGGGCAGGAGCATCCTGGAAGGGACCGGCGAGTACATTCTTGAGGGGGATGAGGTGGAGTGCATCGTCCCGGCGCTTGGGGTTTACGAGGTGCGTTGGCGTGCCTATCGCGAGGTATCCCGAGACGGCATCCAGATCATCCACCTGGAAGATAGGCCTGGTCAGATCGAAGTGTCACCCAATTCTCACGCTACCTTGTTTCGCCCGTACTTCCCCCTTGAACTCTACCGCGCAAAGCTCAAGGACTCCTGAGTCGGAGTAACCGGGAGTCGCCAAGAACATTCATGCACAAGTCCTCTCTGCTACTCCTGCTCCTGCTAGCCCTCGTGGGCGTGGGGTTCCTGGCGCTGCGCTTGGGATCGGGGGAGGCTCAAGGCCCGCGCTCGAACTGGCAGGCGCCCAAGGTCGATCGGCCGCGCGAAACCAATGCCAGCCTGCCGCAAGATGTCGACGGGGTTCTTGGGCCGGTGCCCGCTCGGCCAGAGGGCGGAGTGTCGGGTGGCAAGCGTGTGGCTGAGAACGCTGAGACCCGGGTGCATGTCAC
>JAPKBO010000229.1 GCA_028823395.1 Planctomycetota bacterium | reverse complement strand
GCTCGGACGCGCCCACCCCTGGACCGCGGCCCAACGTGCTGCTCGTCACTCTGGATACCACCCGACCGGACCACCTGGGCTGCTACGGCGCGGCGGCCGGTGTCACCCCGCATATCGACGCACTGGCCGAGAGCAGCACGCTCTTTGACCGTGTGATTTCCACTGCGGGCATCACGCCCATGTCCCATGCCTCCATCCTGACGGGCTTGAACAACTACAAGCATGGCATGCGCACGTTCTACTCCGACAAGTGCGGCCACACCCTCAAGGATTCTGTGGAGACCTTGCCCGAGACGCTTCAGCGCAGCGGCTACAGAACGGCCGCCGCAGTCAGTGCGTACGTAGTTTCCGAGATCTACAACCTGCAGCAGGGGTTCGACACCTTCCTAACGGGCGTAGATGTGGACTCCATAGATATCACCCATCAGCAAAAGCACGCCACGGCATGGGATACGTCCGGACTGACCAATACGCAGCGTCGGGGCGACTTCACGATCACGGATGCGCTTAAGTGGTTAGACGAATCAGAGGACGACCCACGGCCGTGGTTCCTCTGGGTGCACCTGTTTGACGTTCACGACTTCTCCCTTGTACCCCCGGCGGAGTTCATTGAGTCCTACGGGATCACCTATCCCGAACTGGGCACAAAGATCGTGGGCATGCGTGGCCACGAGTGGCGCGAGAAGATGTACGACCCCGAGCTGACCTGGATGGACAAGCAGCTCGGCCGACTACTCGAGAAGTTGAAGGACTCGGGGCAGTTTGAGGAAACCCTCATCGCGGTCACAGCCGACCACGGCCAAGGCCTGCTCGATGGGTACAAGCGCCACAAATGGGCGAAGCACCGACTGCTGTACGATTGGTGCATACAGGTTCCTCTCATTCTGCACCTGCCCGGAGAGCAGCTCCAAGCGCGAGTTGCCGATCAGGTACGCACCATCGACATCACCCCCACAATCCTGCAATACCTCGACTTAGCTTCCGGACAGGAACTGGAAGGCCTCAGCCTCCTGCCCCTGATGCGCGGTGAGAAGGAGGCGGTTCCCCGCATGGCCTATGCGGATGCATTGAACCTCTACGATGCGCACTCTCCGGCCAAGAAGAGCCTCCCCGAAGGCCACTACGACAATCTATATGCCGTGTGCGATGGGCGCTGGAAGCTGGTCTGGCGTGAGGAGCACCCCGAAAACTCCGAGCTGTTTGATTTGGCCGCGGACCCACTGGAACTCAACAACCTATACCGGCTGGAGCACCCGGAGGGGCAGCGCCTCTTGGCCCAACTCGACTCATGGGAGGCGACCAAGGTCACCCCGCCAGAAGGAGGCGGTTCAGAGGCCTCAGCCGAGGCCCTTCAAAGCCTGGGGTACATGGGAGATGACGAAGAGGAGCCGATTGAGGAGGGAGAATCTGGGGTCGAGGACTCCCGGCTCTAGACTCGCGCCATGCCTCCCCTGCCCCATGCCCCCGCTTGGGTGAAACGCTCCTGGCCAGGCCGGGCCCCCGTGCTCCTAATGGTCCTTGCAGCATTCGCCGGCTGCGATTCCCAGCCCCAACTGGGGCTGGTTGCACAGAACCCGGTGGACGCCAAGCGACCTCACTTTCACGACTTCGGCACTCTGGAGTTCGGGCAAGAAGTACAGCGCACCTTCTCTTTCGAGAACACCGACCCGGTTCCGGTCACCGTCCTCTCCCTGCACCCGGCGTGCACCTGCACACGGGTACGAAGCATGAGCGCGGTGCCACCGGGTGGTGGCCCTGCGGTCAAGGGCGACCTAGGGATGGCCGAGAACATCATTTCCATCCAACCCGGAGGCACCTTGGACATGGTCGTTGCGGTCAACACCAAGAGTATCCGACCCAACTCCGACAGCCTGAACATCTTGCGTGTGCGGACGGACTCCAAGAACACCCCGTTCATGACGTTTGAATTGCACGTCTTTGCGGAGAAGCTATTCACCCTGAGCCCAGCAGACCTACGCTTGGGCGACGTACCCATGAGCCACGGCGGCTCCAAGCGCCTGAGCATCCTCACGGGATATCCGAATTCGCCGGCTGAGGTCGTGGCGATCCTGGAGGTCACGGGCGACATCGAGGCCACCCTCCAACCCACGTTGGCCGGTACTGAAGTGCGTTGGGACCTAACAGCAACCCTACCCCCGCTCACCGACCTCGGCATCCGGCACGAGACCATCCTGCTTTCGACTACCGACGATGCTGGCGAAGGCGACGAGGGTCGCCTTTTGGTGCACGTCTGGGCGCGGGTCGTGCCCGATGTCATCATTCGCGCCGACCCCATCCACTTCGGGTTGGTGAGCGCGACAGAGGGCAGCCAGGCACTGGCCGAATTGCAAGCCCTGGTGCCTGGAGCCCGAGTGCGGATTCTTGAGGCGCGCTTCGAAGGGACCGGTATCGAACCCCTGAAGTGTGAATATGCGCCCATAGGCTACGTGGACTCAGAGGGCCGCTGTGACCGTTGGAGCCTAAACCTACAGGCACCTGCAGGAATGACGCCCGGTCGCTTCCAGGGCACCCTGGAGTGTCTCCTGGACGATGAGGGCTCACCAAGCGTCCGCGCCTCGTTGCAAGGCATTGTGCGGTGACGCCCGACGCCGAAGGCTCTTAGCGGGGCAGGATGCGAGCGAACCGCTTCTTGCCCACCTGAAGCAGCACGGCACTATCCGGCTCGGCCAGGCTAGAGGTGGGATCGCTTGCCACCTCGCCATCCAGGCGCACGGCGCCCTGCTTGATAAGGCGTCGCGCTTCGGAGGTTGAGGGCGCCAAGCCCAGCTTGGCGATCAGGTTGGGAAGGGCCAAGCTCTGCCCCCAATCCCCGGCCCAGGAATGCTCGGGGAGATCCTCGGGCAAGGCCTTGTCGCGCACTTCGCGATCGAAGGCGCCAGCGGCTGCCTCGGCATCCTCCGCGGAATGGAAAAAGGCTGTGACCTCAAAGGCCAGGCGCGCCTTCGCCTCACGCGGATGCCCCGCCAACAATCGGGCAACCTCCTCGGCGGGCACCCGTGTCAGATGCGCAAACCAGATTCCCATCAAGGTATCGTCGAGGCGCATAACGCCAAAGGTCATATCGCGAGCACTGTCCATCAGCCCCACGGCGTTGCCGTAGGACTTACTCATCTTGCGCCCGTCGAGCCCATCGATCAGCGTATGGGTCCGAACGCATTGAGCACGCTGCCCCTTCTGTTCCTGCAGACGGCGGCCTACGAGGAGATTGAACAACTGATCCGTGCCCCCGAGTTCCACGTCACAATCAACCTCGACAGAGTCCCAGCCTTGCATCAAGGGATAGAGGAACTCATTGATTCCGATGGGCTCAGATTGCTCCATCCTCCGGCGAAACAAGTCTCGCTCCAGCATCTGCGAGACAGTCATGCGCGTAGTCAGTTGAAGAAGGTCTTCAAAACCCATGCCGTCAAACCACTCGGAATTGCGCCGGACCTCGGTCTTGCTCATGTCCAGCACGCGCGCCGCCTGGTCTGTGTACGTCACCAGGTTCGCCTCAACCTGCTCCCGGGTGAGCACGGGGCGAAGCTTATTACGCCCGGATGGGTCCCCCACCATGGCTGTCGCATCTCCGACAATCAGCACGATGCAGTGGCCCAAAGCCTGAAGATCGCGCAGGGTCATGAGGGGAATGGCATGGCCCAGGTGCAGGTCCGGTGAGCTGGGATCCATTCCAAACTTCACCCTCAAGGGGCGGCCGGCGTGGAGCGCTGCGGAGATAAGCGTCGACAACTCGACCTCATCGATCAGGTCGACGGCCCCCCGCTGGAATGCGGCGAGGTGCGTCTGAGTTTCGGGGTGCAAGGTCGGAGTCTCAGGCATGGCCACATTGGGCGCTCAGAAGTCGAGAATGTCCAGCGTGCCGATGCTTGCCCGCTTTGCTGCCCAAGCCCGGAGCCAGTCGCGCCAGGCCAGGGGGTCGGCCCCGGGCCCGCTGTCACCGGAGAGCCAGCGCAAGCTTGGCACCAGGCAAGAGATCTGCTCGGCGGTCCAAATCTCCACCAGGGGCACCAGAGCGTCCAGGGCAGCGCCCCTGTCCCTAGGGAGAATACGCACCGTACGTTCGAGCAGTGCCGGTATGGAAATTCCGGGCTTCCTTGCAGCCTCCGCCAGAAGACCTGGGTCTAGAGCCTCAGGGGGCAAAACAGAGGCCAATTCCACACGCTGGGCAGCGCGCACGGAAAGTTTCATCGCGGGAAACGTCCCCCCATCGGCGTCCACACTCCCGGACCGCAGATGCAGGATCCAGCGATCATTGACCGCCAGAGCGCCGGCGGAAATACGCCGATCGTAGGTATCCAGACACATGATTCCGGCCGCCTCCTGAGTCAGCTCTACAGGCATAATGCCAGCCAAAGGCAAGGTCTTGGCATTCAGGAGATCGCGCCCGTCGGGCAAAAGGGTGCGGCGCTGCCACTCTAGGGTCGCGGCTCCGGGCCGAAGGACAATTCCAGCTAGGTGAGCCGAACGGCCATGCAACCAAACCCCACCTAGATGCGAGTCAGGTCGGGGCCGGATCTCGAGCCAGAGCTCTGCCCCGCCAATAAGGGCACGCCCGGTGAGAATGCGATCGAATCCCGCCAACAAGTCGACTGCCCCCACGGGAGGGTCTTGACGCAATGCGAGTCGGCCTCGAATTTGGGCAGCTATCCCCCGGGCCGTTTCATCTTCACCGGCCTCTAGCGCGACCTTGAGCCCTTCGAAGGCGGCCACATAGATCTGCGGGATAGCGGAGAGGCGGTCCCTGTCGGCACTACGGGAGGCACTCGGCGTACCGCACCCAGCCACAAGGCACAGGGCCAGCCAGGGCACGAGGACGGCACGCTGGAGCATGTGTGGCATGATACAAAATCGTCCGGAAGCCAAGGTGCCCACGTGGCACACCCAAAAAACAACGGAGGGGGCATCTGTCTGCCCCCTCCGTGTAATTGCCCGAGACTTCAGCGGTACTACTCGCTTTCAGGCTTCTCTTCGGCGGGAGCTTCAGC
>JAPKBO010000228.1 GCA_028823395.1 Planctomycetota bacterium | reverse complement strand
TGCCTCCGGGCTCCGAGCAGTATGAGTACGAGGGCAAGATCTACGCGGGCTACAAGGAGTCCCCTGACAAGTGGGACAAGGGCACCGAGCCCGTGCCCATCGGATGGTATGCCGGTATGCAGTACGACGGAGACGTGGCTCGGGCGAAGGAGGTTCTCGCCGACCTCGGCAAGTACTATCCCGACGCCAAGCGCTACGAGGTCGCTGGCTTCTTCTGGTGGCAAGGAGACAAGGACCGCTACAACGCCGCCCATGCCAGCAAGTACGAGGAGAACCTCGTGCGTCTCATCAAGCAGTTGCGCGAGGACTTCGATGCGCCCAAGGCGAACTTCGTCATCGCCACCCTTGGCCAGACCAAGAAGGGCTCCACGGGTAACGAGGGCATGATCCTCGATGCGATGTTCGGGGTCGACGGCAAGTCCGGCAAGTACCCCGAGTTCAAGGGCAACGTCGCCACGGTCTACAGCCACCCCCTATCCATGGGCGGCAGCTCTAACGCTCACTACAGCGGCAACGCCGAGACCTACATGAACATCGGCGAGGCAATGGGCAAAGCGATGGCGGAACTCATCGCGGGTATGGACCGCAAATCCAAGCGGCGACGCTAAAACCGCAGACGGCAAGCGGCTCCCAGGTAAGGGGTCTAGTGGAGTGGCAGGTTGCCACCTGGCCCGCATGCCATGGAGTTCGATTTCGAAAGCGTATGATTTGGACCCATGCTCCACTTCGCGCCCCTAGTACTCCTGTCGCTCCTGCAAACTCCTGCCCAACCAGGGGAGAGCACCCCCGCCCCGTGGACGGCACAAAGATACGATGAGACCTTAGGGGGCCACCCTGACGTCGATCAGGCCTCACGAAGCGCCACTTTCAACGAGGCGGCCAGCCAAACCGCACTTGAGTTGCCGCCGATATTCAGCGATCACATGGTAATCCAGCGTGATAAGCCGGTGACCATCTGGGGGCATGCGGCGCCCGACGGCCAGGTAGAAGTCAAGTTCGGCGATCAGAGCGCGACAGCCCAAGTCGACACCGAAGGCAATTGGAGTCTGACCCTCGACGCCACACCAGCCACAAGCACGGGACTGCCACTCACCGTGCATGCCACCCACGGTGACAGGACTGAAGAAGTCACCCTGCACGACGTTGTGTGTGGCGATGTCTGGCTGTGCGCAGGCCAATCGAACATGCGCTGGCGAGTCAGCCAGGCCACTGAAGCCGCCGAGTTCCTCGAAGGGGCCTCACTGCCAGACCTGCGCTTGCTGGACTTCGAAGGCCGGCTCTACCCCGATTCGACCACCTACGAGCTCGAGTTCCTCCAGGAACTGACCGCCGCCAACTACTACACCACCGAGGGCTGGTCGCGGTCGACCCAAGATGTCGCCAAAACCTACTCCGCCGTTGCATTTGCTTTTGGACGGCGACTGACCCTCGACCTGGGCGTCCCCATTGGCTTGGTGCACAATGCCATTGGTGGCGTGCCCGTCGAATCCTACCTGCCCGCAGGGGGCAAGAGCGTCGATCCAACGGTACGTGAAGTCATGGACTCTTGGCTGACGGACGGACGCTACCCAGCGTGGTGCTTGCAGCGCGTCAATCAGAATTTGGCCGCGTGGCTACAGCACCCGACCGGTGCCCGCCCGCATCATCCATTCGAACCCTCATTCCTGTATGAAGCGGGCATCGAGCCTCTACGCAGGTTCCCGATCAAAGGCGTCATTTGGTATCAGGGAGAGAGCAACGCAACGTCCACCGCGTCCGGCCCCGCAACCGAAAAGGCACGCAACAAGGCCGCGTTCATCTCCCTGATCAACGGTTTCCGAGAAGCCTGGAACGATCCTGGCCTGCCGTTCTACTTCGTTCAGCTTCCGGGACTCGACCGTCAGTGGCCTCTCTTTCGCGAGATGCAATCCGAGGTCGCTAGAGAGGTGCCCAACACGGGCATGGCGGTCAGCATTGATCTGGGGCACCCAACAAACGTGCACCCGGGCCGCAAAGCCCCGGTCGGCGAACGCCTAGCGCGCCTGGCACTGGCTGAAACCTACTCCGCAGACGTCACACCTACAGGGCCTACGGTTCGCGAGATCCGGCCCCAAGGCCAGCGGTTACGGATTCAATTCGATCATGCTGTCGGCCTCCGGACATCGGATCGCAAGCCCATCCGTGAATTTGAAGTGGCGGGTAAGGAGCAGATGTTCCGGCCCGCCTGGGCAACCATCGACGGGGACGGCGTGCTGGTCAGCTCCCCGGACGTCGAGCAACCCTCCGCAGTACGGTACGCCTTCCGCAATGACCCCGACACCAACCTCGTCAACGGGGAACTGCTGCCGGCAAGTCCATTCCGTTCTGATGAATGGCCCATAACACCAACCAAGCCACAGACGGGCCAGACTAGCTTCGAGGACGCCGAGGTCGGTGAGTTCCGAAAGCTCAAACTAGAGTTCGGGCGCTTGGAAGCAGGTTCGGGGCACGCTGCAATCACGGACCGCTTTGCGCGCACGGGAACACAATGCCTCCACCTATTGGGCGGCGATGACCGCCAACTGACGCTCACACCTTCTGACCGCACCTCACGGCTGCTCTCCTTCTGGGCAGAACGCTGGACGCGGAATGGGCCGTTCGAATTCCGTGTCGAAGCCCGGGTCCGTGGAAAATGGAACGAGATCTACAACGGCGACAAAATTATCCGTGTCGGAGCCCGTTTGCTCAGCCACGTACAACTTGAGCTCCCCGTCGGAACGAGTGAGGTGCGCTTGCGCTCGCGCTCCCCAGCAAACAGCGGCGTGCTGATCGACGATCTCCAATTCGAAGTGGGCAGCCCCATGCGTGTCCTTAGCAGCTCACATGCGAGCTGGACCGCCCCGGCACTCCACGGGCGCAGCGACAACCCCGTCACGACGGTGTCGATCGCCACCTCAGGATCGTTGAGTCCCCTATCGATGCTGAAGTGCAAGGTCGATATCCCCCAGGATGTCCGTTTGTCCGACATCGCACAGGTACGGGTTATCCATGAGAGCGGTGAAGCGTTCGGCGAACCGCAAGCCGCAGCACGATCGATGATCTTCGAAGGGAGGCGAGCGCTGCAGTCCGGGGTCAATCATTTCCGGATCTCGCTGGAACTCACCGCCCATGCAAGTCTGGATCGCCGTGTCATGGCAGCATGTTCCAAGTTGACGTTCTCTAATCGCAAGACGATTCAACCCGATGGCCACCCTACAGCCCAGCGCATCGGCGTAGCCTTGCGAACCACCGGACAAGATAATTGCCACACCTACCGGATTCCCGGGTTCGCGACCACAAAGGCGGGCACGCTGATCGCGGTCTACGACAACCGCTATAGCAGTTCTGGCGATCTACCTGGAGACATCGACGTGGGCATGAGTCGCAGCACCAACGGGGGCCGAACATGGGAACCCATGCGCGTCATCATGGACATGGGCCGCGACGCCAAGTGGCGGTTCGACGGCATTGGCGATCCCGCAGTCCTCATCGATAGAGTCACGGGGGCGATCTGGGTTGCTGCAACCTGGAGCCACGGCAACCGATCCTGGAACGGGTCGGGACCCGGTCTCGAACCCATGGATACCGGACAGTTCATGCTGGTGAGAAGCGACGACGACGGCTTGACGTGGACGAAGCCGATCAACATCACTCACCAAGTAAAAGACCCAGCGTGGCGGTTCGTCTTGCAGGGGCCCGGCAAGGGCATAACGCTCCGCGACGGTACCCTCGTATTCCCAGCGCAGTTTCGGAGTTCCGACGCATCGCCCTTCAAGGGTAAGCCCTTCTCTACGCTGATCTGGTCGAAGGACCGAGGCGAGACGTGGAACATCGGAACCGGAGTCAAGGCCGACACGACCGAGGCGCAGGTGGTCGAACTTGGGGACGGGACGCTGATGATCAACTGCCGCGACAATCGCCGCGGTTCGCGTTCCGTCTATACGACTCAAGATCTCGGCTCGACCTGGCAGGTGCACTCATCGTCGCGTAGTGCCCTACCCGAGCCCACCTGCATGGCAAGCCTGATCCGTCTCGAGCATGAGGAGTTCGGTCCACTCCTAATGTTCTCCAACCCTGCGACACGTACTGACCGTCGAGACATGACACTCAAGGTGAGCCGTGACGAGGGCCACTCGTGGCCCACACGCTGGCACACTCTCTACGACCAGCGGCCCGGCTTCGGCTACTCGTGCTTGACGCGCATCGACGAGGAGCACATCGGCGTGCTCTACGAAGGTCGTCGCGAGATCTACTTCCTCCGTCTCTCCATCCGCGACCTGATCCCGACCAAGTAGAGCATGTCCACGAGCAGTCCATCTCTCTTTTTATTCATCGCTATCGGGGCCTGCGTGGTTGGACTCGGCCTGACCTTCGGAGCCCGAATTCGTGAAAGGCATGATCGGATGGCGGTTGCGGCCGCGACCTTCCACCCGCTGGCCGCACTCAGCCTGTTCTATTCCCTCGCGATCCACATGCACCGCAGCCTCGGAGAATGGCCTGAAACGATCGGCGACAAGGGCTTCTCACCGGACCTGGTGATGCACTCAAATATCGCCCAGCTCACTTTCGGAGCTCTACTCTTGGCATGCATATTCATTGCGCCGATTGCCATACTCCTGTGCACATGCGTATCCCGGATGCGACCAGGCCTGCGCTATCTGGGTATCTACACGCTCACATCTGGAGTCGCCCTCGGTGCCATAATGTTGGCTCCGGACGGGTTTCTCAAATGGTGGTGGGATTGAGGTGGAGTCCTGACCGTTCATCGTTGTGAGCCAGTACTAGCTGAACTCGAACGCGCCCCTTTCCGTCTAACCGCCCCATGGGGTCGGCCCCCCCATTCAATTCATTGGGAAACAAGGGCGAGCGCGGCTCTTAGCTGAGCGTCACCGCCAGCGTGCAAGAAATCTTCGGAGGCCGGGAGTACCTCGACGTCGACCTCGATGCCGCGACCATCGTAGAGCCGACCGTCGGGCCGAAAGGACGCCATCGAGGCGCAGCGCACCTCCATG
>JAPKBO010000033.1 GCA_028823395.1 Planctomycetota bacterium | reverse complement strand
TTCTTCATTTCCGACCCCAACATGGCCGGCAATGGGTCTGAACTGCACCTGACCCGCGTAGCTCATGGACGCCTGGTGGAAATATTCGGTCTGGATGCCACGGGCACCCGCATGCCCATGGCGGGCGAGTTCATGATCGGCCCGTTCCTCGTAAGCGACGGCCAGAACTACAGCCTGGAGACGAACGCCGTCACCTCCCAGCAGTCCCTGATCATTCTGCGCGACGTGACCGACAACGTCGCGGGTGGTGGACGAGCGCAGTTCTACTCTCTACTCAAGCTCGCAGAGGGTGACGTCATCCCCATTCAACCCCAGGCGGCGGGCGGGGCCGGGGGCTACTCCATGTTGCCGCGCAACGGCAGCTTGCTGCTTCAGTTCGACGATTTACTGGACGCGGCCAGCGTAACTCCATCCACCTTGCGCGTGCTCACGGGCATCCCACCCAACTTGCCCTTCGAAGCACGTATGACTTTGGACGGTCACCATGGAGGCCTAGCCAACGGGAACTTCTACTCGTCCCGCGTCTTCGTGGATATGACTGTGAGCGAGCTGGAATCCTTCAGCACATCCCCCCCTCTTCCCATCAACACTTTGGGGCTGCCCCCCGCCGTGGACGTCAACCTGGCCAACATGGAGGTACGCATCCCCACCGTGATGAACTCCAGCGTTGGGCAGACCACCCTACTCGCCAACATCTCCGGGCATCCTCTCGCGACCGCCGGCAACGGCCCGGTGGACTTCAACTCCGCAACCCTCGACGTAGTCCGCGCCGCGCGCTCGGGGGGCAAAGAGATACACACCGGTGATGCTTACAACGGATTCCTTCCCGACCAGCAGGCCCCCCGCATCGTGGGTACCCAGGCGGTTCAGATCCCCATTGCCCCTGTGCATCAAGGGGGCACGTTCTTCCTGGTTCCCCAGATCCGGTTCGACGCCAAACCCTGCGCCCAGACGCCAGACCCCGGCGATCTGCTGGTTCAGCCTGGCATCTATGCGGAGATCACTCGCACGCCGACACCGGTGCAAGACGGGCTCCTCAAGAACGTAGAGGTGCGCTTGATCGTCTACCCCATCAGTTGGGACGCGGGTGCCGGACCGGCCGAGTGGATCAGCACCAGCGTTGGGGCGGCCGCGTTCAGTGCACCCTTTGATCTGCTGGCAGACACGGGTACTGAGGCCTGCTACACACGCATCCTGCCCCAGCCCAGTGGCTATCCCAGCCAGCCAGGAACGGGGCTACACACCTCCTCAAGCATGGAGCTGGGTTTCAGCGAGGCCATGGACCCCCTATCCGTCACGGCCTTCGACTCCATGACGCTCACCCGGTCTCCGGCTCCGATCAACGGTGCCCCACCTCTGGGAACGGACCAGTACATAGTGGGATCCGTTGCCCAGTCTGCTGACCTGACACGCTTCACCTTTGTGCCGGACCTGCCCCTAGCCCACTCAGTGGGCATAGCCGAGACCTACTACCTCGGCCTGGCATCGGGAAGGTGGAGCCCAACCGACCTGTCGGGTAATCCGCTGGACTTCAGTCTGCCCGAGGTCAATTTGAGCCTTGATCCGACATTCGGTCCACAGAGCAACGGTGGGCGCGTTAGCCGCTTCAGCGCCCTCGATGAGGAGGCTCCCTTTGGGGACGAGACCAAGGCACTTCCGGAGTGGTTCGGGCAACATCTCTACGACTTCGGCCAGGAGCTAATCCGCCCACGGCCGGTTGTCCGTACCCTCGACCCCGTCGATCGAACGAATCCTGTAGTAGCCCTGATGCCCTACTTCGTGTCGGGAGTCCAAACGCCTCTCTCTAACTACGGAAGCCGCTGCCAAACCATTTGGCGCTACTGTGATTTTGGCCTGGGACTCACAGACTATTCCAAGTTCAACATCGACGTTGAGGGCCTGTACTGGAGTCCAGCGACCGGATCAGTGAACTTTGACTCGTTCCAGCAATTCGAGATCAAGTTGGCCCACTCCGCTTGGGTGCCGGATGAATACGTCAACGCCGCGACCAACCTCCCTCAATTTGGAGGGTCCGGCCTGACAAATTTCTACAGCAAGAACATCCTGGACCAGCAGGAGGACCCTCTCTCCGTTGTGCATCCTCGGTATCTGGGCTACCAGATCAACCCCGGGGACCTCACGGCGACCCCTCTGGGCACGGACCTGATGCCCTACCCGTGGAACCGCACCGTGGCTCCCGAAGATTGGACTACCTACACATGGCGCGACACATCCCTTCGCAAACGCGCCGCCAAAGGCGGAGCAGGCCTGGACCTGTGGCAGGTCTACTACGCCACGGGCAATACGCGCCCTAGCAACCCACACTTCATGGCCAATCAAGGCCGCTCTTCAGCATTGAGCCTGTTGATGGATTTTAGCTGTTTCCCGGATGAGGGAGCAGTGGGTCAAAATTCCCTGGCCATTGCACTGGCTTCGGCTTCGGCTCCCTCGCCCTACTACCGAGCCTTCACATCGGGAGGAGTAAAGAAGAACGGCAAGATCAAGGTGGTCAACCCCGACAAAGAAACCCGAGCCAATGGTGGGTTCAATCCCCTTTCGAGTCCGCCGGGCGCACCCACTCCTGGGAATGATCCGGTGGTGTACCTAGGCGCTGCGGATTTCGTCGTGCGTACTTCTCGCAGTCACTCCGTCTGGTTTACGGCTTCAAACCCCATTGCCGGAGGGACATTCGCTACACCCATGTACAGATCTCCGATAACCGAACCTCGGCCCGAAGATCAGACAGCAGGCACATCGATAGTACTGAGCTTCAGGGGTGTCACGGACTTCGATCCGCCAGCGGATGCGTGTACGGGTGCCCCCGTGATGGGGCCCCTAGAAGATGCGACGACGATGGACCTCTACGGAGATCACTACAACGACGCTTGCATTCCCAATCCCACCGGCCAAACGAACCACAGCACGAAGTACGAAAACATCGGGTTGACGTTCCTCAATTCAGATGACGTGTGGAAGGCAACCATTCAGGAGGTGGACGGTGCACCTTATTACCAGGTTCGACTGACGTTCCATTCGGACATTCTGTCGGGCCTGAGTCCGGAGCTATCTGCCGTAGCCGTAAGCTGGCAGCAATAGGCCAAGCGAGGACGCGCGGGCACCCTCAAGCCTTGACGCACATTCGACCTGTGTAGTCGAGCCTCCCCAGGAGCACGCGCTCGCCCGCTTGCTCTAGGTACTCGTCAATCGCCTGCCGTGCTCCGGCAAAGTGTCCGTAGTCGTCCACGATCAGCACCCCGCCGCTCGCGAGCAAAGGCCACAGCTCGCGCATCTCATGCAGGGTCGAGGCATACCAGTCCGTATCCAAGCGTAGCAATGCCACCTCGCCAGGCACGGTCCCCGGAATCGTGTCTTCAACCTTGCCGGGCACAAAATGCACTCGCTCTGGTGGATATCCCGTTCCCAGCAGCGCCTCGCGAACGCGCTCTTCGGAACACGCCAACCAGTCCCCCTCCGAGCGCTCGAAGTGTTCGGACGCAGGCGTGCCGTGAAGGTCCACGTCCTCCGCAGTGGGCTCCGGCATGCCCTCGAAGGTGTCGTACAGATAGAGGTCCCGGTCCGTGACGCCGAGCTCTATCAATGTCAACGCAACCGCCATCATGGACCCACCCTTGTAGACGCCGCATTCCACGAAAGCCCCCGGTACGTCATGTCGGACCACGTAACGCACGCCCTCGATCAACCCAAACAACCGCTCGGGTGAGGTCATCGTATGAGCACGCACGGCACCGATCACTCGACGGTGGCCCTCGTCGAAGTCCTCGGGCAGGCCATCGCCGGAGTGGGACACCAAGTCAAACCCGAACTTGCGGGTGACCCAGCGCAGCGCGCCCTTCAATCCTCCTCTCACAGTAATCATCTACCTTGCTCCCATGCTGCGTTCGAGGAGCCAGCCACAGAAGAACATCACGCCCCCCACTAGCAGACTCCAGGACTCAAATTTCATGGAGGACAACCCATCGTCCCCCATGCCAAGGCTGATGCTCATCATCAGCCCGACACCTACGATCAACAGGCCCAGACCTTCCAATCCCTTGGCTAGCTTCCACATTCAGTGCTCTTCATTCGTTCAGTAGTTCCAACACGGCCGAGCACAGGCGCTCGGGAGTGATCGATGAGTTGTCGGCGTCGGGACGATAGGAACAGTAATCACTTGAGGTACTCCGAATCGAGCGTCCACGGCCAAAGAGATCCACCTCGGCCCCGGAAGTTGGAGCAAAAAAGGCAGCTACGGGCCGTTCGAGGGCCACTCCCATGTGCAGCGCCATGGAATCGCTACTGACGAGCACGTCACAGCAAGCAACCTGGGCGGCGAATTCAAGGAGGCCATTATCAGTCCCCCCATCCACTACGCTCAGATCCTCCACGGCGCCCAATAGCTCCACTATGCGTCTATTACGCTCCGCTTCAAGCACGCCTCCGAGTATCGCGAACCTCACGTTGGACCCCAAGGCATCATGCAGGAGCACCGCCAACTCCACACTGCGCTCCACGCTCAGACCCTTGGACGACCAGCGTCCGCCGGCCCCGGTGTTCAGGCCGATCAGGACGCCCCGTCCTCCGAGATTGTCCCGCGCTTCCTCCACCAAGGCTCCTGACAGAACCAAGCTCGGCTTGGAGTCTTTGATCCCGAGCATCGACGCGAAGATCCGCCCGTGTGTGAGTTCGTTCTCGCGCTTGCGCTTATCCGCCTCGGGCTTGCCCCAACGAGAGAGGAGCCCCATGCCGAACCAGACCTCTACGTCGTCGGTATAACCCAGCTCTCCGCTCTCGTCCTCGTAGGCACCAGAGACCCGCGATCCACTATGGGCGCCCAGGCGGGTCGCCAGCCGACAGGGACCCAACTCATCATCGAAGGACAGGATCCATTCGGGTCCCTTCGAACCCAGGCTGGCAACAAAGGCATCCACTCCCTCCGGGTCGCCGTCCCAAGTCAGTACCTCGTCCACCAGAGGATGGTCGCGCACAAGGGGTTCGGCTCCGGGGGAGGTCACCCACACGATCGGCCCGACGCCCTCGAGCGCTCTCAGGCCTGGAAGAATGGAGGTCGTGCGCAGGACGTCTCCCAAGGCGCCGGTCTTGATCAGCAGGATGCGATCGTACATGGACACAGAGAATCGGCGCGGCCACCCTTGGATGCCAGCCTCAACCCCCGGAAACCACGAGGATCAGGTCCAGTTCATCCCCATCGTGGACCCAATCGTCCAGACCCAACTGTCGGCCCGCGGAATGCACGCCAGGGAGAACAGCCCCTTCACGTCCAAGAAGCGGGGCTGCCGCAGGCCAGCGGCGTACGGCCTCTGCGACCACCGAACGCACATGGGTGGGAAGATCCAACTCCAGTGTCGGGTCCTCTCCCAGGGCCTCGGCCAGCGCACCCGAGGCTCGCAGCCGTACCCGACCTCTGGCTGTGGGTTCCACGGGGGCTGAATCATCCACGAGGATCTCGTCCTCAACAGACCCACCGAGCTGATGCAAGGCGCGCTCCAGGATGTGATCCCCCATAGGGTCCTCCGGAGTCAAGCCCACCCCCCGCAGGGCGTGATACTCGTCCCACATCCCACCCCCGGGCATGTCGTCCTGCGACCCAGCGCTGCGCGCAGAGGCATCCCTGCTCCCAAGTCGCCGCCACAGTTCCGCCAGGACCGCTCCACGGCCCAGCCACCGCTCGCCGGGCGATTCCCCATCAACGCCTTCCAGTTCGCGCGCGAGCCCATCCAGGTCCACGACTCGATCGGCAAGCATTCCCGCGGCAGCGAAAGAACAGAAGCCCGAGAGGTCCAATGCGAGGACCAGATTCTCGTGCCACCACACCAAACGCCCCTTGCCCGCCGGAAGCGCGGGATCCTCCGCACCCATGGGTAGAGGCATGGGTGCCACCAGCGCCTCTAATCCCGAACGGCCGAACCCCGACCCCACCAGAAAGGGAAAGGTGCGCATGGGCTCGCGGCCGCGCACACCCACGCGCGCGCCAAGGTGCACCGCCAGGTTGGATTCGGTTCCCATGCCATGCCCCTGCGCATGCCGTTCGTCATCCGGCAAGCCCAAGCTCCGCCCCAAGGCGTCGGCTCCCTGGCCGAGTTGCGCAGCCGGCTCCTCGCCGCGCACCATCTGTTCCAAGAGGCCCTCCAGTGCCACTGCATCTCCCCACAGTTGGGGTCTGTCCCTAGCCCAAAGTGCCAGACACGCACCCGCTTCCTTGGCATCCAGCCCTAGGCGATTGCAGCAGGAC
Organism: Planctomycetota bacterium; assembly: GCA_028823395.1. Lineage (GTDB taxonomy): Bacteria > Planctomycetota > UBA1135 > UBA1135. Next base: position 17,725 of record JAPKBO010000033.1, on the reverse strand, counting down.
AGGAGATCCCTCGCCTCGCCGATCTCCGCTATTCCAAGATTCTGCCCCAGGGGATGCAGCGCGTTGAAGCGCGCACCGACGGCCGCGCCTTCACCCTCCGGCTTGTCCAGGACCCAACCGCAGGGCGTCGGGCATCCCTTGCATCCATGTCGTCGCTCGACCCGCTCGCGGGCCTGGTCTCCAAAAGTACGTGCCTCCTCCAGAGACACGCTCTGAGCGCCACCGCGAGCTCCGAGGGCAGAACGAGCCGCAAGGGATTCGAACAACTCCAAGCTGCCCCCTTCAGCCCGCGCCGCAAGGCGCGGGGAATCCTTCTGGAGTGCAGCCCACGTTTCGTTGCCCACGGGCTCCACCTCGCGCGCCGTCACCACCAAGGCCTTGAGCCCACGGGCGGCGAAGGCAGCCCCCAACCCTCCGCGCCCCACGTAGCTGGGCGGATCGCTGCCAGCGGCCAGATTAGCCAGGGGCAGGCCAGCCTCCCCGGCAGGTCCCACCCGCAGACTGGCGCACGGACCGAGGTGCTCAACTAAAGCGCGCTGGGTGGCCTCGGGATCGAGCCCTTCCAAATGGGGTAGGCACTCCAATCGCACGCCCTCTTCTCCTAGCACCAGGACGGCCCCCGATCCGGAAGCCACACCCTCAAGGAGTAGAAGATCGGTCACCCGCGCCAGACGGCGGGCCAAATCGGATCCCACTTGGCCTTCACGCACACAACCCGCCAAGGGTGCGTGGGCCATGACCACGGCCCTTGCCGCAGTTGGAACGCCGCGCGCCACGGCAGGACCAACGGCCAGTGCAAAGAAGGTCTCCCGGTGGGCGGGATTCTGGAACCAAACAAGGGCCGCAGCGGGACCGCCCCAACAGCCCACCCGATCAGCAAGTGGATCTGCAGCGTGCCATTCCCCCACCTCGACCCCGGCACCCTTATGCGCCCCGAGTGCACTCAAGTCCACCCGCATCACGCGCGGGCGGGTGGGCTCTAGGGAAGTTGAGTTGCGAAGAGGACTCATGGCGGCCAGTGTACGCGCCTCAGCAGCCCCTGATGGGTTCTTTGCAAGGGCCGCCCTCGCTTTCCCAATCATGGCGTATAAGGTCCCCCATCAGGGTCCGCGCCCCACTCCCTCCAAGAACCGTGAACGAGTCATTCTCCATCGGCCGCCCGTTCGGCATCCAAGTACGTGTGCACGTGCTGTTCCTCTATATGGCGGGCTTTCTCATTCTGCTGGGGGGCAACCCCATTGGCACGGCAGCCATCCTCGTCACTCTCTTTGGGCTTGTGCTACTCCACGAGTTGGGACACAGCCTCGTGGCCCGACACCACGGCATCCACGTGATAGACATCGTGCTTTGGCCCCTAGGCGGCATGGCACGCATGAGCGAGATTCCCGAGTCCCCGCGCGTGGAGGGTCAGGTTGCCATCGCCGGGCCGCTCGTCAATTTAGTGCTGGCCGCGGTGGGTCTTTTGGCATTGGGTCTCCTCGGCGCCCTAGGTCCGGGGCCCGGTCAGTCCATCTCCCAAATCCAAAATGGTCCCACGGCCTTCCTCGTGGCCTTCACCTGGATGAACCTGATGTTGGGCGGCTTCAACCTTGTGCCTGCCTTCCCTATGGACGGCGGGCGAATCTTGCGCGCCTTCTTGGCGCGCAAGCGCAGCTATCTGGAAGCCACCGAGATCGCCGTGCGCGTGGGGCGCTGGTTTGCCCTGGCAATGATCTTCTCGGCCCTCATCCCACCCGTGAATTGCGCCCTGCCCATCGTGGGCATCTACATTCTATGGACGGGCATGCGCGAGCTCTGGAGCGTCCGCCTGCGTCACGCGGCAGGCGGAGCGAGCCCCTTCGGTCCAGGTGCGGGCCCCATGGGCGGCGGACCCGGCGGCTTCCGTGTAGACCTATCCGAACACCTGCGCGCCTTCAGGCGTAGAGCCGGCCAGGGAACAACTCACAGCGACTCCAACATGGAAGGCTCACCGGGCCAGAGCGCAGGCGGCTTCAGCGACGACGAGCTACGCCGACTCGAAAACGATCCGGGGCCTCTTCGTCGCCCACCGCAGGACTAACCGAGTCCTACTCCTCCAGTCCGAGTTCCCGCAGGAAAGCGTCCGCGTTGGGCTCGCGGCCGAGGAAGTCGCGCACGAGATCTAAGGCCTCCACGGTACCTCCGCGTGCCAGCACAAGTCGCCGATACTCTTGGGCCGTGTCCTTGTTCATAATGCCCTCTTTCTCGAAACGACTGAACATGTCCTGGGCGTAGACCAAGGACCACAAGTAGCCGTAGTAGCTGGCGTGGTAGCCCACCAGGTGCCCGAAGCTACCCTGACTAGTGAGGCCTTCGATGACGGGGAAGATACGGGTGTTCCGGTAGACGTCTGCTCGAACGGCGGTGGTATCCACTTCGCCATCAGTGTCCGTGTGGAAGGCCATGTCCATCATGCCCAAGAACACCTGCGACTCGGCGTCCAGCCCCGAGCCCATGTTCTTAGCAGCCAGCATGCCCTTCAGGGTTTCCTCGGGCAGGGACTCGCCCGTCTCGTGGTGGCTTGAGAGGCGCGCCAAAACGTCAGCATTCCAGATCCAATTCTCCAGCATCTGCGACGGGGCCTCCACGAAGTCGCGGGCCACGGCCGTTCCCGCGAACTCGGCATACTCGGCGGTGGTCAGAATGGAGTGCAGGCAGTGGCCAAACTCGTGGAAATAGGTCTCCACTTCCCTGTGGCGCAGCAGGGATGGCTGGTCAGCCGTGGGCTTGGTGAAGTTACACACCAGTGCCACTAAGGGCTTGGCGATGGTGCCATCCGGCAGGCGCTTGCGCGAACGCAAGGGGAACTGGGCGGCGTGGGTGTACTTGCCCGGGCGCGGGTGCAGGTCGGTGTAGAACTCGCCCAATAGCTCGCCACTCTCCGCATCGTGAACCTGGTAGAGCTGCACGTCCGGGTGCCACATGGGTCGCCCTTGCTCAAGGGCCTGATCGCTGATCTCCGTAAACCGAATACCGAAGAGATCCTCGGTCACAGCGAAGATGCCAGCCGTCACGCTTTCGATCGGGAAGTAACCCCGTACGGCATCGTTGTCCACGGCGTACTTGGTTCGCATCAGGAGATTGCGGTAGAAGCTATTGTCCCAGGCGTGAAACTCTGCCTCGGGATCGCCTGTGTGTTCACGCTTGGCAGCTTGCACCTCGGCCAGATCCTGCTCCGCTTTGCGCCTCAGCTTGGGCTGCAGGTCGGCGTAAAACTCCGCCACACGCTGCGGGCTGCCGGCCATGCGGGTCTCCGTCTGATAGTGTGCGATAGTCGGATAACCGAGAAGTTGGGCCTTGCGCGAACGCAAGCGTAGGAGGTCTTCAAGGACGGCTACGTTGCGGGTGCCGCCGCGCTTGGCGTATGCGATGGAAAGCTTGCAGCGCGTCGCTTCTACCTCGCAGGAGGAAAAGAAGTCCGATACAGCCGAACCCACGAGAGGCACCGAGTACAAGGGACCCTTGCGTGGAACCCGCGCCAGAGCGCTCTCGGAAACGCCTCGACATTCATCCGCTGTCAGCAGAACGGAAGTCTCATCTTCATCGATGTTGGATCGGAATTCGATCCCCAACTCCTGCAGTTGGTTTTCGATTTCGAGGAGCTCCGCACGCTTATCTGCACTGAGATCCACACCCTTGCGCTTGAAGTCACGCTGCAACACATCCCGATAGCGCGCATCCTCTCCCTGCAGGCCCGGGTGGGCCTCGCAGAAGGCCACAAGAGTGCGGTAGAGCTCGACGTTCTGGTAAAGCGCGTCAAACCAAGCTGAGGTCTCCACTTGGACACGACGCCCACGCTCACGTACCGCAGCATCCGTGGAGACGCTAGCCAGGAAGCCCTCCAGCCGTACGCTCTGAATGAAATCCCACTGCACATCGTCCACAGCGGTCAGCGTGTTAGCGATAGTGCGTTGGTCGTCGGGCAGGTCGACGATCGCCTGAATGGTCGCATTGGCCCGGTTCACTTCACCTGCGATCAGGCCCTCGGACTCAGGCTGAGCAACGACCTGGGGCTCGGCTTCATGCTGGGGGTGAGATTCCAGCTTGGCACCCTTCAGCTCCACATTAAAAATGCAGGCCGACAGCAAGGCGCAGACAAGTACGGAAGACACACGCAGGGACTTGGGGATGGTCATGGCAACAGAATAGCGACCAAATCCCCACTGGGGATCCCGACCTAGGGATACTGCGCGGTCCCTACAGATTCCCGAGGCTGATGGCGTCTGTCGGACAATTGCGCACGCAGGCGTGATCGCGGGTGCACTCGTAGTTGGCACTTTTACGCACAGTGGCCACCCCCGCCTCAGCCCAGAACCCGTCCGTCTCGCAGACCATCTGGCACATACCACAGCCCACGCACAGGCTGGGGTCGAGGTGCAAACTGACGTGGTCCTTGGGCGTGACGGGGCACGCCAAGCCGTCCTTGACCTCCTCGGAGACCAGGCCACGCGTCGAAGTGTGGGCCGTGAGCACACTTAGAGCCTCCTCTTCGCCAGCCCTAATCACCTCGCCCACTTGACTGAAGTCGAAGCGGTGGAGATGGCCCACCTTCGGCTGAATGAGAGCCACGCGGTGGTCAACGTGCATGTGCAGTGATTGCTCCACCAATACTTCCTCCACAATTTCAAACATGCGGAAGAGCGTTGGCAGCACGCGTCGCTGGTAATCAGGCGTCTTGAAAGTGCTCTTGACCGTCAAGTCCACGGCAATGATCAGATCTCCGTCAAGGGTCTTGGCAAAGCGCAGAGGCACCGAGTCCACGATACCCCCATCCACGTAGTTGTTGCCCTCCCACTCCAGGGGCTCGAAGACGCCCGGCAGAGAACACGAGGAATAGACCGCGTCCACTAGGGAAATTTCGGTGAACCCGGGGGTCCCCCAATACACGGTCCCACCCGACTCCAAGCGAACGGCGTTGCAGTAGAACGGAATCTGCATTTCGGTCAGACCCACCTCGGGCAACATCTTCTTCAGACTCTCGCGGAACACTTTGCCTTGGTACATGCTCGGCGCACGCGTGCCCTTGAGCAGTAGCTTGACCGTGTTCAGCCGGAAGTAGTCCTGTTTTTGAACCTCGATCAGAGTGCTCTCGATTTCCTCCAGCGACTTGCCCCCACAGACCATGGCACCCACAAATGCCCCGATGCTCGTCCCCACGACAGCGTCGTAACGTATCCCGAGAGTATGCAGGGCCTTGAGCACGCCAACGTGAGCCATGCCCCGCATGCCACCCCCACCGAGTACCAAAACGGTGCGCGGCCGGGGCCCATTCCGACCGGGCAGGCGGAGAGGCAGAACGTCGGAGGGATCAAGGAGGTCGCTCATAGGGGATGACTCTGGATAACCGGGGTTTTCTTTGCGAGAGACCAGCGCGGAGTTCTTGAGCGGCTGGCCAGCCCTGTGCAGGGTAGACACCCGGGAACCCACAATGAAACCTCAAAGATCTTGGCAGGCCCTGGCCCAAGTCCCTACCCGCACACTGCGCCGTCGGCAGGACAAGGCCCTGGCACGCTACCTGCGTGAAGAACTCTATGCCCTCTCGCCCCACTACAAGCGGGTGCTGGACGAGGCAGGAGTGGACGTTCGCCGTGTCCGCGGGGTGCCGGACCTGGCCGGAATCCCCCTGACAGAGCACCGCGACCTTGAAGCACGACCACAGGACTTCATGCTGCGCCCCACGCCCCATGCTATGCGCGAGCACTGGGGCTTTACCCGCAAGCTGGCCCTAGCCCTCGGCGGCGAGCGTGCAGGCCAAGCCCTACGCCGGGGATACGAGTTGGCCTCCGAGCTCCCCACGGACGCTCGCTTGCGCCAAACCGCGTGCACGCGCCACGACCTCGACCTATTGGCCGAGGTGGGCCTGCGCGCGGCACTCCAGTTGAACCTCGCGCCGGGCTCGCAACTGGTGAACACCCTGAGTCCTGAAGGAGTCACCCCCTCCACCCTGGCGGGGGCACTCATCGGGGGAGCTCAAAACCCCCAAGCTTCAAGCGGCGATCCCTTGCGCATCACCTGCCCAGGGAGAATCAATGCCCGTGGTTTGCATGGGGTCGGCCGCGACACACCCGATACGGATGAGGTATTGGCCGCGCTGGGAGGAGCCGAAGCATCGGCCCTGATCGCGCGACCGGAGACTCTCTCGCTCATCGCCCAAGCGGCCCTCGAAGCCGCGCGATCCTACCCGCATATTCAGTGGTTGATTGTGGCGGGTAGCACGCCCCCAAATCCTAAAGAGGCCGCCGCGTGGATTGCCCTGGCCCCTGCGGCGCGGGTCGCACGCATTCATGGGCAGTCTGAGTGCCCCATGGCCTTTGTAGAGAGTGCCCGCCCGGTTGCCACGATGGCTGAGGCCCCAGAAACAGGAACAGGCTTCATCGTGCATCCCGATCTTTGCATTCTAGAGATCATCGACCCCGATACACTCCAACCCGTCGCCGAGGGTCAGCCCGGAGAGGTGGTCTATACTTCCCTGGCCGCTCATGGCCGCGCCTTACTTCGGTACCGCACCGGGGACTGGGCTGCACATGGATTGATCTGGACTCCTGACTCTCACGGCAATCTTCCGCGCCTCTCATCTCAGCTGCAACCGCTAGAATCCCGCCTCCAAAGTCCCAGCATCCTCTGAGCCCTTCAAATGCCCGCCCTCTGCCCCTCAACAGACATCGTGCTAGCTGCTGGCCTGCGCACCCCCTTTGTACGCGCCGGCGGAGTCTTCAAGCGTGAAGACGCTGGCCACCTCGGGGCGCGGGTGGCTCGGGAGGTTCTAGCGCAGAATGCCCTCGAACCGGACGCCTTTGACGAGTTGATCTGTGGCTGCGTCGGACAACCTTTCGACCAGGCGAACGTAGGACGCGTCATCGCCTTGCGTGCGGGACTCGACGAGTCCACTCCGGCTCGCACCGTGGCGCGCAACTGCGCGAGCGGAATCGAGATGGTGACCGAAGCGGCCACGGCCATCGAGGCGGGCTATGGAGAGACCTACCTATGCGTGGGCGTAGAGGTGATGAGTTCCTACCCGCTGGTGTTCGGACGCAAGATGACGGACATGTTCGCGCGCCTCGCGGGAGCTCGCTCAGGGATGGCCAAGCTGAAGGCCTTGTCTGCATTTCGCCCATCATTCCTGGCACCCCGCATTGCGCTCCTGGAAGGTCTCACCGACCCCACCTGCGGGATGATCATGGGCAGCACCGCTGAACTTCTCGCTCGGGATTTCGGCATCAGCCGCGATGATGCCGATGCCTACGCCCTGCAGAGTCACCGGCGTGCCAAGGCGGCCCGCGAGGAAGGCCTGTTGAGTGAAGAGATCCTGCCCCACCTGGCAGCCGAGGCCCGCCCCGGCGCAAGATCGGTGGAGCACGATGACGGTATCCGCGACGACCAGACCCTCGAGGCCCTGGCCAAGCTGAGGCCCTACTTCGAGAAGCCCGATGGCATCGTCACCGTGGGTAACGCTTGCGGTATCAGCGATGGAGCGGTGGCCATGGTCGTCACCACAGGCCGCCGCGCTCAAGAGTTGGGCCTGGAAGTAATGGCCCACCTGCGCAGCTTCGCCTGGGCTGGACTAGACCCCAAACGCATGGGCCTCGGCCCCGTGTTCGCTTCCGCTCAGGCCTTGGACGCCGCCGAGTGCAAGCTGTCCGATATGCACTGCATCGAGCTGAACGAGGCCTTCGCGGCTCAGGTCCTGGCCTGCACCAAAGCCTTCGAGTCCGACGACTTCGCAGCTAAACATCTGGGGCGCAAGAAGGCCCTGGGCGAGTTGGATCCCAAGCGGCTCAACATCCACGGTGGAGCCATTGCCCAAGGCCATCCGGTGGGCGCGACAGGTGGACGCCTATTGTTGACCGCCGCCCGCGAACTCCAGCGCTCGGATGGGGAGCTGGCTCTAGCCACTTTATGCATTGGCGGGGGCCAAGGGGGCGCGGTCGTCCTCGAACGAGGAGACAACTAACATGAGCACTCTGCCCAACTGGGACGGGCTCCCCCTGCCCGACGACATGCCGCCCGAAGGATCCTGCGTGCGCATCAAGCGCCCGGAGGCGGGCCTCGTGGTCCTGACCCTCGACCCGCCCCACCGCACCGCCACGGTTCTTGACCTTCCGCTCTGGCGCGATCTGGCGCTCGCATTAGCCACGGTGCAGCCGAGCGGAGGCGATCGCGCCCTCGTCATTCGCGGCCGCGAACCGCTGCACTTCGCCTTTGGCGCCGACATTGAGGCCATCGAGACCCTCAGCGATCCAGAGCTCGTACGACGTATGACCATCGAGGTGCACGGCATCCTCGAGAATTTAGAGAACCTCTCGCGCTCCATGTGCACCGTCGCCGCAGTGGGCGGGCCGGTACCCGGCGGAGCTCTCGAGCTATCGCTGGCCTGCCGCTACGTCATAGCCGCGGACTCACCGAAGACACGCCTGGGCCTGCCCGAAACAAAGCTGGGCATCCTCCCCGGCTGGGGCGGGACTCACCGCCTCCCCAAGAAAATCGGAGTGCCGGCTGCCATGGAGGCAATCCTCACGGGCCGTCTCTACGACACGCGCAAGGCGGCCAAGCTGGGGATCGTCGATCGCGTGACGAAGCCCGAGTACCTTTTCCGAATCGCCGCAGACTTGGCCCTAGGTCGCACCAAGGCGCGCCCCAAGAAACGCGGGCTGGCTCGTTGGCTCGTGGACAAGAATCCCCTGGCCACGGCGATCATCGAGGACACGGCCCTAAAGCAGGCCACCGCCAAGACGCGCGGCAAATACCCGGCCGTGGAATTGGTAGTGCCCATGATCGCGAGCGCGGCCCGGGTGAACGCGCGTGAGGCGGCCACACGCGAGGCCGATGCCATCTCCGTCCTGGCAACGGGGTCCGTGTGCAAGAGCCTCGTCTCCATCTTCCAGGCCTCTGAAGCCGCCAAGAAACTGAGCCGCGGCCCGGATGGCGAGCGTGCCCAAAGGCTGGAGCGCGCCGTCGTGGTGGGCGCCGGGGTCATGGGCGGAGCGATCGCTAGCCTCATGGCAGAAAAGGGCGTCTCCACCCGCCTCGCGGACCTCTCACGCGAAGCCCTGGACAAGGCTCTGGTAGAGCACGAGCGCGAGATCACCAAGAAGCTCAAGCGACGGCGACTGGAGGGCAGCCGTGCACGGGCCGCACTCGACCACCTCGATGCAAGCCTCGGCATCAGCGGTGTGGGCCGAACACAGATCGCCATCGAAGCCGTGGCCGAGACCCTGCCCATCAAGTGCGCGGTGCTCCGTGAGCTGGCAGAGAAGATGCCCAAGGGGGCTATCCTGGCCACGAACACCTCCTCCCTATCGGTGACTGAAATCGCCGCCGAGGTCCCCGACCCCGGCCGAGTGGTGGGCTTGCACTTCTTCAACCCCGTGCGGCAGATGCCCTTGGTGGAGATCGTTCCAGGAGAGCAGACACGTCCCGAGGTAGTGCGCGCCGTTGCGGGCCTAGCTCTGGCTTTGGGCAAGACCCCGGTGATCGTCAAGGACGTGGCTGGGTTCCTGGTCAACCGCCTACTCGGCCCCTTCCTCGATGAGGCCCTGCGACTCTTCGAGGGCGGCGTCGCCCCCCAGCGCCTAGAGGACCTGCTGCTGGACTTCGGCATGCCCATGGGACCCCTGCGACTCCTGGACGAGGTGGGTTTTGATATTGCGGGACACGCTGCCCGTTCCCTGCACGAAGCCTACGGCGCGCGCATGCGCCCTACCGAGGCGCTCTTGCCCTGGATCGACGAGGGCCGCGTGGGACGCAAGAGCGGTAAGGGCTTCTTCGATTGGTCCAACCCCAAGAAGCCCACCCTGGCGGGGGACGTCACAAGCCTCCAAACCAGCCAGTCACTCGCGGAACTCTCCGACGAGGAGATCGTCAGCCGTTGCGTGCTCTCCCTCGTCAATGAAGCCGCGCGCTGCCTCGAGGAGGGCGTGGTAACCGGACCGAAGGAACTGGATCTGGCTACTGTCTTCGGCATGGGTTTCGCCCCCTTCCACGGCGGAGTCCTGCACTATGCAGACAGTGTCGGAGCAGCGACCCTGCGTGAACAGCTTGACGCCCTGGCGGCGGCCTCCGACATCACTACCCGTGATGGCGGTCGGGTCAAGTTCCAGGCAGCTAACCTGATCGTCGAGTTGGCTCAGGAGAACGGACGATTCATGGACTACGTCCCCGCTTCTTCGAATTCCGCCTGACGCCGTCCTAGCGCACGGCGTCTTCTAGGGCGGTCGCAGCATCGGTGCTCGCGTCCCGGTACTTAACGATCAGAGCGCAGGCCGCGGACAACCCTTTGCTGGCGGCGTACCCACCCTTGAGGGCACGCGTGCCCGGAATGACGACCGCGTTCTCGGGAATCTCCAGGGGCTCCTCTGAGTTGCCACTGAGTTCGCGGCCATGCACCAGATCGTGAACCACGCTCCCGCCGGTCAACACCACTCCTGCCGCCAGCACAGCGCCGGTGCCCACCAGGACACCTCCATAGACGCCGCAGTTGCCACCGATGAATGCACCGTCCTCGATAATGACCGGGCGACCGCCCACGGGTTCCATTACGCCGCCCAGTTGGGCGGCGGCGGAAACATGCACGCGCTCCCCCACCTGCGCGCAGGTGCCGACGAGCGCATGGCTGTCGATCATGCTGCCCGCGCCGACCCACGCACCCACATTGATATACATGGGCGGCATGCAGACGACGCCCGGTCCGATGTAGGTACCACGGCGGATGGCTGAGCCGCCCGGTACCAGGCGTACGTCGTCCTTGTCTGTAAAGCGCCGCACGAGGAACGGCTCCTTGTCGCGAAAGGCCAGGCCGCCGGACTCACCTAGATCGCCAGACAGCTCCAGTCCATGGGGAACGACTTCGCTAGTACGAAAGATGTCGAGAATGCCCTCCTTGACCCAAGCGTTGACCACCCAACCCTCGGGGCCAGGCTCCGCGGCACGTACCTCTCCCGACTCCAAGGCCTCCAACAGTTCGACTCCACTAGGACGGGATTGCATGGAGACACGCTACAACCCAGGCCGTGCCGTACCAGAGGCTGCTTGCCCCTTTCTCGTGGTCCGCCGACACACCCACACACCACGCATGAATCGAGCTTCAATCCTCCCGGGCCATTCCCGGGCCGTTTCTCCGTTCCCGGGGTTCCACGCCGACGGAACCGCCGTCAGGCTCGCCTAGCGCTCGTCGACGAAGTCTTCATAAGGCTTCCTCGTGATGTCCGGGACCTCGCAGCCGTCGGCAGGGTAGCCGACCGGGATAAGGAGATAGGCGCGCTCGTTCTCCGACCGATCGAGGATCCCGTCAAGGAACCCCATCGGGCTGGGCGTGTGGGTCAGGGTCGCGAGCCCAGCCTTGTGAAGTGCGGCGAGCAGAAAGCCTGTCGCGATGCCGACGGACTCCATGACGTAATAGTGCTTCCGTTTCTCCTCGTCGTCCAAACCATAGGCCTGACGGAAGACAACGATGAGCGCGGGCGCGTCCTCTAGGAAGGGCTTGTTCTCATCAGTACCAAACTCCTCTAGATCTTTGAGCCACGCCTCCCCCATGCGCCACTCATAGTTCTCATGCTCCTCCAGCTCTGCCGCCTCTCTGATTCTTCGCTTCAGCGCGGGATCTCTAACGACAACAAAGCTCCACGGCTGCAAGTTAGCGCCAGAGGGTGCGCTGCCGGCAGCGCGCAAGCACTCCTCTATGACTCCCGCCGGGATGAGGTCCGTCGAGAAGCTGCGTACGCTGCGCCGAGCCTCGAGCTCTTGGCGAAAAGCACTCGCAGCAGCTAGCATCTCCTCACCGTCTCTACGCTCGAAGCTCAAAGGCACCAAAATAGGGTCTGTCATAAGGACTAGAGTAAAGAGTCTGGAACCCCATGCCAGAGCCTGAGAGACCCGCGGGTAGGATCGGCGGTATGAACGCGCCCTGGAACGTTGGAATCCTTATCTTTGATGGGGTCGAGGTACTCGACTTCGCAGGGCCCTTCGAGGTGTTCTCCCGCACACGGCTCGTCGCAGGCCTGGATTCACGTCGCTCGGATGAGGAGGCCCCCTTGCGCGTGTTCACGGTCGCCGAGTCCGGAGCCGAGGTCGTCGCTACCGGTGGCCTGCGGATCGTGCCCCACCATGGCTTCGACAGTGCGCCAACCATCGATCTGCTCGTGGTACCCGGTGGATTTGGAACACGCCCCCTCCTGAACAACCAGGACGTCATCGCCTGGATCGCGAAGACCGCTGCTTCAGCCCAACGAGTCACCTCCGTCTGCACGGGCGCATTACTACTCGCCAAAGCTGGTCTCCTCTCCGGCAAACGGGCGACCACCCACTGGGGCGCCTATGACGCGCTTGCTGAGGTTGACGGCACCATCGCAGTCGATCGGGGTGCGCGCTTCGTCGAGGACGGCGTGATCACCTCAGCAGGTGTCGCGGCTGGTATCGACATGGCGTTTTCTGTTGTCGAGTCACTCTTCGGGCGAGAGGTAGCGGACGAAACCGCCCGGTACATCGAGTACCCCCGAGCCGCGTCAGATTCCTGAGGAACCCTCGGACGGATCCGAGTCCTCGCCATCCGCGTCCAGGGCAACCCCCCAGCCCGCGTCGTCAAGCTCCTTCTTCGCTCGTGCCAACGCTTCGTGCGGAACAAGCAAGCTCGTCCCGCGCAACATGGCGTGCGCAGCGCTGCCAAACTCAGCCATATCAAAATCCGGCCCGTGCTGCAGAGTGGGAATGCCGACATCCTTCAAGAGGTTCGCAGCCATGCTCGCCTGGATGCCGTTAATGCCGTCTAGCAATACGGCGAACTCTTCATCGAAGCGCTTCATGGTAGTGTCATGGTAACAGAAAGCACTCTATCTGGTCACGTTCCGGGCGGCCTTCACTTACTGACGACCCGCGAACAAGACTCGGGTCTCGAGCCCAGCGAAGCCAGTCAGCGTGACTCGAACGCCCGGGGAGAGTCGGCAACCCAAAAAAGGACCGAGACTTCGAACGCAGTGGGCGGTTGTATGTCGCTCCACCCTCCCACACACACGATCCCGATCCGTCCAGATCCCAGCCCCCAGCCCGATGAAAGCCCTCAGCACCGCCCTCCTCCGGCCCATCATTTTGGGCATCGCTGCATCCGCGCTCCCTCCCGCCCAGGCCCAAGGACCACTCACCTCCAGCGCGCCCGCGCAGCGCTATTCCATCTCGGACATCGGCAGCCTCAGCACCGATCCCACCCATGGGGTGCGGGCCCTCGATATAAACAACCGCGGACACGTGCACGGCGAGAACGACCTACCCGCGCCTGCGGGGCAGGGCAAGATCAACGCCTACTCGTGGAACGGTCACGTGCAGGAGAGGATCTACCCCCTCGCCCCGGCGCTGTCCTTTGGAGGATCCATCAATGATGCGGGCCAGTGCGTGGGCTACTCAACGACGGCCATAGGAGACCTGCACGCCTACTTCTGGAACTCCGGCGTTACCCAGGACGTGCACGTGGGACCGCTTAGCTTCTCCAAGGCCACCGACATCAACGTGGACGCCCTGCTGTGCGGGACCTACTCGATATTCCTCCCGGGCTACATCGTCTCCCAGTTCCGCCCCTACGTCGGTGACGTCCAGGGCAACTGGCTGGACGTCGGAACCTTCGGCGGCGGCGGCGGTTTTGCCTACGCCATCAGTGACCACATGCGCGTGGTGGGGGTAGCCAAGGATGCGAGCGAGTCCATGCAGCCGTTCCTCTGGGACCCCTCGACGGGGATGCAGGATCTGGGCGGGCTGGGGGGACTAACGACCCCCCGCGATCTCGACAATTTCGATCGGGTCGTAGGCATGAGCGCCAACCCCGCGGGCGAGTACCGCGCCTTCCTTTGGCAGGCGGGCGGGATGATCGAGCTGGCGACCCTGGGAGGTAGTGCGGGTGACGCCAAGGCCATCAACGACCACGGAGTGGCTGTGGGCAACTCCACCGACGCCGGAGGCGTCCAACACGCGACGCTCTGGCCCACGGGAGCGACGGGCCCGGTCAAGCTGCAAGATGCCATCCGCCCGGGAACCCCCTGGGTGCTCACCGGAGCCAGCGGAATCAACGAGTTGGGCGAAATCTGCGGCACGGGAACGGTGAATGGCGTCCAGCGGGCCTACCGCCTAACGCCACTGGTGCGCGGCAACCGCTTGAGTGGCGCGCGGCCCGGAATCAGCGGGCGCGTGAACACCCTCCACGGTCTGGGCTTTGAACCCGGAGCCACCATCAGCGTGGCCCACGGCCTCGCGGCGGGACGCACAGCCGCGCCCGGCTGTGCGGGCCAGTTCTACAGCATCCAGAACGCCCAGATCCTCTTGAACACGGTGGCAGATGGGGATGGGCGCATCGCCGTGACCTTCAACCTGCCCAGCAACCTGGCGGGAACTCAGATCCTTGTGCAGGCCCTGGACAGGGGGTACTGCATCATGGGCGAAGTTCGCAGCCAGTTGTTGCAGTAAGCGACACGCCGGCTGCCCCAACAGCTCGCGCATGGCCCGTTTGTGGCGCAGGGTGAACACGCCCGCGCTACCTGTCTATTCACCCACGGCGGGTGGGCGACTACCTGACACGCTCGGACCGGGGATCGTAGAGCGCGCCCAAGTGCACCTGGCAGGGGACGCGCTGGTTCGCCACGTCGAGTTCATAGCTGCCGCTCAGGATGAAGTCCTTGTCCAGGCCGTCTGGATTCCGGATGTACCCCATGCCGATGGCCGCGTCGATCGTGTAGCCGTGACCTCCACTGGTAAGCCAACCGACCTTTTCCCCGTCACGGTAAAGGGTCTCACGGCCCAGCAGGTGCGTGTCTTGGCCCGGCACCGTGAAGGTAGCCAAGCGCTTGCATAGCTTGCCCGCCGCACGCTGGGCCAGCAGCGCCTCGCGGCCCAGGAACTTCGTGTCCCCTCCCAGCTTGACCGCCCATCCCAGCCCCGCCTCCAAAGGCGAGTCTTCGGGAGTGACGTCTCTGCTCCAGATTCGATAGCCCTTCTCCAAACGTAAGGACTCGATGGCTCGGTACCCCGCGTTGGAGATCCCATGGGCTGCGCCCGCCTCCATGAGGGCGTCATAGACCTCTCCCGCCCGATCGATGGGCACGTGCAGCTCCCAACCCAACTCTCCCACGAAGGTCACGCGCAGGGCCAGCACGGGAATGCCGGCCAATGAGATCGTTTGGCAAGTCATGAACGCAAAGGCTTCAGCACTGACATCGCTGTCAGTCAAAGCTCCAAGCACGTCACGGGAGCGTGGACCCATCAATCCCAGAACGGCCCGTGACTCGGTTTCGTCCTCGATAGCCAGGCCGGAATCCGGAGGCAGGTTGCGCTCGATCCAGCCCTTGTCATGAGTGGCGTAACCCGTGCCGGTCACAATGTAGTAGTCATCCTCTGCGAGCTGCGAGACCGTCAGGTCGCACTCAATCCCGCCACGCTCGTTGAGGAGTTGGGTGTAGGTCACCTGACCCGCTCCGCGGGTCACATCCCCCGCACAGATCCAGGAAAGAGCCGCGCCGGCGCCGGAGCCGCGCAAGCGATACTTGGCGAAAGAGGTCTCATCGAAAAGTCCCACGGACTCGCGCACACATTGATGCTCACGTCCCACGTGCTCGAACCAATTGGGCACCCCAAAGGTGTACTCATCGACGGACTCCACGCCCTCGGGCGCGAACCAGTTGGGCCTCTCCCAACCCATCTTCTGTCCGAAGCAGGCGCCGGCAGCCTCGAGACGGCCATAGAGTGGGGACTTGCGCCATCCCCGCCCGGCCTGCGCCTCTTCGTGGGGCCAAGCCATCGTGTAGTGTCGACTGCAGGCCTCAAGCGTTCGCTCCCGAACCCAACCATCATCGGCATGCATGGGGCCGAAGCGCCGAATGTCCACGGGCCACAGATCCATGGTCGGCACACCCTCCACGATCCACTCGGCGAGGGCCTTGCCGGCTCCCCCGCCGGCCGCGATACCAAAGGCATTGAAGCCGGCACCGACAAAGTACCCCGGTAATTCGGGCGCCTCGCCGAGGATAAAGTTGCCGTCGGGAGTGAAGGCCTCGGGTCCATGCACGAGTTGACGCACGGGTGCGTCCTCCAGCGCAGGCACGCGCGCCATAGCCTGGGTGCTGAGACTCTCGAACTGCTCCCAGTCAGGATCGATCAGTTTGAAGGTCCAGTCCTTTGGGACACCCTTCAAAGCCCAGGGCTTGGGATCCAATTCGTAGCCGCCCATCACAAGACCGCCCACTTCCTCCTTCATGTACACCAGTCGGTCGGGATCGCGCAGAGTCGGCAGCCCGCGCTCGATTCCCTCGATGGGCTCGGTCAGCATGAACTGGTGCTTGACCGCCTGTACGGGGACGCAGACTCCGGCGAGGGCACCGAATTCGCGCGCCCACAGGCCCGCACAGTTAACCAGCACCTCGCAGCGCAGCGTCCCTTCCGGAGTCCGAACCCCGGCGACCCGGCCATCCTCGATGAGGACCTCTTCCACCGGACAGTCTTCAATAATCCGTACGCCCCGAGAGCGGGCACCCTTGGCTAGAGCCTGAGTAATATCCGAAGGACCGGCCTGCCCGTCGCTGGGCATAAAGGCCGCACCCACGATGTCGGAAGCATCCATCAGGGGCCACAAATCCTGGGCCTCCCGCGGTGTCAAGAGATCGACCTCAAGCCCAAAGCTGCGGGCGGTAGTGGCCTGCCGACGGACTTCGGTCCAACGCTCCTGATTGCACGCCAGCCGCAGTCCACCGCAGGCCTCCCAGCCTGTGGCCTGGCCGGTCTCCGCTTCCAAGCGGCCGTACAACTCCACGCTGTACTTGAGCAACTGAGTGATGCTGGCGGAGGAACGCAACTGCCCCACAAGACCCGCCGCATGGAAGGTTGAGCCCGAAGTCAGCTGAGCCCTCTCCAGAACGACGATCTCCTCCCAGCCAAGCCTGGCGAGGTGGTAGGCCGTAGAGCATCCAATGATGCCCCCTCCTACGATAACGACGCGGGCGTGGGTCGGTTGATCCATGAAACCAGGCTAGCCAAGAAGCTCGCGCACGGTCTGCTCGTGGCGCAGGCTGCAGTCGATAAGATCCTGCTTGCCGATCTTCTCATTAGAAGTATGGGCGTCACGGATGGAGCCCGCGCCGAATAATAGAGGTGTACCCCAGTTTGGCATGTGAGGTGCGTCGGTCCCGAATGCAACGGCCACGGATTCCTCACCATCGGGCACGTGGAACTCGACCGGAGAGTAGCCGAACGCGCCTTCAAGATTGACGTGCTCGCTCAAGCATCCCCGGACGCGAGCCTCAACCGTGGCCGGATCCTCCACTGTGCGGATCAATATCTGAGCATCGGCACTATCAGCCACGACGTTGGGAGCAATGCCCCCGTGAAAATGACCTACGTTCAGAGTGCCCTGACCAAGTGATGCGTGCTCGCCCCAGTCCGCGTCCAGTAGCCGGCCCGCGCTTGCCACAAGCTCGTGGATGGCGCTGGGACCCATCTCCTGCGACGAGTGTCCTGCCTGGCCATGCCCGACGAGGCAGCCCCCAAAAATGCCCTTGTGCCCGCGCACAAAGAGGCCATCCGTGGGCTCCCCGATGATCACGTGGCGCGGACGCCATGGATCGGCAAGATGCGCGTTAGCGAAAGCCGCCCCGGCGCTGTCCGTCTCTTCGCCCACGGTGAAAAGGAACCCGATCCGGTCTTCACCCGAATCAAGCAAACGCTGCGCCGCGGACAACATGGCGAC
>JAPKBO010000227.1 GCA_028823395.1 Planctomycetota bacterium | reverse complement strand
TCGCAGGTCACCGACGCATCAACGGCTTTGCCGGAGATGGGGCAGGTCTCGTTGACGTACGCGGCAGTCTTGTACTTGGCCATGTACTTGGCGGGATCCGCTTCGAAGGCGGGCTTGCAGTTCATGCAGCACATAGCGACAACCATTCCCTCGTATTCGCAGGTCACCGACGCATCAACGGCTTTGCCGGAGATGGGGCAGGTCTCGTTGATGGGTGCGGTCGCCTGGGCGGGGTCTTGAACGGAAGCGGATTGCGAGGAGTAGGTACCCGCGCAAGCAGCCAGACTGGCCACAAGCAGCAGGGACGTGAGTTGCGTGGTGTATTTCATGGGCGCCATGGTATCCCATCTGGCCCAGCGGGGGATCAGAATCGAATGCGGCCCGGGTCTGGGCAACGGGGCACGGCCACGAGCTTCCCGTCCACGCCCGCCGCCGGAATCGGTCTAGATGGCGGAGAAGGCGCGGAGGACCATGGTGACGCGGTCCGCGGCGCCCGTCAGTACGAGATTGTCGTCAACTCCGGAGAGGTGAACGCCCCATTGCTCCGCCAAACGGCGCAGGTGGGTCGGATTCCCCGCTTCCCCGGGCTGGGGACAAGTCGTCATGACAAATGTCGCGGGCGGCAAGGCCTCCGCCAACAACAGCGCGCGATCCACTTGCCGGGCTTCGGCCGGTGAGGCGTCATCGGCAGCGACGATCCGATCCTGGCCATCGCCCGGGATCACGATCAGGCCGCCCCACAGGAGAAGCGCATGGGTAACGTCATCCAAACGGGAGACGGGCACCCTCAGGGGCCCGCCCAGGCCCAGGGATTGCAGGGCGTACTGTTCGCTGTCCCGCTCCCACACCAGGGTGGAGGCTCGGGAGGAATTGGCAAGTGCCACGACATCTCCCAGAGTGGCCTCGGCGGGAACCGAAACCGCCGCCCGCCCCAAGCCCAGGGACTGGCATCCACTGAGCAGGAGCAGAACGGCGATAATCGAGCTGGCAGTGGACAAGCGCACGGGATCAGGCCCCCGCGATGCGCACGGCCTGTAACCCACCGTTGGCGCGAACTTGTACGGCGGTCGGAGATGGGGCTCTCCTTTTTGGCTCATCCGCCTCCCGCTGGGAGCGCAGCACCTTGTTTTCCGCATCGTTGGTCGCCTTCACGGTCATCAGCAGGTCCCGAGTCCGCTTTACCATCGGTCCGAATCCCCACATGGCGACAGAACTCGTGCTCCCAACGGCAAGCAATTGGCTGATGTTCTCGTCGGGGAACATGTGGCGAATGCTCGATGCCAGGTTGCGCACGTCTATGCCAGGCAAATCGATCGCGGTTGTGAAGAGAATTGCCGGATGAGCTGCAGCATCATCGACGCGATCGGCCGGCAGGAAGATGCCCAATGAACTGACCGTGTTGCGACGAGCTGTGTTCAGGGAAGTGATGGAGAACAGGCGAGGCTCGTCCGCTGTAAGCGGAGTGAGCACAAAGTCATTTGCGACGAGCAAGGTCTCAAAGGTCACCTGGACTCGTTCGGGGGCGATGGACATGGACCCACCGGCTTGGCTTGAGACCGGGGTACTGCTCGCATACCCCTGGGTTGCTGAATCCATCACGCAGTGCTGCCCGGTCGCCTCGCTGTAGAGTGCAATCAGATCGGCGATACTGGTTCCCCCCGATTCCGACTGTGCGGGAATCACGATGGGGCTGTCGGGTATGGGGAAATCAAGAATGTCGCCGGCTTGGGCAGATTCGGTGACGAGAATTGCAGCGGCGAAACAGACGAGCGAGAGTTTCATTGAGGTACTCCTTGTACGACTCAGAGGTTGCGGCTGGGGGGAAGGCCATCTAGGACGACCGCCGCTGCAACTTCTTCCAGGGTTTCCCGATGGCCGCCTAAGCCCGAGTCTCACTTCGAAGCGCACCCATGGCACGGTGCACACCGCCTCGCATTCCCTTCCTGATTTGATGAGCCGCACCGCGAACCACGAACGCGCCCACACTTGAACGGACCAACTCGATGGGGCGGCAGACGCTCTGCGCCCACAGGCCCACGCGCACGAGGAGCGTTGCAGTGACCAGTCCCTGACCCGCGGCTGCGGCAAGCGATCCCACCCGTGTGGAGAGCGCGTCTGCCGCGTGCTGTGAGAGATCGGCGCCGAGGGCAGCCATGGACACCTCGCGCATGAGATGCGCCGTTCCCACCAGCCCCGGTCGCCCGCCGTGTAGCTCCGCAACCTTCCGGACGAGCCGAACGGAGAACCAGAGTGTCAGGACACCATCCAGCAGGGCCATCGAAAAAAAACTGGAGGCCACTCCGAGGCGCAGCGCGCTGCTTCGGATCTCTTTCTCCACCCGCTCGTCCAGGGCGGGCAGGAGGTGCGTCTCAAGAGTCCTGCGTAGGGGCGCCACGTACTCTTGGCCCATCAGGGCACTGCGGGTCTGGTGGAGGGCACCGGCAAGGGATTCCCCATGGATGCGTTCCAACTCATCCAGCCAACGCTGCACTCCCTCCACCAGACCTGGGGCCGCGCGGCCCTCCCCCTGGAGATCCCGCTTAAGTCTCTCCACCCGACGCAGGCGCAGGTATCCCCCACCCTCACGGCAGATCAACCACAGCCCTCCCGCAGCCATCAGGCAAAGAGCCACCAGAGCCACCTCCTGCATGGGGGTGCCCCACTCGCTGGCACGTCGAACGAACTGGATCGTCTCCCCCACCAGCAACGCGCCCAATAGCAATGCACTGCCAACTGCAAGCAGGGACAGGGGGCGCAAGAGGTATCGAAGCGAAGAGGGCATGGGCCTGCCTTGTTATTGGGTAACCGCCGTATCCGATTTCACCGCCGGAAAGCCCAAGAGCCCTGGAGGAAACACCACCTCCGATTCACTATTGGGCGTTGCGCCAGGCTTCCCACAGGGCAGTCATGGCAGCCAGGCGCTCAGGCTGAGCCACGGCTAGGTCCATGGATTCGGTGCGGTCGACCTCCATGTCGTGCAATTGCCAGGCCGCACCCTTAGCTCTGGAACGTACGATTTTCCAACGCCCCTGGCGCATAGCCGCGCCTCTGCCCCAAGACCAATAGAGAGGTTCGGCGCGCTCGAGGATCTTGCCTTCAAGGAGGGGGACGATGCTGACGCCGTCTGCAGGAATCACCTCCGCCCCGTTTTGCTTCTCGGGGTATGTGCCTCCGGCCAACTCGAGCAGCGTGGGTAGGACGTCAATGAAGTGGGCGGGCGTTCGAACAAACTCGCCGCGCGCTTCGATGCCGGCGGGCCAGTGCGCGATCAGAGGCGTACTGATGCCACCTTCGTGACTGAAGTTCTTGTACTTGGAAAAAGGCGTGTTGGAAACGTTGGCCCAACGGCCCTTTTGCGAGGACCAACGGTCGATGGAGCCTATATCACCTTCGCCAATGTCCACGACTTCCGACGAAGCCCCATTGTCAGATGCAAAAAGGATCAAGGTGTTCTCCCAATCACCCCGAGCTTTCAGCAATTTGATCAGGCGCCCAATGTTCCTATCAATGCAGTGGATCATTGCCGCGTAGACCTCCATGCGCCGGGCTTCGGTTGCACGTGCGTTCACGTCCAACTCCTCCCAGTTCCCATGCTCGGCGTCGGAGAGTCCAACGTCCTCGCCGAGAAGACCCATTTGCTTCTGCCGGCGGAAGCGTGCCTCACGGATGGCCTGCCAACCACCGTCATAGACGCCCTTGTAGCGAGCAATATCTTCAGGCCAGGCCTGGAGAGGATCGTGCGGGGCGGTAAATGACAGATACAGAAAGAACGGTCGGCCTTCACCGGACTCTCGCGCCGCCAAGAAACCCAAGGCGTTGTCCGTGAACGCATCGGTCGTATAGAAATCATTGGGAGCGGCATAGGGCTGCACGGTCTTGCCGTCAAAGCACCACGTCCTGCCCGCACGCTTTTGCGCAGGGGCCGACTCTCCCTCCCGTTGTGGTCCCGGATTGAAGTGATTGCAAGCCCCGTCGCGCAGGGTGAAGCAGTGCTCGAAGCCACGGTCAAACAGATTCTCCGTGCCGTGGTGCTTGCCCGACATCAATGTGCGATAGCCGGCTGCGCTCAGTACCTCCCCGAGAGTCACGCCAGCCGTCAAAGATACGGGCTGAGCGTCCATACCCACTCGCTGCGCATAGCAGCCGGTCAGCAGGCACGCCCGCGACGGAAAACACTTGGAGGTGTTGTAGAACTGGGTAAAGCGCAGGCCGTCAGTCGCCAGTTGATCAAGGTTCGGCGTAGAGATTTCGCCGCCGTAGCAACCTAGATCCGAAAACCCCATGTCATCGGCCAAGATCAGGACGACGTTCGGGCGCTCGGGCGCAGGGGCCTGAGACAGGAGCGAGAAGCAGAGGAGGGACAGGCACCACATGGTTGCACCCTAGCAGGCAACCCTTCGATTCTGTGGTTCCGACCTCTACTTGACGGCCGAGACCGCCACGGACGGATCCTCTCGGACGGGCATAAGTCGCAGCAGCGCCTCACGCGCGTGGGCGGGCAGGGGGGCTGCCAGGGCACGCTTGAATTGCTCGAGGGCCAACCGTGCGGCCTTGCGCTGCAACAGATCAATGGCGCGAGAGGCATGCAGGACGGTGCCCAGGGGAATCTGCTCCCGGGCGGAACAAGCCGCAACCACTTCAATCCAAGGCTGACCCAGGAACTGTGCGCGTACATGACCCACCACCACAATGCGCTCATGCGTTGCCGCACGGGCGAGCAAGCGCTCGGCAAACGTGCCACGCCGCACAAAGTAACGGGCCCGGGGGTTGTTGTACTCAGTGCGAACCCAGGGCAGTTGACTGTCAGACCAGGCGTGCACGGCCAGATGTGTGCGATCGGAGAAGGGCGTGCAATATGGCTCCCAGTCATGCTCGATAGAGTGGAACTGCAGCACCAATTGCAAATTGCCCTGCATGGGCTGCGCCCGTGCCACGCTGACCTCCTCCCAGGAGACGTGCTCGGCCTGGGGAGTGGCGGCGGCCGCCACCAACAAGGAGCGCAAGCCCGCGACCAGAAGGCCCCCAACTTGAGGAGAGAACAGCAGCATGGAATATTTTTCGACCACAGCGCCCCAATCCTTGAGGGCAAGGGCCGGAACGGTC
>JAPKBO010000226.1 GCA_028823395.1 Planctomycetota bacterium | reverse complement strand
CGTCCGAGTCCCCCATCTCGAAGAAGTCCCTGCGGTCGGCGAGCTCCTCTTCAGCATACTCGCTCAAAAACTCTCCGAGGGCGTCGCGGGTCAAGGCACCCTCCTCCGAGATCACGAGCAGGGCGTCGAGCGCTTCGAAGGGGGAAAGAGAGCCATCCCGGCTGGTGTCGAGCAAGTCGAAGAGTTGGTTGGACTCAGGGTGTGAGAGCTCGGCGGCGGGCGCACCGGCGCAGGAAGTCGCGAGGAGCAGCGTCAAGAAGTTAAAGCTTCGATGTTTCATAGGACGGATTATATAAGCTGGGGTCGCTTTCTATATCGTTCTCCCTGATGAGACCTCCCAAGAACTCCGCCCCGTTCACCATCATCCGTCCCTCGGTGCTGGCGTCGATCGTTTACTTCGGTCTCTGCAGCGTCTGGGCGATCTATACGCTCAGCACCGCCAAGTTCCCCACGATCGAATCGACCGAGCCCTGGAGGTTCCTCTCTAGCTCTCAGTACTTGGGGGTGAGTGTCGTGAACATCCTCTTCGCCCTGACCTTCCTCATCGACGCGCGCGCCACCCTGAGGGGACCTGTTGAGGCGCGCCGAGCCCACCTCACTGGTCTGGCCTTTGCCGCGGTCATCCTTGTGCTCGTCCAGATCGGAGCGCACCAGGCTTACGGCCCCATCACGGTCGGATAGTCGCTGGGGTTTCAAGGAGTTCAAGCTTCGATGTTTCACTGGGATGAATCTCAGCTTGAAGATCGTGGTGGGAGGCAATCCGAGGCCTCGCCAGCACCTCAGAAAGCAGGTGTTTGAGCTCACGCGAGCTTCAGGGGCATAGGCCTGGAGAACCAGCGTGGGGCTACCTACCGGGAAGCGGAAAGGGGGGAAATGCCGCTCCCGGGAGGCTCAGGGGCGCATTCGGAGCCTCAATTCAAGACACGGGCTCACTTGGTCGATGTTTGTGTGTGGGAGCGTTCCCCGTGACCCCAACCCTATTCCCATGCCGAATTCAGCCAAAACCCCTCTCATTGTTCGCTTTGTCATTCTGGCCTGTGTGCTAGGAGCGATTTCCGTCGTTGCCTGCGTGGAAGGGCCAAGTGATGGCAGTGGCTCGTCTGGTGGCGGAGGCGGGAACGACGGGCAAGGCCCGGCCACGCTTTCATTCACCATGCAGGCCTACTAGGTCCCAGGAGAACAAGTAATCATGATCCTTCCCCTTCTCTTATTGGTTCTGCCGACTCAAGGTGTGACACCCGTGGACTTTGATGTGTTGGCCATCGGATGCGAAGCTTCCGCCGACGGTCAGTCTTGGTACACAATCTTTTCCGATCCTCAAGGAACGGCGGCCGACCTGGGCAATCAAGAAATCGTTAACGTCAGCACAATTCCTGCGCCGAGTGCAGATTGGCATCATGTGCGAGTGTCTTTGGGCACGCAGATCATGGTTCAAGCTGAGGATCCTTGCGGGTCTGGACAGACGATCTACCACTTCATCGATCTCACCGGAGATCCGATTCATGATCCTGATGGGGATGGTGTCTGGACAATTTATTACGCCACTATCACAGGTGGCGGCACTTATGGCGGGGATGGTTCTGCGGAAAGTCCACGACTCTTGCCCGACAGTATCAAGCCTCCGAGTTCAGGGGAGACCCGCATTCGATTGCTAGTCCGCACTACCGAGATCGTACGATGCGAGAACGGTGAAACCGTGGTGGATCCGCCGGATGTAAGGGTGGTTTGTGACGATGGAGATTTGGGTTCTTCGCCGCTTTACAACCAACGTTTCCAAGTGGCCGGAATCCGGTCTGAGACCTCTGGAGAATGGCCTGTTCTGCAAACCGTACAAGGGGTATTTGAGTTTCACGGAGACGGTACATGGAACGTGACCGATGGACTCGAACGCACCTTGGATGTTGCAACTGCCGACTCGGACGCCCACGGTGTTGATCACCTTGGTGGGCTCTGGGGTACTCGTCAGGATGGCCGGGTTTGGCTGATCATGGATGGTTATCCCGGGATTCTGGCGGGGCACTTAGGCCAATGGGACAAAACCCTTGCCCTTACCAGCCTGGAGTCCAGCACGAGTTCCATGGTTCTCTTTGGGCACAAGTGGATGCCTTCGGTACCAGCCAACCCCTATCAACATTCTGCGCGCTTCTTGCATTATGGAGCGGAGCTCGATCTCTTCACCGCCGAGCCCCTAGTGGGGGATTTGGTTTGGAGTAATGCTTGGGGGAAATTCGTGGGCACCGGAGGGTCGGTTGGCTTTGAGGGCCCAGTGAATGTGACCGAGATGCGCTCGCTTGATGTGTTTGAGCCCGGTCCACACCAGGTGATCTTTGACAATGACCTAGTTGCTATGCCCATGGGGGCCATGTTCAACGTGCTGACCACCGGCGGGGAGATGGACTTCAACGTCCTCGATTGGGGAAGGCCCCATCATGGATCCCTTAGTGCAGACCCTTACCCCGCAGCATTGGGTGGCTCGGATGGCCGCTTTGCCCTGCTCGGCACGAGCGGCAGTCCGGCGTACGCTCACGGCCTAACTTTGACCTTGGGTATTCCAGAGAGCGCTTCGTCGGGACTGTTGAACGAGCGGTACTTACGTGGGACCTACTTCAGTGACAGGATTGAAGAGGGTGCGGTCCAGACTTCCAGCGGGCGCTTCACGCTTTTCTTTGCGACCGGAGGCTCCTTGACGTGGTACCAAGATGGTTTAGTCGACGGGGAGTTGGCTAAGGAGCAATTCTCTGGAAGTTGGTCCATTGACAATCAAGGACAGGTCTCTGTCGATGTACCCGGTAAAGGGCGCTATCGAGGCCAGGTATCCGACACGCCTGATGTGTTGGGGCTTGTTGCATCTCCGGATGGATCCGGAGGGGTAAACGACCGCTTCATCGGTTTGCTGCTCTGGCCGTAGGAATAAAAGCCCTCATCATTGGAAGTACTTCTCGCGGACCCACTTGGGTTGCCAGCGGTCAGGCTTCCGGCTGGCTCCGGTAAGGTCAATCGCCTTGTCATGGACCTTCTTCGCGGTCCAGGGCACATCATCGCCCACATATCCTTGCCATTGGCCGAGGGATCTACGCAGGCGCGATATGGTGCCAGCATGCTCTGGCTGAGAGGCCAGGTTGACGAGCTCGTCAGGATCGTTCTGAAGGTCGAACAACTGACTGTGGTCAATGTCGGGGTATCGAATCAACTTCCAGCGCCCGTCCCGCACCGCGCGTTGATGACGCCCCATGGAAGTGAACAGGGTCTCGCGCAGGGATTTTTGGTCGCCGCGGATCAGGGGCCACAGACTTTCAGCTTGTAGGTCATCGGCCAGGGGCAGACCGCTCGCCTCCAGGATTGTGGGGAACACATCATGTAGGTAAACCAGGGCATCACTGGCCTTACCCGCTGGAACCTTCGGCCCGCGCAGGATCAGGGGCATTCCCATGGAGTGTTGGTAGAGGTTTTGTTTGCCCAGTAGCCCATGACTTCCCATGGCCAGCCCATGGTCCGCTGCGAAAATAACCAGCGTGTTTTGGCCTTGACCAGTCTCCTCTAGCGCGGTCAGGATGCGTCCAATGGCCTCGTCCATGTGGGTAATCAGACCGTAGTACTCGCAGAGTTGGTCGCTGATGACTTCCCTAGTGCGCGGCCAGCCAGCAAGGTTCTCGTCTCGCACCTGCATCCAGCCGCAATCAAAAGGATGCTGGGGCAAGAAGTTGGCTGGCAGGGGCGGGCGCTCGTCGTAGTAGTGCTGGGAGAACGAGTCCGGTGGCGTGCGCGGATCATGAGGTGCAGTGAAGGCGACTGAGCAAAAAAACGGTTGGGAATCATCCGTGCTACTCAGGAATTCGATGGCAGCATTGGCGAACAGATCGCTGGAGTGACCTTCCCCAGTGCGCTGGTTGCCATACGCACCGTCCGCAAGATCGGTCAGGCTGACCGAATTGTGATCGCACATACCCCCGATAAAAATCGATGATCCCTCTTGGAAGGATCGCTGGAACCCTTCTTTCGAGTTGTGCCACTTACCCGTACCAAAGGTGCGGTAGCCCGCCGAACCTAAAATTTCGCCCAGGACCGGGCGGCCGGAAAGGTCTCTGATGTTGAGCTGATGATAGGCGCGGCCCGTGTGCAACATGGCGCGACTCGGTTGACACACAGCCCCATGTGGGGACCCCATGCAGTGGGCCTCTTGTAGGGAATATCCGGCTTGCGCGAGGGCATCAATGTTCGGGGTGGAAATAGAATCGTTGCCCCAGGCGCTGACCGTGTCTGGCCGCTGATCGTCGGCGAGCAGCAAGAGGATGTTGGGCGGCTGGGGAGCGTTCCCTGCTTGCAGGGTCGCAGAGAGCAGAAGGGTCAACAGTTGCATGGCTCTATCCTGCCGTGAATCGCCGGGGATGCAACCGTTCAGTTTGCCTTGCGGGTAGGCATGCGCAAGATCACTATGCTGCCCCAAATGACCGTAAGGGTCAGGATGATGCGTGGGGTGAAGTAATGGGCGGGCATTCCGGGCCCTAGGGCATAGCCCGCGAAGCCCACCATCATCAGCATCGCGAGGACCTTGCCGCGCACGGGGATGCCTAGACCGGCGCGCCAATCACGGATCAGGGGTCCGAAGATCCGGTGCTGCAGCAGGCGGCGAGACATGCGTTCGGACCCACGCATGTAACAACTGCAAGCCAGCAGGACGAATGGCGTGGTGGGCAAGCCCGGCAAGACCACTCCAATCGCCGCGAGCAAGATCAACAGGGTCCCTAGGGTGTTCCACAGGACGCGCCCAGGAAGCGTGCCGGCCATCTTGGGCGGCGGGGGGGCGTTCCCCGATGGCGGGGTTGCGGGGAAAAGGAAGCTCAACAGTCGCATGGCTCTATCCTGCCGTGAATCCCTGGGGATGCAACCGTTCAGTTTGCCTTGCGTGTGGCATGGGCGAGGGAACCATGCCGGCCCAAGTGACCTCTAGGGCCAGGCTGGTACGGGGCGTGAAGGAATAGGCCGGTATTCCGGGCCCTAGGGCATAGCTCGCGAAGCCCACCATGGGCACCAGGGCCAGGGCCTTGCCGCGCACGGGGCTGCCTAGACCCGCGAACCAATCACGGATCAGGGGTCTGAAGATCCGGGTAAGATGTCACCGATGAA
>JAPKBO010000032.1 GCA_028823395.1 Planctomycetota bacterium | reverse complement strand
AGGGTGGCAACTCAAACTTCACGGACGGGATCCAGATCACGTTCCAGTAGGTTCTTTATTCGCCCTTCGGGCGATGCCAAATCAGGCGCTGCAACCTCATCGTTGCAACGGCTTCACGCGGGGGCCATATTGGCCCCCGCGTCGGTTCGGCATCCGTCCATGCTCATAAGCATCCCCACAACGTGCTCCACCACTCAATCTACTCGGGTCTAGCTGTCTTAGGTCTGTGTGCCAGCGCGGCGGGCCAAGGGCCACCGGATGGCTACTACGATTCGGTGGACACCTCCAGCCCCGCGGCTCTGCGCACGACCTTGCATGCCGTCATCGACGATCACACGCGGGTGAAGTACTCGGGTTCGCCCCCCGACGCGTGGACTGTCCTGGAGCTAGCCCAGCGGGATCCAGCCGACTCATCGCGCATTCTCGACATCTATCGCAACGAGAGCTTTCCGATGGCCGGAGGCGGTAACAATTTTTACCAACGCGAGCACTCCTGGCCCAAGTCCTATGGCTTTCCTAATGACGGGCCGAGTAACTACCCCTACAGCGATTGCCATCTGTTGTTCCTCTGCCAGGACACCTACAACCAATCCCGGAGCAACAAACCGTTCCGCTCGTGTAACTCGGCCTGTGCCGAGCACGTAACGCTGGCCAACAATGGTGAGGGAGGGCAAGGAGGCGCTTACCCCGGGGATTCCAACTGGACCTCGGGCCAATTCACTTCAGGCCGCTGGGAGGTCTGGTACGGACGCCGAGGAGACATTGCGCGGGCCATGCTCTACGCCGACATTCGCTATGAGGGTGGCAACCATGGAGTCACCGGGTACGCCGAGCCCAACTTGCAGCTAACAGACGACACCAACCTGATCGGCAGTTCCAATACGGGCAACAATGAATCCCTCGCCTACATGGGGATATTGAGCGACCTCCTGCAGTGGCACCTTGAGGATCCGGTAGACGCATTTGAGCAGTGGAACAACGACATCATTTTTTTGTTCCAGGGCAACCGCAACCCCTTTGCGGACAACCCCGGCTGGGTTGATTGCCTCTACAACGGCAACTGCTCCTTAGGCACCACCTACTGCGACCCTGCGGTGAACAACTCATCCGGTCTACCCGCAGTCATCTTTGCGGATGGCTCGCCGGTGACTAGTGACAACGATTTCCGGCTGGTCGGATATCAACTTCCTCCAAACCAATTCGGGTATTTCCTGACAAGCCAAACCCAGGGCTTCATACCCAACCCAGGCGGGGCCCAGGGCAACCTATGCTTGGGAGGCAGCATTGGTCGATTCTCCAACCAAGTTCAGTACTCTGGCATCTTCGGAACCTTTGGAATCACCGTGGATCTGACGAACATGCCCATGTCACCACCGGCGAGTGTCCAGCCGGGCGAAACCTGGAACTTCTCCGCTTGGTTCCGGGACAAGAACCCTTCGGCGACTTCGAATTTCACCGACGGGTATAGCGTGACGTTTCAGTAGGCCGGATTCGCTCCGACCTTCACGCACCCATCGCGGCAAGCAGCGAGTGCAGGACTTCGGCTTGTGCCTCGATGGGAACCTCGGCTAGAGGCGGCACATGAAAGAAGAGAGCTTCGGCGCCTCGCTCACCCGCACGCACCAAGGCATGGCGGTACACACGCTCGCAAACGTAACCGCCGGCGTCCTCGGATATGTAAACGCTATCCACTCCCCCAGAGCTCAGGGTCTCCAGCAGTTCGTCCAGATCGAGGCCCGTGACAAGATCCCCTTCAGGCCCTCCCATCGCACCGGACACAACGTCCCCGCGCTCGCCGGCATTGTCCGGCCGCTCAAGACCCAGGGTCGGGCCCGCGCGTCTCTCCAGGCGATACCCCGGCCCGGGGTGCACCCCAAGGCACAGGATTATGGAAGGCTCGGGACCCGAGGCCAGTGCCTCGTCCAAGCTCGCCGCGGAAGCGCGGAATTCCACGGGCAAGACGGCACCACGCACCGGCCCCTGGCCGTCGAAGCGTCTAGCCAATGCACCACTCGGGTTCTCGTCGACCCCTTCAAAGGCGCCAAAGCCGGTGATTAGGATCGAGGTCATGGGTGTAGGGGCAAACGAGTACACCGAAGTGCACCACAGACGACCTAGAAGGACCAGGTCAGGCCGAAGAACCGGAGCGCAAGTGTCTTCGAAAGGGGTCGGATTGCCAAGGGGGGAATCATAGGAGTGAGCCTCACCTTATGGACTCGGCAGTGAAGCCCGCACTGACCCGCTCTCTTCAAGTACGATCCGCGCATGTTGAAGAACGCAAAAAATGAGGTCGAGGCCTCTTGAAGGCGCTACGTATATTGGCCTTTACCGAGGGCGTATCGACGCTTGTTCTCTTCGGTGTGGCTATGCCACTGAAGTATCTATGGGATATGCCCATGGCGGTGAGGGTCGTGGGGTTGATCCACGGCGCGCTCTTCTCCCTCCTTGTTGTCCAGCTCTTTCGCGCAGTGAAGCGGGTGCCCATCGAGCGCAAGGTCGCGGGGCTCTGCATGATCGCTGCAGTCCTCCCCTTTGGTCCCTTCGTCGCCGATCGCTGGCTTAAGGCGGCCAAGGTTGATGTCACTGAATAGTCCTGCTCTGCAGCTACAGTAGAGGGATCGCGGGGACGGTTCTTAGCCCTTCGCGAAGGCGGAGCCCAAGGAAGGCAAGCAGGATCGAGCTAGGACTCAGTCGGCCCCGCTCGCCTTCTCCTCCATGTCCCGCAACTCGCGGCGCAAGATCTTCATCACGGAGCTCTTGGGTAGCTCGTCCAGGAATGCTACTTCGCGCGGCACCTTGTAGCGCGCCAGGCCCTCCGCACACCATGCCTTCACGGCGTCCGCATCCAGGCTCGCGCCGTCCTGCAGGACCACGAAGGACTTCACACGCTCGATCCTCTCGGGATCGGGCAGCCCAATGGTCGCGGCCTCCAAAATGGCTTCGTGAGACATGAGTACCTCGTCTACCTCATCAGGGAAGACCTTCATGCCGTTGACATTGATCATGTCCTTCATGCGACCCACGATGCGCAGATACCCGTCCTCATCCGCCACAGCCAGATCGCCGGTGTGCATCCAGCCCCCGGCGAGGGCCTCCTCGCTGGCATCCTCGCGGCCCCAGTAACCCACCATGACCTGCGGCCCACGGATCAGCAGTTGCCCCTCTTGGCCCTGCTCCACTTCCTGGTTCTCATCCTCCGCTAAGACAATTTTAACCTCCGTGTCGGACACGGGAATCCCCACAGAGCCCACCTTGCGCTTCCCGTAGAGGGGGTTGCACGTGGCCACTGGGGAGGTCTCGCTCATGCCAAAACCCTCGACGATCTTGGATCCAGTCAACTCCTCGAAGCGCTTCAAGACCCCATCTCCCAATGGCGCAGACCCCGAGAAGCAGCACCTCAGGCTGCTCACGTCCTGCTTCTCGATCCCCGGAAAGTTATTGAGGCCATTGAACAGCGCGGGCACTGCAGGGAAGAGAGTCACACGATGCCTGGTGATGTTCTTGACCAGGCTCTTGAAGTCACGCGGGTTGGGAACAAGCACCAGCTTTGCGCCAGCCCACAGCCCCCAACCCATACAGACCGTCAGGCCAAACACGTGGAACAGTGGCAAGCAGGTCAAGAGCACTTCCTTGCCAAACTCGACACCCGTGAACCAGGCATCGATCTGCTGCACGTTGGAGGCGAGGTTACGATGCGTGAGCATGGCGCCCTTGGACGGCCCGGTCGTGCCGCCGGTGTACTGCAAGAGCGCGACGTCATCCATGCCGACATTCGGGCGGGGCGGATTGGGTGCTGTAGAGTTCACCAATTTCCTGAACAAGTGGACGCCGGCCTCGGGCGCAACCTTAGCGAACTTGGGTGGATCCTCTTTCCTGAGCTTCAGGGGCGCCAACAGATTGAGCGGGAACCGCAGGTATTCTGGAATGGACGCGACCACGTAATGCTTGGGAGACAATTTCTCACGGGCAGATCGCAGAGTCTGATCCCAATTGAAATCCGCAACGACTGCGACCACACAATCGGCATCTCCCCATTGATGCTCAATCTCGCGCAAGGTGTACAGAGGATTAGTCATAACGACTCGCCCACCGCAGGTAAGCGCAGCGAGGAAAGCGATCACCGCTTGGGGACAGTTCGGAAGTTGGATGGCAACACTTTTGCCTGGTCCAACCCCCATGCCTGCGAAAGCCGTTGCCGCCCGATCGACCTCGTCCGACAGCTGCGAGTAGGACATCTCGCAGTTCAGAAATGCCAGCGCGGGCCGGTCTCCAAAACGCTCCGCGGTGCGACGGAAAATGGCATCGAGAGTGAGTTCCTCGTAATCGATGCGAGCGGGAACGCCCGCGTCGTAGCTTTCAAGCCACAGGGGATCGGCCATGGGAACGCGTTGGGGGGGGTGAGCGGGACAGCGTGCGGGTCAACTCCCACATATTGACCGCCCACCCTCCACGTTCCAAGCACAAGGTTGTGCCCCTTGTTCCACGCCCCCACCGAGGTCACT
This sequence comes from Planctomycetota bacterium, assembly GCA_028823395.1. Lineage (GTDB taxonomy): Bacteria > Planctomycetota > UBA1135 > UBA1135. The sequence goes on along the minus strand of JAPKBO010000032.1, from coordinate 19,651 downwards.
ACACTGCCAGGAGCACCTCCTATCCCTCGCCCCCCGTTTCAGAGTCCAGCCCCCCATGCCCTCTCGCCCACCCGTCCGCATCGCCAACGGTCAAGGATTCTGGGGAGACTCCATTTTGGGTCCCATCCGGCTCTTACGGGAAGGGCCCCTGGACTACCTGACCCTCGACTACCTGGCCGAGGTGACCATGAGCATCATGCAGAAGCTCAAGACTCGGGATCCAAGCAAAGGCTACGCCACCGACTTCGTACGCCTCATCGACCGTGTCTTGCCCGAGTTGGTGGAGAAGAACGTGCGCGTGGTGGCCAACGCCGGCGGTGTAAACCCGCACGCATGCAAGGACGCCCTCTTGGAGGTCATCGCCAAGCACGGTCTACAGGGCATCAAGGTCGCCGTGGTGGAAGGTGACGACATCTATGGAGACCTCGAGGCCATGATGGAAGGGGGAGAGACGTTCACAAACATGGACACGGGTCAGCCGCTGTCCGGCGTGCTGGACAAGGTCACGAGCGCCAACGTGTACCTCGGTGCCTTCCCCATCGCGGAAGCTCTGGATCAAGGCGCCCAAATCGTGGTCACGGGACGCGGCACGGATCCAGGTCTCGTGATTGGCCCCATGATTCACGAGTTCGGTTGGGGACCCGACGACTTGGACAAGCTCGCTGCAGGCACGGTGGCCGGCCACATCGTCGAGTGCGGCGCCCAGTGCACTGGCGGTAACTTCACCGATTGGGAACAGGTCCCGGACATGGCCATGATCGGGTACCCCATCATCGAAGCGCAAGCCGACGGCACCTTCCACGTCACCAAGCACGCCGGAACGGGCGGCATGGTGACGCGCTCTACGGTCGCTCATCAACTGGCATACGAAATGGGCGACCCCTCGGCGTACCTAACTCCTGACGTGGTGGCAGACTTCACCAGCTTTCAGATCACCGATGAAGGCCAGGACCGTGTCCGCATCGATGGTGTGCGTGGGTCGATCGCCACCCCCACCTACAAGGTCTCCATGAGCTATCAGGACGGATGGAAGTCCGTCGGACAGCTCACAGTCAGCGGGCCCAACGCCCTCGCCAAGGCCAAGCGGTGCGCGGAAATCGTGTGGGAGCGTCTGGCCTATGACGGATTCACCTACTCTGACGAGCAACGCATGGTGGAATTCGTCGGAGCCAACGTCTGCCACGAAGGTATCACCATCCCCGAAGCTGGCGAACCCAGTGAAATCGTCTTGCGCATGGGTGTCAAAGGTCCCGATCGCGCCGCAATCGACCGCTTCGGATCTGAGCTGGTCCCCCTGGTGACCAGCGGCCCTCCGGGAGTTACCGGCTTCGCCGGAGGCCGACCCAAGGCCACCGAGATCATTGGCTACTGGCCCGCCCTGGTGAAGAAAGACCGTATCCAGCCCCGCGTCAGCGTGTTCACCTCCCCTTCTGCCTGAGCTGAATAATCATGCCCAACGTCCCTCTCTCCCGCATTGCCCAAGCCCGCTCCGGAGACAAGGGCGAGGGATCCAATGCGGGCATTTTGGCCCGTTCCCAGGAAGCCTATGACTTCCTCAAGGAATCGCTCACCGAGGACGTTGCGCGCAAGCACCTTCTGTCCATCAACCCGGGCAAGGTCACTCGATACGCAGCCGACAACATGTGGGTCCTGAACTTCCTACTTAGCGATAGCCTCGGGGGAGGCGGTTCGGCTTCGTTGAAGACCGATGCCCAGGGCAAGACCCATGGGCTGGCTCTATTGCGTATGAACATGGACGTGCCAGAATCCGTTCTGGACGCGACGCCTGCTCCCCGAGAGGATGGACCGTCGTGAACCTAATCCTAGAACTGCACGAGAAGGCCCGACAAAAGAAGCGCCGGGTGGTGTTGCCTGAATCCAGCGACCCGCGAGTGGTCCAGGCGGCTGCTCAACTGGCATCGGATGGACTCTGCCAGCCCGTGCTTGTGGAGTGTCGCGGGATGGGCAGTGTGCCACCCGGAGTCGAGAGCCTGCGACCGGCGAATGATCCACGATTGGACTCCTTCGCGGAGCGCCTCTTCGAGCGACGTCAGGCCAAGGGCCTGACCCTGGAAGCCGCCCGCGAGCAGATGCTGAATCCGCTTTACTTTGCTGCAGCCCTCGTGGCCAGCGGCGACTGCCATGGTGGTGTGGCGGGCAGTGATGCCCCCACGGCCGACGTCCTGCGGGCGGGCCTGCAGGTCATTGGCCTCGAGGAGGGGATCGCCACCCTGAGCTCATGCTTCTTGATGTTGGTGGGCAAGGACGTCTACACCTTCGCGGACTGTGGCGTCGTGCCCGACCCCGATGCTTCTCAGCTCGTGGACATCGCCCTGGCCTCGGCCGAAAGTCACAGGCGGCTCGCAGGGCAAGCCCCACGCGTTGCCATGCTGTCATTTTCGACCCACGGCTCCGCCTCTCACCCACGGGTGGACAAGATGCGCGAGGCCACGCAGATGCTCCGCAAGCGGGCACCGAGCCTTACAGTTGACGGAGAACTGCAGGTGGACGCCGCGATCGTGCCAGAAGTTGCCGAGTCGAAAGCTCCACGCTCACCCCTTGGGGGAAGGGCAAACGTCCTCATCTTCCCTGACCTCGACTCGGGCAATATTGGCTACAAGCTCACCCAGAGACTCGCAGGAGCCACCGCTCTGGGCCCGCTGGTCCAAGGGCTGGCTCATCCATTCATGGACCTCTCCCGCGGCTGCCGCAGCGAGGACATCGTGAACGTAGCGTGCATTGCCGCCCTGCTCGCACCGTGATTCACCTCCGTGCGCTGCTCGGTGTATGCCTCGCGCTTACCAGTCTTAGCTCATGCGCCCTGCTGCAAGGGAATCCCATTGGGGTCCAATACGAAAGCGGCATCACCGCCGGCGGCGTCCAATGGGAAGACACCTTTACCGGCAAGGGAAATCCTGCGGGCGAAGGCGACACAGTGACCATTCACTACGTTGCCCAATTGCAGGATGGCACGCCCGTGGACTCGACCTTGGATCGCGGTACACCCATGACCTTCCCACTCGCAGCCCCCCCAGTGCCAGGCCTCCGCGAGGGCATCATTGGCATGCGTAAAAACGGGATGCGCTCAATGCTCGTTCCGCCCGCATTGGCCTTCGGCGTGCAGGGCATCCCGGGCCGAGTGCCTCCTGAGGCTACGGTCCAATTCGCTGTCGAACTGCTTTCCATCACACAGTAGGCTGACCCTGTGGCCCGACAACAGCAACCCTCACACGAAATCGACCTGCATGGTAAGACCAAGGATCAGGCGATCAGTGAAACCCACCAGCGTCTGCTGCGGATCCGTGCTGGCCGTAAGAGCTGCAAGGTAAGGATCATCACAGGAAGGGGTGAGCATACACCCGACGGAATGGGCGTCTTGGGCCCTGCCGTCAAACAGTGGCTTGAGGGCGAGGGTAGACGTAGCGTGAACGTCTCCGACGTTCAATGGGCGCGTGATCGCGGCTCGCTGCTGGTGCAAATCACCATTCGGGAAGAAAGCAACTGACCCCTAAGCGCCGGCAGGCTGGTTTGGCCGCTCCGGGGTTGACGCCCGATAAGCGGAGGCCAACATGGCTGGAGCTTTCCTGACCCTGGCCCTCCATCATGCGCGCACCGCTCCCCATACACTTCGCAACCACTTGGCTCTGCCTGCTCACTCTGGTGGGCGTCGGCTGTCAGATACCCCCGGAAACGGCTCAGGAGTTGCACGCCGAAGTCCTCGACGATTTCCGCTCAGGTGGTGGCATGAATCGCGAAGCCCTCGCCCGCCAAGCACAACGCTACCAGATTGTTCATGAGTGGAATGCCGACGGTGCCCTGGTCAGCGCAGACGATTTCCTCTGGGCCTCAGCAGCCCTGGTCACTTCAGACTCCACCAAGGACCTCGATCTCGCCCGCGAGCTGGGCCTGATGGCTGCAGAGCTCGGGGACAAGCGCGGGTTCACCGTCCAAGCCGAAGCCGCAGACAAACTGCTCGTCGCCCAAGCCCGCCCCCAGCGATACGGGACCCAGTACATATTCGAGCCGGTCCATCAGCGTTGGAAGCTCTATCCGGTGGATACTCAGACCTCCGACATCGAGCGTCGATCTATGGGCATACCGTCTCTGGCCGAACTGCTGAAGAACGTCGAGGACCTCAACAAGGCCCTCCAAAAAGACCAGGACAAGTGAACTCCCCGGGTTCCCTCAGAACTCCCAACTCACGCCCATCTGAATGCCGAAGTCTGGGCCCTGTGCAGCTACGAGATCTTCAAGCAAGGCAACGTGCAGTACCGTCGATTTTCGCTGCCAGGCACAGCCCAGCGCAAAATCAAGCATCTCGCTGCCGAATTCCTCCATCGGAAAATCCCGGGTGTAAGGCGAGGTGTAGGCCAACTGGGTAAGCAGAGACATACGATCGGACCAGCGAAACTCAAGGCCAGCCTGAAGCGAGCAGATGGGGTCGAGTGAGAGTCCGGCCTCCTCAAAGGTCTTAGGCCTCCCTGGAGCGATGAAGTCCAATGCGCCTGTCACGGTCCAACGCCCCGCGCTGCTTTCAAAGAGAGTACCTAGGCCGAAATCCATCTCACCGTTCCCGAAGCCCCGCTCTGCGGAACCGGTTGGAATTTCCACACCAAACCGCATGGCCACGCCGGGCCCTCGATCACTCTCCGCGCGCAGTTGCTTGGTGAAGATGATCGGTATGTCCCCGAAGCCATACTCATCATCCACCAAGTCGTAGACGCGCTGTCCGTGGTATCGCAGGCGCATCCGATACTGGTTTCGCTCCAAGAGAGGCCGGCCGGCATCTGGAAATCCGAAGAACTCGTGGAAGCCTTCAATGAAGGCGTCCAAAAAGCCGCTGGTTCCGAAGAGGACCGAGGCTTCGCTCTCCACATCCCAGCCATTGCCGATACCACGCCTCAGGCGAAAGCTCGAGCGTGCCGTTTCTCCATCGAAATGCACGCCCTGGGGACCTAGCTTCCTGACCTCGTGGATCGAACTGTATGCAAGGTCGAGGGTCGCCCCCGATACCCCCTCCTCTTGGATTGCGGCCCGACGTGGCCGCATGGAGAGCAGGGTAAGGGAGAAAGGATGTTGCACGCGAGTAGCCAGAGGCCCACGCACGATCTGTGCGGGATCCGCTTGGGGCGCACTGATACACCCGCAGAGGAGCGCCAAGAGCATTAGCCCACGGAGACAAGGGGAAGCCAAACAGGTCAAGCGCACTCCCCTACTCCCGCATGCGAATTGGGATCGTCATGGACCGGCATAGGTACGGGGCCGGAGTGCATGCGAACCTCAAAAGGCAAAGCACTAATCACTGCCGCCTCAGCTGCACGCAGTTCACCCTCTCTTTTTTCGATTTCAGCGCGGGAGTAGTAGTTCCTGGCCACCAGCGCAAAAAGACGACGGTGGCGGGCTTCGGAGACCATCAAGTCACGATACAGATGCTTCAACTCGCCATCCTCTGCGTGCTCTGCCAGCAGTTCAAAGCGCTCATAACTACGCTCTTCAATCAGACCGGCAACAAGTAGCCGATCAAGCATGAGATGCTGGCGGCCTTGACGCGCCGCCTTCCCGAGTCCCTCCGCATAGGGACTGGGCCGCGCCGCACGCAGGGAGTGGCCGCGACCCGCAACGACCTCCACCACCTGGTTGAAGTGCTGCATCTCTTCAACCGCCATCGGCCCCAACTTCTGGACCAGAGCTTGGCGATCGGGATAGGTCACGATGAGCGATTGAACCGCGCTAGCAGCCTTCAGTTCGCAGTGGGCGTGGTCGCTAAGCAGCGCAAGTGGATCAGCCAATACGGCCGTCGCCCACGAATCAGGCGTCCTCCAATCCAAACGCAACACGAATCAGCTCGGCTTCCCGGCCCCAGGTTCCCAGAGCACGTCATCTTCACCGCCAGAATTAGCCGCACGCGCCATGACGAACAGAAGGTCGGAGAGACGGTTGAGGTAATGCACCACTTCGAGGTTGACCGCGCCTTCCTCCTCAATCTCCACGAGTGCGGTTACGCAGCGTTCGGCGCGACGGCAGATGGTACGCGCAAGATGTAGATTTGCGGCTGCGGTCGATCCGCCGGGAAGAACGAACGTCTCCAGAGGTTTGAGCCCAGCGTTGACCTCATCAATCCAGCCCTCGAGCCTGAGGACGTAACCGGCATCCAACCGGCCATCTTCTTCGGAGCTGCCCGGGCGACACAGATCGGAACCCACGTCGAAGAGGTCGTTCTGAATGGCACGGAGCCATTCAGACGACACGCCTTCGCTTCCGTCAGCGAGCACAACTCCGAGTGCACTGGAGGTCTCCTCGACGGTGCCGTAGGACTCCACCCGTAGGTGGTGCTTGGGGACGCGCTGCCCCCCGCCTAAGCCTGTACTGCCGTCATCTCCGGAACGTGTATAGATACGATTGAGTAGGACCATTCGGGCGTCAGTCTAACCCTTCTCCTGCTCCTGCGAGGATCCCTCTCCCTCTTCTGGGCCACCTTGCCCCTCTCGCACACGACGGGCCATGGCTTCACGACGCCGACCGCCCTTTTCGTGCAAGGTCAGGTCCAGATCGCGGGGGCTCATCTGCGAACCGAGGGTTTTCAGAATCAGGTGCCAGGCGCGAGCGTCCTTATTCTGCAATGCGGCCCGTGAGAACACTCGCTCGATCATCTCCTCCACGTCGACTTGAGGGGTGCCAGGACGGACAACACCATCGGCAAAAACCTCCCGTAGGCGCGCCTTGAGAAACTCCCGCCCCTCTCCATCAAGCATGGACCCTCCAGGCTCGGCGGCATGAACCTTGGTTCCGGTGAAGAGATCCGCAAGGGCGATCCCCACACACATCCCCAGGTTCAAGGAAGTGTGCTCGGAGCTCGTCCGTACGTGGGCAAGTTCGTTACACAGGTCCGTTTCGGCCGAAGTGAGACCTGTCACCTCGTTACCGAAGACCAAAGCTAAGCGCTGGTCGGCGCTGGAACCTATCGGAAGACAGCCAGGCACAAGTTTGCGCCAATCATCTCGTGTGCGCCGACCACGGACTCGAGCCGTAAAACCGACGGAGTGGTGTACATCAGCCAGGGCTTCCCGAAGGTCATCTACAACCACGATAGCGCTGCGTGCCACCTCAGCGCCGTGAGACATCTGATCGAAATCCGGATGCACCAAGAGGCTGGGGCGTGCAGGAGAAACGATCCACAATTCTACAGGGCCAAAATTCTCTGCCACACGCAATATCGTGCCCACGTTGCGCGGCCCTTCCGGGCGACACAGGATGACACGCTTCATTCTGCACCCCCAAGATGCCGCACAAACGTGCGTTGTTCTGAACTCATTGGTCGGCGGTCCCCCGCCGAGACGTTTGGGCCACGCCGGGTCACCCGCAGGAAGCCTTCCTCCGGTGAACCCGAGACCGAATCCAGCAAGGAATCTGTTTCACCCGCGACCCAATCGGGAAGGTACAGGTCGATCCCTTGAGAGCCCCCGAAGTACTTATCGCGTAGCCGTATCTGCTCGGAACCCAGCGAGAGCCCATTGATCTGCACCGCCAAACCGAAGTCCTGGCTCGGCTTCTTTTCCAACTGCAACACGCATGGAGCACGACCGCGAATGATCAACACATCCTCTCGTCCCGGAGGGTGAGACACCTCCAGCTCTTGCCCCGCGCTGAAATTGAGCGCCTCGTCGAGGGCCGGTGGTGGGTAGAGCGCGACTAGAGCCGTCACCTCTTGGCCCGCTTGGTCCGGTTCCGTACCCACATGTAATTTCCACCACGTCCCGCCCTGTTGCTCAAGGTGGGCATCCGCGGCGAGCCAATTTCCGTCCTCACCTCTAGGCCAAGAGGCCGTGCCTTTCTGGGGGAGGCGTGGCAGGAGGCTGGCGGACAGAGGCCGAGTGCCAATCATCAAGTTGGGCACCGGGCCATCGCCCCACTTAAACTGCAGGCGCAGGGGAAGTTCGCGGCGGCTGGCCTCGGCGATGAGGCGCAGATCCCCAGCACCCAAATGAGCATTACCGGAGAGTCCCGAGACGCGAGCAGGTCGACTGCCTTCAGTTAACTCCACGGCCGCCGGTCCAGCGAATCCCTCGGTGAAAGCCCAACGCACCTCCACCTGCATACCCCCATTCTCCACCACGACCTGGGCTGGCTGGCGATGCTGCGTTAGGGCTTGCCTGAGCCCAGCCACGCGCGCCGCATCCGGCCCCTCCAACTCCTGGTCCAGAACCCGCATACCCGAGCGTCGATAGATGACCGTTCCAGCCACGCGATTTTCCTCCACGCTGAACTCCTCGTCGAAGACCGCGCGCCGATCCAAACCGGCGCTCTCGCAGAAGACCAAGGCCTCAGTGGAATCTGCACGGCCCTCCAAGAGAGGGAGCCAGCTTCGCCCGCTCGTCGCGGGCCAGCCCATGCTCAGGGACTCTGCCAGGCTCGGTGCGAGATCGATGCTACTCACCAACGAAGAGACCCGCGCCTGGGGCTGACCGCCAGGAAAGCGAACAAGAAGCGGGGTACGCACAAGTTCGGGTGAGAAGGCCGGAGACCCCGGTGCGGAGGGCTGCAAGCGCGGGCCACGGGAAGAGCTGAGGACTATCGTCGCCCGATCCAGGCGACCCGCATCCTCAATCCACCCCAGTAACTCACCCAGAGCCGCGTCCACTTCCGATACCGCCGCATCGTACTTAGCCTGTTGCAGGGCGGTGTACGCAGGCGTCCCCCGACCCCGCCGCAGGGCTTTCTCCAGGTCTGCCGCCCCGCCAGCCGCATCCTCCTGAACCCGGTCAAGAGCAGCCGCCACAAGCGGTTGAGAGTCTCTGAAGGGAGCCAGGTAGGGCTCCAAGAACGGTACCGCGGCTGCGCGGGCCGTGCCCTTCAGATTGGCCGTGTCAGAGAGGTAGACGAGAGCAAAAAGGGGCGCGTCCGTCGCCAGGGCCTGGCGCAGTTCGGGCCCTGCGCCAAGGACTACCTGCCCCGCGCCGCGGGGCTCTCCCTCGTGCAGGCCGGGACCCGTCCACCCCTCAAAGCCCTGGTCGAGACCCGCGATGCTTGGGGCCAGTTGGGGCTTGGAGACCATGGCCAAGGTCTGCCAGCCAGCCTCATGCAAGACCTCGGCTAAGCTGATCTGGCTGTCGCCCAAGGCGTGCTGCCCGCGATGGGTTAGGGAACCCACACCGTGCTCCTGTGCATACCGCCCCGTCAACAAGCTGGCCAAAGAGCCGTTGATCCCCGTGCAGGCTGTGACGTGATTCGTGAACAGCACGCCTTCCTCAGCGAGGCCATCGATGTGAGGAGTCTCGCCACCCTCGTAGCCATAGGGAGCCAGGTACGCGCTACCCAGATCTTCGACGACGACCCAAAGCAGCGTACTGGCATCCCTTGCGACAGGGCCGCCCGCTCCTGCCTCGTCGCGCTCCGGCTGCCCGCTTCCGCAGGCGGCCAGTAAGAGGCACAGGAATGAAGCCCGAGAGATTCTCATGCGCGCGACCGGGATTGTTCGAGTTGTTCGGGCGCAGGGTTGCCACCCGAGACAACGATCACGGCACGCAGCGGGTTCTCCGCAGTGCGATCACGGAGCCACTCCTCGGGGATCATGCCCTCGCGCACAGCGGCCAGTGTCGCCGCGCCCGCAGGCTCCACGACCTCGCCATGCCCAACCCACCAGTCCATGGCCTCCAGTACGGGCGCATCCTCCACAAGCCACACGTCGTCCAAGGTCTGGCTGCAAATCTCTATGTTCAAGGCACCCGAATTCGTGGGGCAAAGACCTTGGATGCAGGTCTGGATCTCCGGCAGGGAGACCACCTCACCAGCAGCAAGGCCCTGCTGCATGGAGGGCGCACCGACAGGTTCCACACCCACCACGCGAACCGCCTTGCCCAGGGATCGCTTCAGGCAAAGGGACACGCCTGCCACCAACCCACCACCGCCAACGGGCACGACAACGAGTTCGACCTCCGGCCAATCCTGCAGCAACTCCAAGCCCACGGTCCCTGCACCCGCTACGGTTCCTGCACGATCATACGGATGAATGAACACCAGCCCCGTCGCCGCCAGCTCGGCGGCGTCCTCGTCGGCACCCAACCGATCGCGGCTGAGCACCACCTGTGCGCCCAATTCCCGGCACGCCTCGATCTTGTTCGGATAGGCATCACGGGGCATGACGATGGTGGCCCTAACTCCTGCCCGCTGAGCCGCCCAAGCCAGCGCGCGACCGTGGTTACCGGAGCTGCAGGTGACGACCCCCCGTTCGCGCTCCTCAGGGCTGAGCTGAGAAATGTTGTTCCAGGCGCCACGAGCTTTGAAGGCCCCGCACACCTGCCGATTCTCGAGCTTGGCGCGCAGGCACAGCCGCTCGTCGGCAAATTCAGGCGGCAGCTGCACGGGCACCAGAGGTGTGCGCTCTACAACACCTTCTAGGCGCGTAGCGGCCGCCTCGAAGTCCAGATAATCAAAAAGGGATAGGTCGGGGGACATGGGCAAGGTGGAGCGAGTGGAACAGGCCGCCGGGATTGTAGTCGGGAATCCCCTCAGGGTTAGTCCCCGGCCTCGTCCGGACCGGGCAGTTGCACGCGCAGCTCCGAGCAGAACATGCCTTTGGGGTCGCCGCGCTCAGCCAGGGTCTTGGCCAGCACCGTTCGCAGGCGCGGAGGCCGCCCCTCGTATAGCACCTCGCCCCCCTGATACACCCGTACGGTCTTATCCAAATCCAGCATGGAATCGTCCAAGCGTAGAACGAGGGTCTGCACGCCCTGTGCCTCCAGAATCTCGATCTCTTGGCCCTCGCGCCTCACCACGACACGTGAGCGCGCGACCGGTTGGTCCACGGCCAGCCAATAAAAACGCTTGTGGGTGACGTCATCCTGAAGCCAGACCACCTTCTCGGGCCGCAGGTCCCGGGAACGGGCAGCCATCCAGGGCAGCGCCGCAGCATCTTCGCGGTCCATCCAATGCCCCTTGCCTGCATGGATCTCCACCCAATGCTCGTAGCCGCCGGGATCCTCGCCACGCAGCCCCGCCAGGAGGTCGCGCCAATGAGCGGCCTTCTTGTTGCGGTCGTAAGACCCGTCGTTGCCCCCCATGTGCAGGGTGAAGGCCAGATTGCGCAGGCCGTCAGGGACGGTCTCGTTGGGATGCCCGGCCATCATGGCCGCCGCCCCGAAGCGATCCGCCATGCGCGGAGCAAGCTGGTAGACGCCGTCACCGCCAGCGGAATAGCCCATCAGGTACACCCGGTCCGGATTGATGTTCTCGAGCACGATCAGGTCCTCGATCAGGCGGTCGAACAGCCCATCGATATGCCCTTGGTGCCACAAATTCCATGTGTCCGTTGGAGCACGCGGAGCGAGATAGATCCCCTCCTCCACTTTATATAGACCCTTTTGATTCTCCCACTGCTCGTCGTTCACCGCGGTCGGCGCGCCACCCCCGCCATGCATGGAGATCCAGAGACTGCGGCCGTCGGAAGGAGCCTTTCCAAAAGCCTTGTACCAGAAAGGCATGCGCTGACCATCCACCTCCAGCACCCGCGCTTCGATCTCAGCGGAGCGCTCAGTACGGATACGCTCGGCGTGGATCTTCCAAAGTTCAGAAGCGACAGCCTTGGCTTCCTTGCGGTTCAGACCTGGTGCTTGACCGCCGATCACTGCAGCTTCCAGGTTCACCAACTGCTCATCCTTCTCGACCTGAAAGCGAACCTTGCGACTATCTCCCGCATGACTCCACTGAGCCTCATAGCGGCACCCGGGAATCAAGAAACCCGTGAGGTGGTCGTTGGCGTCGAAGTTAGCGCCACGGGTCTGCCCCTCAAAAACACGCTTCCCCTTCGCATCAAGAACGGTGAGTTGGCCCGCCAGTCGTGCATCGGCATCGGTCGCACAAAAACGCACGCGGACGGTCCCCTCCGGCCAATCCATGTCGCCGGCCACGTAACGCCCAGTCACGTCCACGGCATGGACAAAGTCCGCCTCGGGGCGCCAGACGAGGGGAAAGCGCTGGGTTGTGCTCTTGAAACTTACGGCAAAAATCCCGTGCCGCTCGTCGGCGGGAATAGCCTTGGAGGCTCGCCCCGTGAACCAGGCGCGATCCAATTCATCGCCGGTGGGCTCTGCGGCTCCGGTGAAGTGCCAGCCATCATCCCAGATCTCAACCCAAGAGTGGTTGCCGCTGCCGTCCGCCCACAGGGGCGTACCCACAAAACGGGCCGGCACACCCACCGAGCGGCAGGCGTCAATCAGCAGGACGGACAATCCCGTACAGGAAGCCAGGCCTGTCTCCATGGACTCATAGGGACTCTGATCCGCCTTGCGGCGCTTTGTGGAGTAGCTCACGCCGAGCAGGGGAAAGACCTTCTGGTTGAGAATAGCCGCCGCCTCAGCGGGGCTCTTGGCCTCGGCGATCAGAGGCGAGAAGCGCTCGTGGAAATCCCGGCGCCACGCGTCACGCCTCTCATTGATCGAAGCGTAGGGCAAGATCTCATTGCGGAAGAGGTCTCGGGAAATGCGCGCCTGCCATGGACTGGATGCCCAGGCGCGGTGGGCGTAAGTCAGGTGCTCAAGCAGGAACTCAGCGGAGAGGGATGACAGATCCGAGGGCGGCATGTGTTGGAACAGGAATTCCAAATCTGCGCGCTGCTCCTTCGGTGCCTGAGCCAGAGCCGCTTCCAATTCGGAACGATTTTCGCCGGCTAGGACCAGACAGGCCTCCAACCTACGGAGAGGCGGATCCTGCCCCAGGCACGGGGGACCGAAAAGGAGGCAGGCCAGGGTGGCAAAGATGAGTTGTCGCATGGGGCCACAGCTTGCCCGATCGGCGTCCCTGCGGGTGACGAATTTTCTCACTAGGCGGCCAGTCGCCCCTCCGGAAACCGTCAGTCCGCCTTGCGTCTCTTGGGCTGAGCGGCCTTCCAACCCGCCGCGTCCGTGGCAACGGTTTTGTGCAGGAGGACACTGCATCCTTTCATCCCCCCTACCACGATATCTGCGCGGCCATCAGCGTTGACGTCGCTCACCACGATCTGACGCCCGATGCCCGCGTCGGCATCCGCCAGGTGCGGCACCCAGTTCACCCCTCCCGCAGCAGTGCGTTGCAAGCCGAACCAGTAGACCACCGCCCCGGCGTCCCAGTCTGTGCTCTGCTCGTGGTGAGAGTAGTAGGTCTTACCGGTCACGATGTCCTTGAGCCCGTCGCCATCCATGTCCGCCAAGGCAACAGAGTGCAACTCGCTAAAGTGGAGGCCGTAGGGATTCTGCTCCGGCTTCGACCCCATGATGAGGTGCGGCCGAAAGCTAATCTCACCATCCACCTGAATCTGCTCGTGCCAGGCCAGCCCAAAATCATGGGCTGAAAGGCTCGTGATGACATCACTATCTCCATCGCCGTCTACGTCGTAGGCATAGAGCTCAGCCCCGCCGGGCTGCGCGAAATTAGCGGGGTGGAAGTCCCAGAGAGGATCGCCCTTCAGATCCGCAGGCTGCGCGTACCAGCCAGTCTTGCTGAGGATATCCAGTCTGCCGTCATTATTGACGTCCCCAACACCGAGGCCGTGACCAAACTGTTTGGGTGCCACAACCTCCGAGACGGGATGGAATTTCCAGGACCCAAGAGGAGCCTGGGGATCAATCGTGGCGTACCCGAAGGCTCCGCCGTTGGTGCACACCAACTCCGGCGTCCCGTCCCCCACCACCTGAGTGAACTGTGGAGATTCGTTGCCGACGCTGTTCAGAATCGCGTGCTTCGACCAATGCTTGTCCAAGTGCAGCGGTCCGGGGTTCACGTACACGTGACCGGGTGTGCCTGGAAAACCGACAACCAGCACGTCAGCGTGCCCATCCGCGTTGACATCATGCACCCAGGAGAAAAAGTGGTCGGTGTATCCCGCACGGTCCTGGGGAACCGCAGGGCGAATTTCACCTCCGACCTCAAAGTCGGGTCCCCTAAACCAGAGCGGACCCGAAGTGACGTCCGACACACCATCTCCATCGATATCCCCCACCGCCACACCTTCGGCGAAGTACACGTCCGACAGGTGATGGCGCGCAAAACTGTGGAGGACAAAGGCCTCCTGGACAGCGGGCGTCGACCATGCTGTTCGCCCTCCAAGACCCAGGAAAACGAAGAGTGAGGCCTGGAGGGCCGTGGAGAGGCGGGAACGTTGGATGAAGGTCATAGGGCAGTCTTGGTGTCGGGGTGAGTCAGACTATCAGGAGTCCATTTATCTAGGGGGACGCCAATTTCGGCATCAAACGCCACAGCTGAACCAAAGCAGGCATCTGCGATACTCCCTATCTGCAGTCGCCCTCCATCGACACGCAGGGTCGCAAATCCACCGGAGTGCATTCGGTAGAGATCGGGATGCGCCCGCACCGTGGCCTCCTGCAACTCCGCAGGGAACATGGACAGGCCTTTGAAATAGTGGTGGCCGTTGCGCTCGCTGTGGGTGATACCCAGGTTAGCAACCACCGCCAGATCTTGAAGGAGAGCCACGGGGCCAAGCGTAGTGAGGTCTTCACTACTCAGAATGCATGTGGTCTCCGGAGCGTTAAGGCGGCGTTGCGCAAGCAGGCAGGCATTGGCAACGCTCTTGAAAACGCCCTTACAGTTTTTGTGGCTCGTACCCACGTAGCCCGCTTCCAAGGCTAGGCGGGCAGAGTGAATCTCTCCATCGGATTCGTCGATGATCATGGGTGGCCGATCAGTCCAGGCCAGTAAATCACGAGCCGTGGAATCACTTACGGCCACGCCCCGTGGGAGAGGCTGTTCCACGAAGAGGGTCTGCGCTCGCAGGAAATCCAAGTCCGGGTCCCCGCGAACTTCCTCCCAGGCGCTAGCGAAGGAGGCTAGATCCGGATACTGCTCGTTGCCATCCAGCGTGATGACAGCCGCCGTCGCCTGCCCTTCGAGAATGCGGTTGATTCTTCGCAGACGTTCGAGGTCGGCCGGGCCATCGCCGCAGAGCTTCAGCTTGAAGTGGGTCAACCCGTAAGCCTCGATGCACTCTTCCAAAGTCTGGGGCAATCCATCGAGCACTCTCTCACCAGGGGCCACGTCCGCCTCGGTCAGGGGATCGGCCAGGCCAACCGTGTGCCGCAGAGCCACTTCCCTCAAGGGCGCCTCGGGCAATAGCCCCTCCCAGGCCACACCACTCAACTCCGGATGCAAGGCATCGGGCCGCACTCCGAGCATTCTGCTGCGCAGGGCCCATCCAAATGGCACACCCGCCGCCCGACAAGCTCCGTCGATCATGGCGCGCTCCACAAGCGTGACTCCGAAGTTCCACAAGAGAGGTGGGTGTTCGGTGCCCTGCGCCCACTCACCTTGCTGAGCGTAGAGTGCCTGCCAAAACTCAAAGGGGCTTTCCTGCTCTCCCAACTCCACGCCCAACTCCAGGGATTTTTGGATCACTTCCAACAGAGCGACGAGATCGTCGGTGTAGGTCGTCTCGGCGTACTTCGTAAACCATTTGGGCACGAGCCCCTCGGCAGCCACGGCCCGCACACGTTCTCCACCGAACTCAGCCTGGATATCGATCAACAGATGAGGCAATGCCGTCAGAGTCCCCATTCCGAACCGGAACGGTAGACGGGTGCGCGCGTTCACCACACGCACCGAAGCACTCAGCATGCGGCAGGCCATGGGAGAGAGGGTACTCGGGGCAGGGCGCGCGGGGCTAGCTCGAAATACACCCCGCCGCTGGGCGGAGCACCAATCTCGAACTAGTCCGGATCGCTTATTCGCAGGGCTGCCTGAAGACTGAGGGGTTGGACACCCAATGCGGCGCGACTGCCTGCCACCCGAGGCAGCTCCTGCAGCGCTAGAGCCAGCCATACCAACTCCTCCCGGCGGCCAGCCATAGAGGCGTCGAGGGCATCACGCCAAAGAGAAGTCAGGTGGTCGCGCGCCACCTCGCCGTCATCGAGATGCTTCCAGAGAAGAAGGTTCCGATTCTTCTCAATTGCAGCCAACACCAGATCCTTTGGGACCGCGTTTGCGATTGTCCCACGGTGGTGATGTTCCACGACTGAGCTCGGAACCTCCTCAACTCGCCTACCTTTGCGCCAGGCGCACAGGCACAGGTCGACGTCTTCCCAGTAGAAGGGGGCGAAGAGCGAATCGAATCCACCCTCAGCGAGAAACTCCGCGCGGCGCATCAAGAAGGCGCCTCCGATGGCGAACGGAATCGGCCCGGGGCCCGCGGAGGGAGCCGGCTTGCGGGGAACAACCCGCAGACGACCATCCTCCAGACGCAGGGCATTGTGAGATTCCGGCTGGGCCTCATCTCCGTTCAGGAGTACCCGCGGAGAGACGGCGAAGATCTCAGGGTTAGCGATGGCCTGAATGAGAGGTTCCAGGAAGCCCGGCCGTACGCGCACGTCGGGGTTCATCGCCAGGAGCAATTCCCCCCGGGCGATGCGCGCACCGTCCAGCATAGCCGGACCGAAGCCTCCGTTATCGGAGCGTGAGACCACACGCAAACGATCGGAGGACAGGCCGGCAAAGGTCTCACTCGCCCAACCTGCAAGGATGCCTTTTCCGGTGTCATCCACAAGGACGAGCTCGCCCCCCACCCCATCGAGCTCCCGCAGCAGAGGGGGCAAGTTGGCCTCCAAGAGGGCCAGATCGGCTAGAGCGGGAATCACGGCGCTGATGGGCAGACTCATGCTTGCTCCTCCGGCCCATCATTCACTCGAGAGCTGCGCCATTGCAGAGCACGCTGGGCCAGATCCCCGCCCACAATCCTCGCACGCAAAGACTGGGCGCTGCCACCTGCAGCAGCCATCTCCTCGCGTCTCCAATTCAGCTCTGCACGTATGCGCCGGAGCTCCCTTGTCCCAGCAGTGAGGCTGCGTGCAACTTCATCGGGGGCAGGCTGCTGGACGGCGGCACTCTCTTCTTGCGGGAGAATATTCGTGAGCAGACCACCGACTTCCCCACGCAGCCAATGTTCATGTTCGCGCAAGGCAGCCAGATCCGTTTCCAAACTCTGAACATGCTGTCCCACTTGCGCGCGCTCTTCCTCGGCAGCGCGTAACTCGGCGTCCTTTCCTTGCCACTCGAGCTCTTGCGCTTCCAGAGCCGCCAAGCGATCGCTGGCTTCAGATAGCGACGAGCTTAGCCACTCCAACTCCTGGCGCCCCGCTGACAGGGTCTTGCGCAGCCAATCGCGCTCTCCCTCGAAATTCTCCAATGCCGCGCGCGCATCGTGGAGACCGCCTTCAAGCTCCGCCTGGACGGCATCCCGAGTGGCGAGTTGACCCTCAAGCCAATCCTTCTCCTTCTCCACGTCGCCGAGGGCACCATCCGCCTCCTCCTTAGCTTTCGCCAGGCCCTGATACTCCTCCCGCAGCCCCTGCAGTTCCTGCTTACCCTGTTCGATCCGCTGGGCGTACCACTCCAGCTTCCTCTCCAGATCAACAAACTGCTCCTCGCGCCAGGTCGCCCGCTCGCGAGTTGCTGACAGAGCCATGGAGTGGGCACGATTCTCACCCTCAATCCACTCCAGTGCCCGACGCCCCTCGCTCGTCTCATCCCGTAGCCGGCCGCCGCGACCCACGGCCCGGGCCATGAACTGCATAGGCGTCTCGTCCAGACCCAGACTTTCGGCCAAGGATTCCAACCCGTGCGAAACCTGCTCGAATAGGTCGCGTGTCGAGAGGCGACCGAACTCTTGGTAGCGGCCGGCAAACTCAACGAGATGCTCCGGCAGAATGGGCTCTGGCGTTCGCCTGCGTCGCTCGGCCTGCAGTTCAGCGTAGATTTCAATCCACCCGCGCGCCTCACTGTTCAATTCCAGCGGAGGCACGATTGCTGCCCTCAGGGACTCCATGAGGCCGGGCTCGACGATCAGCCTCTGCAAGGTCTCAAGGAGGGAGTCCTTGTTCCCGCGGTCGAACAGAAGCGCGTCCACCCCCTCTCGGACACGTTCCATGGTGAATTCACTACGCGATACGACCACCGGGCATCTCGCCGCCTGGGCTTCCATGATCACGAAGGGCGCATTCTCGACCCACAGAGAGGGAACGACGAGGACGTCGATCTCCCCCAGGATCTCTCCGACCTCCTCACTGCTGTACGTTCCCCGCCAGTCTGCACCCACATCCCGCGCGCGCGCGCGCATCTGCTCTATGTAGACCCGATCGGTGCCCCCACCGTGAATCTGCAGAGTCGCCTGCCCCTCGGGCAGCGATTCAAATGCATCGAGCAGAAGGTGCAGCCCTTTATGCTTGCCTATGCCACCAAGGAAACCAAGCCGCAGCGCGTCCCCGGATGTGCGCGGTTTCCTCGCTGCTAGCGCCTCGATCTGGATACCCGCCGGCCTGCACTCCAGAGCGCGGCCCAGTCCACCCTGAAGCTGCGCCAGCAACCGCGGCGAACTGGCATAGCACCGATCAACTCCCGCGGCGATCATGCGACCCTTCGCCTGCCAGTCCATGATGACCGCGCGCGCCGCTTCAAGCCCTTCAACATCCGTGCTGGGGCCATGCATGATGGCAGCCAGATGTGAGGCCGCTTCGGTGTCGAGGTCGCCCTCTAGAACCCAGCCGTGATGATCACCCAGATCTGAGAAGCCATCCAGGAATTCGCGGCCCACTCGGGCCCGAGCCAACCCATCAACGTCACTGGGCTTCAGAACGGTGAGGTCCGGCGCGCAGAGGGTGGGACAATCGCTGATCAGGTGAAAGTCATGAGCCTGATAGAGGCTTGGCAGATTGCGTTCATTCGCAGCCTGCAGGGCTCCCAGGCCCAAGCCCAAGAGATGTTCAAAGTGCACGACGTCGGGGCGCTCCGCATCGAGGAACGCGCCAAAGGCACGGCGCACGGCATCCTCATGCGCCTGATTGGAGCCGCCTGGGGGCGGGAGGTGAATCCAGGTCACCGACCAGGGCTCATCTACGCTCCCGCGGCCTTCTCGCCTTTGGGCATAGGGCGCGAGTCCGTCAATAGGACACGGCGCGAACACCTCTACCTCGACGCCCGCCCGGACCAGCGCACCAGCAAGGTTCGCTGCGTGAGTCTCGACTCCTGTCCGCACGTGGGGAGGTAGTCCGTTGGCAACGAGGGCGACGCGCATAGCAAGGCCATTCTACCCTCGGGCTCCCCTCCATCAAGGGGGGAAGGATTAGGCCCTAATCCTCTTGTTCTTCAAGCCAGCGCTCAGCATCGATGGCCGCCATGCATCCCGTACCCGCCGCCGTGATGGCCTGACGGTAGCGCTTGTCCATCGCATCCCCACAGGCAAACACACCATCGACCGAGGTACGACTGCCCTCGTGCACAATGATGTAGCCCGAGTCATCCATGTCGATCTTGCCTTTGAAGAGGTCGGTGTTGGGGTCGTGACCGATGGCGATGAATATGCCATCGCAGGCCATCTCCGATTCTGAGCCATCCCGAGGGTCTATCAATATCACGCGATCGACCTTGCCATCATCCCCGGCCAGGATGTCCTTGACCGTCCTGTAGAGCAGCCACTCGATCTTCTCATTGCGTTGCGCGCGCTCAAGCATGATCCGCGATGCGCTGAATCCCTCGCGGCGGTGAACGACGGTCACCTTGCTTGCGAATCGCGTCAGGTAAATGGCCTCTTCCATAGCCGAGTCTCCGCCACCCACGATCAACACGTGCTTGCCGGGAAAGAAAGCCCCATCACAAGTGGCGCAAGCAGACACCCCATTGC
>JAPKBO010000225.1 GCA_028823395.1 Planctomycetota bacterium | reverse complement strand
CACTCTTTTCACCCCGCGACCAAGCATCTACCGCAGGTCTGCGCAAGTCCCAGGTAACCCGATGCATTCCCTTCTGGGCCGCACCTGCCAACCGGCGCACCAACGCACCCTGGCTATCGCGAACCACCAACTCCACTGAAGGACTGGGTGCTAGCTCTTCTTCGCGCAAGACATCCCAGCCGGGAGTCGGCGTGTCGCCACCCTCCTCCGCGATTTTGCCCTCGGCTTCCTGACGGGCGGCCTTGCGACTCTTCAGGCTCTCGCGCAAGTAGTAGGTGAAGGTCGCACCAAACGGCGGGTTCTCCGCTACATAGTAAGAGTCCCCTTGAGAGGCCTTGCCCCCGCTACCAAGTGTGGGCCTGGGCACGTACCAATCTGCATCGCGCACACTGAATAGCGCCGCTTCCTGCTCCAACACTTCAGTGCTGACTTCTCGCAGGGGAGAATAGTCGTCCAGAATCCAAAAGCCGCGGCCGAAGCTCGCCCCAACCAGATCGCTTTCCCTGCGCTGGATGGCCAGGTCACGGAACGGGATGTTGGGAGTGCCCCCGGTAAGCTTCACCCAGTGATCGCCAGCATCAACGCTGAAGAACACTCCGAATTCCGTTCCCAGGAAGAGCAACTCTGCGCGCTCGTGATCCTGGACGAGGCGCCAACAGAGGTGGCGAGCAGGCAAGTCGCCAGCGATGGACTGCCAGGTCACTCCCCGGTCGGTGCTGTGCAAAAGGTAGGGCTGGTAATCACCCGTCTTATGGTTGTCGACGCATACATAGACACCATCGGGGTTGAAGAGATCGGCCTTCAGGTCGTTGACGAAGAATCCATCGGGCACGTCCGGCAACGAATCCACGGCACGCCATGACCCTCCTCCGTCTTCACTGACCTGAATTCGGCCGTCATCCGTGCCGGCGTAGAGGAGACCCTGAACCAAGGGAGATTCCGCCAAGGACGTGATCGTCCCAAACTTCGACATGGCCATCAGGTCCCAGAGCGCGTCTACGCTCCACACGCGGTCCATCATCGGAGTCCGCAAGCGATCTGCACGGTGAGTCAAGTCTTCACTGATGGCCTCCCATTCATCCCCTCGGTTCTCCGAACGCCAGACCCTCTGGCTGGCGTAATAAAGTCGCGTGGGCGAGTGCGGACTGACGAGGATAGGCGCGTCCCAGTTGAATCGTTCCGAGGGTTCGTCCTCAGCGGGCTGCGGCTGGATGTAGACGATCTCACCCGTACGCCGATCTGTGCGCACGAGGTTCCCCTCTTGCCACTCCGAATAAACGATGTCCGGGTTACCCGGCTCCGTGGCGGGTTGATGGCCATCGGCGAAGACGGTTATGAACCAGTCCGCATTGCGAATACCGTTAGCGCTGTCCGTGCGCGAGGGACCTCCCTGGGTGGAGTTGTCCTGAGTCCCGCCGTAGACGTTGTAGAAAGGCTCGGCATCGTCCACTGCCACCTTGTAGAACTGCGTCACGGGTAAGTTGGCGACAAACTTCCAAGTAGCACCCTGATCAAACGTCTCGTAGAGGCCGCCATCGCAACCGGACAAGAGGTAGTCGGGATCAGTGGGATGGAAGGCTAAGGCATGGTTGTCCGAGTGCTTATTCGCCTCGCCTACGGGGTTGAACGTTGCACCACCATCGCGGGTCACCTGCATCCATACGTCAGCCTGGAAAACAGTTCCGGGCGCGTGGGGACTGGGCCAAATCTCTTGATAGTAGTGGGGTCCCGTGCCACCTGACATGTAGTCGTTGCGCTTCTCCCAACTCTCCCCTGAATCCGTGGAACGATAGAAACCACCCTTGCGTGGGCCGAGTTCGATAGTGGCGTAGACGATCGATGAATCCTCAGGCGCAAGGGCGAGTCCAATCCGCCCCTTGTCCTCAGACGGTAGGCCGCGGGTCAGCTCAGCCCAATTCGCTCCTCCGTCTACCGACTTGAACAAGCCCGACTCAGGCCCACCATTGAGTAAGGACGCTACCGTGCGCAAGCGTTGGTGCTTGGACGCATAAAGAACGTCGGGCTGCGATGGATCCAAAATGACGTCGTTGACCCCCGTATAGGGTCCCCCTGACAGAATGAGGCTCCAAGATCCTCCGCCGTCGGTGCTCTTGAACAAGCCGCGCTCGCCGCCGCCGGACCATAGAGGCCCCTGGGATGCGACATACACCGTATCGGAGTCACGCGGATCGATAAGAATCTTCCCAATGTGCTCGGATGCGCCAAGCCCCACGTTGTTCCAACTCTCGCCGCCATCACGGCTAACGTACACGCCGTCTCCGAAACCAACATGGCGTCCCCCGACGTTCTCTCCCGTTCCCAACCAGATCGTGTCGGGAGAGTTCGGGTCAATGGTGATGCAACCGGTGGAGTAGGAGCCCTGGTCCTCGAAGATCGGTGTCCACGTCGTACCCGCGTTGATTGTCTTCCAGACGTTGCCGCTGCCGACGGCCACGTACCAGGTACTCGGATCATCGGGATGCAGAGCGATGTCGGCGATGCGCCCGGACATCAGTGCTGGCCCCAGATTTCGCAAGCCAAGTCCGGCGAAGGTACTTGAGTTTAGAACGGATTCGGGTTCGCCCGGCGCCTCGTCTTGCAGAGGTGATGCGGGAAGCGAGACGCAGGAAGACAGAACGAGACCTGAGAGGGTCAAGAGAACCATGGCGGCAGTACCGGAAGGATTTCGAGGAGAGAGGCTCATGCGGGGCACAGAGCCTACGAAATTCAAACCCATTCGGGACTACAGATCGATCACCCGCTTGCTACCGCACGGGCACGCTCCGCCCCGCGTCCACGTAGGAGCGAGCCAGTTCCACCATAGATTCCACTACTTCGGGGTGATCGGCGAACACATTGGCTTTCTCCATCGGGTCTGTCTCAAGATCGTAAAGCTGGCCGGCGGGTTCTCCCGGGCCTACGGGCACACGCGAGGGTGCCGTCCATCCTCCCGTCCCGCGACCGAAGATGAGCTTCCACTTGCCTTGCCTCAGGGCAAAGAGCCCATCGATGGAGTGGTGCATGGTGGCTTCACGCAAGGGCTCGGCACTCTCCTGTCCCTTCCACACATCAAGCAGGCTGTAGGAATCCTGGCCCGCTTCGTTTCCAAGTGGATGGCCCACAATTTCGGCGAGGGTGGCGAATAGATCCGTGTGACACGTGACCTCATCTGTGACGGTCCCCGGCATGACGACCCCTGGCCAGCGCACGATGAAGGGCACGCGGTGCCCCCCCTCGTGTATGTCTGCCTTGATTCCACGCCACGGCAGATTGGGATCGTGGCCGGTCTCTAGGGTCACGCTCCGAACCTCGCCACACATGTCCTCACCACTGCGGCCGGGCGAACCATTGTCCGATGCAAAAATGACCAGCGTGTCTTGGGCAATTCCAGCCTGATCCACCGCTTCAAGCACACGGCCGACACTGTGGTCCACTTGATGTACGAAATCGCCGTAGATGCCCGCCCCGCTCTTGCCCCTGAACTCTTCGAGAGGAGCAATGGGCGTGTGCGGCGCTGGCATCGTGAAGAACAGGAAGAAGGGGCGCTCGGGGGTCGTCGCCCGTTCCTTGATATAGGCCACGGCCCGAGAAGTCAGCTCCGGCAGCTCCGCCTCGGGCTTCCAACCGGGCGCCATGGGACCGGGGATCCCAAAGAACTGCTGTAACTTGGTTTCACTTGGCTCCACGACAACACGGTCATCCTCAATGAAACAGTAAGGCGGGAAGTTGGGCACGTCATGGCCGAAGTAATGGTCAAACCCGCGAGAGGTCGGGCCTCCCGCGATCGGCTTGGAAAAGTCCACGCTAACGGAATCAAGCCCGCGGCCGCCGCCGCGATTTGGAGAGCGACCGGCCGTGATGGGCCAATCCCAGCCAAGATGCCACTTGCCGATGCAGGCGCTGTGGAATCCATGCTGACCCAACATGGCCGGAAGGGTCAGCCGACCTTCTTCGATCAGAGGGGGATCCCACTCAAGCAGTACCGACTGCTGCAACCAGGTTCGCCACGCGTAACGTCCAGTGAGGATTCCATAACGCGTCGGGGTGCAGACAGCCGAGGGGGAGTGCGAATCGAGACCGCGCAACCCCTGCGAGGCCAGGCGATCGAGGCTGGGCGTTGGGATCTTCGACGCAGGCTGATAGCAGCCCAAGTCTCCATACCCCAGGTCGTCAGCAAGAATGAGAATCACATTGGGACTTTGCCCGGCAGCCCGCTCTGGCCGCGGTGTGGGATCCTCTGCACATGCACCCAAGAGGTACAGCCCAATCAACGAATGCGCGAACTTCACGCGGCCATGGTACGGTTTATCCATGGAGCCCAAGTGGAATCGCAGGGAGGAACTTCTCAACGCCACTAGTCATGGATTGGGTTTCCTGGTCGCGCTGATTGTATTCCCTTTCCTTTTGGTTGAAGCCGCACAGCGCGGCACCGCCCTGCACGTCACGGGGTGCGCAGTCTTCGGGATTTCCATGCTCGCGACGTTGGGCGCCTCTACGGTGTATCACTCATCCGTCCAACCCCGGCGCCGGCGGATTCTGCGGGTGATCGATCACGCCAGTATCTTCCTGATGATCGCCGGCTGCTACACGCCCTTCTGCCTGACTAGCCTGCCGAGCATTTGGGGCTGGACCCTGTTCGGAATCGTCTGGGGTGTCGCCAGCTTTGGCGTAGTCTTCAAACTGTTCTTCACGGGCCGCTACGAAGCCTTCTCCATGCTCCTTTACCTGGGCTTGGGTTGGGTGGGAATCATCGCCATCGGCCCCATGGTCGAGGCCCTGCAGACGGCCACGCTCGTCCTAATTTTCTCCGCCGGGGCCGCCTTCACATTCGGTGTTGGTTTCTACCTGCATGATCACAAGCGCTGGTTCCACTTCGTCTGGCACATGTGCGTCGTGGCAGGCTGCTGCTGCCTATACGGCGCAGTGTTCTTGGAGTTGCCCCACTGACCGTCATCAGCTGAAGGCTACGGCTATTCCGTCTGTGAAATTAGAGGTACGACCGGGGTTCTTGTCGCGAAACCAGAGCTGAAAACTCCAGGTCTCTCCCGGTTGCACCGTGATCGGCGGGCTGAGGGGTATCGCACTGGTATCCACGTCAATCGCGATCTGTCCGGTTGGTCCAGAATTCCCAAGTTGGGCGACGAAGCGTGCGATGGTCCCCCCCAGGCATAGGTTGCCTTGACTCCCACCCGGGTTGGGCACGAAGCCCTGAGTCTGACTTGCCAGGAAGTAGCCAAACTGCTGAGGGGGGAGTC